>CAYNFH010000085.1:0-24609 GCA_964396385.1 uncultured Chthonomonadaceae bacterium | reverse complement strand
CATTCCGAGCGCCAGCGAGGAATCTGGCAGCTCTGTCCCGGAGGCCAGATTCCTCAGTCGCTACACTCCTTCGGAATGACAAGGTGCAGTTGGATCTGGCATCATGAAACCAACCAGGGAGGAGATCGCCGCGGCGGCCGGCAAGACGGTGCCGGACATCATCGCGCCGCGGCTAAAGGTGCTGTTCTGCGGCATCAACCCGGGGCTCTACTCAGGCGCCACGGGCCACCATTTTGCCAGGCCGGGCAACCGCTTCTGGAGATCTCTGCACGAAGGCGGGTTCACATCCCGGCTCCTGGCCCCACACGAAGAGGGGGAGCTGCTGCGGTACGGATACGGGATCACCAACTTTGTGGAGCGCGCCACTAATTCAGCGGCCGAGCTGAGCGCAAGGGAGCTGGCAGAGGGCGGTCAGAGACTCCGGGAAAAGGTGCTGAAGCTCCAACCGAAATGGCTGGCCGTGCTGGGAGTGGGCGCATACAGGACCGCTTTCGCCGAGCCCGATGCCGCGTTGGGCCCGCAACCGGAGCCAATCGGCCCAACCCGCGTCTGGGTGCTGCCGAACCCCAGCGGTCTGAACGCCCACTTCACCCCTGCGTCACTGGCCGAGGTGTTCCGGGAGTTGAGGGAGGAAGTGGATCGGGGGCTGTATTAGGCCTACGTACGTCGCGAAAACGCAAAGAACGGGAGAGCGAAGCTCCTGCCGAACCACCTCTGCAGCAACGGCATGACCGTAATCTACAGAGCGGCTCGGGCGGACCATCGCCCTCCCGTTCCGCTAATCGGTACTGCGTACGGGGATTCGCAGCGTCCTTACTTCGGCTGGTTCGGTTGCTGCGGCTGATTGTGGCGGTTGCGGTTACCGCGGCGGTTGCCGTTGCGGTTGCCGCGCCGGTTCGGGTTGCGCTGCCGGGTGCCCGTATTCTCTTGCATGGCCGTGGGGGAGGAGCTGGAGGTGGCGCCACCGTTGCGGGCGGCAATCTCATCTAGCACCTTCTCCATCTGGTTCAGCGTGTTCTGCGCCCTGGCGATGGTGGCCTGAGCGTCCTGGGCCTGTGCCAGGACAGGGCCGGCTGCGGTGAGGCCGAAAAGGGCGGCCAGGGGCAGTACGGCTCGAGTATGGCGGAGCATAGCGATCTTCTCCTTTCGAGATGAGGAACCGATGGTGCCAGTCCCACAATGACCTCTCTGTCGCATCACGATTAACCGCTCCTCCCCCAGATTCCTCCATCAACCGCTCATCGCCCGGCAGTCGCCAGGCTGCTCCGCGCACGGCGCCGGGCCGGCCGCACGTGCACTGCCTCCGCAATGTGCCCCTCCAGCTCTTTCGCCCGGTGAGCGGCGGTATGGCAGAGCAATATGCGGGCGCGTGCGCGCCGGCCAATCTCCCGCGCCTGGTCCTCCGGCATCTCCCGAAGGTAGTGGAGTGTCTCCTCAGCGCACGTCGATACCAGGATCTCCTTGCCGGGACGGAGCACTGTATCCAGACCCACCCACCAGTCGCCGATGATCGGCGTACCGCACGCAGCCGCCTCGAACAGCCTCACGCTGGGCGAATATCCCGCGCGCACCATGTCCGCGCGGGTGATATTCAGGGTGAACCGCTGCTCATTGTAGAAGCCCCGGTGCCACACCGGCGACAGGTGCTCGATGCGCTCCACGTTGTCCGGCCAGGCGATCTGCTCCGGGTATCCCGGGCCAGCGACCACAAACCGGCCATCCGGCCAGGCGCGGGCAGCGTCCAGCAGGAGCTGCTCCAGCGGAGGCTGCCGGTCGTAGCTGTAGGTGCCCATGTAGCCGAAGTCCCAACGGATGGGCCGCTCTTCCGGATAGTACGCCTCCAGATCGACCGAACAGTAGAGCGGCCGCGCACAGGGCGAGCCGTACTGCCTCTCAAGACGCCTCAGCGTGGGACCTCCTGTGAATGAGAGGTAGAGGTCGTAGCGGCGAATGAGGTCCGGTCGGATGTATTCGCAGTCGCCGCGCCCAAGCTTCGCCAGGGTGACCGGCGTATCGATGTCGTAGAAGCCGGTCACGCCTCGCGCCGTCGTCAGGACCCACTCGCCCACGCAGACGCCGTCCGGCACGTAGGAGCCCACCATCACAAAATCGGCGTCCCATACCTTGGGGGTGAACCTGTCCTTCAGCTCCTCCAGGCTGCTATACAGCTCCGTTCGGCCCCACGGTGGCTCGGGCATGTCGCGCTGGCAGGCGTACCAAGGCACGTCCCGCTCCAGAAACAACACGTCGTGGTGTCGCTTTGACAGTTCGCGCACCAGGCCCCGGTACGTGGTGGCGTGCCCGTTGCCCCACGAGGAGGTGATAGAGAGCCCCAGGATGACGATTCTCATGTCCGCGCCCTCGTGCCGCCCGCACCCTCACGGCGATGGACTACAGAGCGGGCGAGTGGGCGAGGGTGCTGCGGCCCTCCGATCCGAGAGCCGAGCGAGGCTGGAGCGGCCGCAGGGGCGACTCCGGAATCGGCGCGTCGGCGCGTCGCCGCGTCACCGCGTCCCGCTACCTCCTGCTGGTTGGCACCTGCCAGCGTCGCCTCAAAGAGTGCGGCACGGTGCGCATACGTGTGCTCCGACAGCACCCGCCGGTAAGCGGCCTGGCCCACCTCATGGGCGCGCTCCGGCGTGAGCGACTTCACGTGCTCGGCCACCTCCGCCCCGTTCCGGGCCACCAGGATCTCGCTGCCGGGCTCAAAGAACTGATCGATTCCGGCCCACTCGTCCGTGATGAGGCACGCGGCCGCGCCGGCCGCCTCGAACACCCGTGTGGCCGGTGAGAATCCGTATCGCGCCATGCTCTCCCGGCTGATGTTGAGCACCGCCCTGGGGCTGCAGTTGAATGCGTTGTGCTCGGCCGTGTAGACGTGGCCCATCCATCGGGTGTTGGACGGAAACCACTTCCACTCCCAGCCGCTCCCGCCAAGCAGGAACCTGTGCTCCGGCGCTTCGCTGGCGGCGCGTACAAAGAACTCGTCCACGCGCCCCTCGCGGTCCGGCATGCGGTTACCCAGAAAACCCAGGTCCGCCTCAAAACGCGTCTCGGGCGGCACAGGATAGTGAGTCTCCCGGTCGAGGGCGTTGTAGATGGGCACGCAGTTCCGGGCGCCCAGCCGCCGGTATGCGCTGATCACCGGCTCTCCGCCACCGTAGGTGAGGATCAGGTCGTAGCGGGGGATCAGCGCGTGGAAGGGATCGGTTGGGTTAGTATGGACCCGGTCCAGAGTCGCGGGCGCGTCCACGTCCCAGAAAGCCACGAGCGTCCGCGGCCCTTGCAGTTCCAGGATCGCCTCCTCCAGCCACTCGTCGAACACGCCCACGCCGCTGGCCTTCACCACCAGGTCCGCGCCGCGCGCATCCGCGATCGCCCGAGAGACGCCCTCCATCCCTTCTCCGGCGTAGACCACCACCCGCGCCCAGTCTGGATCCGGTATGTCCCGGTGCTGCTGCCGCTCATAGGCATCCGGCTCATAGAACGTGACATGATGCCCGCGAGCATGGAGCGCGCGGATGATGCCTCGGTAGTAGGTAGCCGCCCCGTACCAATACGCTGAAACCAGGCTGGACCCAAACACGGCTATGGTCACGGTGGCTCTTCCTACCTTGGTTAAGGGTTGAGAGTTGAGGGTCCGGCTCACTCAACCCTCAACTCTCAACCCTCAACTCTCTGCATATCTCCATCAGCTCATCCACCCTGTGCGCGCAGGTATGGCGGGACCGTATGGTCCGCAGTCCATGCTCCGCCAGGCTGCAGGCCAGCTCACGGTCCTCCCGCAGGGCGGCCATGTGCCGGCGCATCTCCTCGCCGTTGCGCGCGACCAGGTAGTCTTTTCCCGGAGTGAACAGCCCCTCTGCGTCCTCCCATGGTGCGCAGATGAGCGGAATGCCGCAGGCCAGCGCCTCAAACACGCGGATGGTGGGAATTCCCGGGAGCCGCTCTGTGTACGGCCTGCGCGGTACGTGGAGTGTCATGCGGTAGCGCGCGAACACCTGCGGCGCTTCGTAGTTAGGCAGCCAACCCCCGTACTCGATGCCGGCCATCCGCAGCGCCTCCCGCGCCTCTTCCGGGTACCGAACGCCGTATACCCTCGCCTTCAGCGCGAGCGCCTTCACAGGCTCGATCAGGAACTCGTGCAGCTCCGCCGTCCGCTCCTCGTCCCCCCAGTTGCCGATCCAGACCAAGTCCCCGTCCGGTTCAGGCGCGTCGCCCCCTCCCAGTGGATGGAACACGCGTACGTCCGCCGCCTCGTGCCATGTCCAGGCGCGTGCGACCCGTCCCTCGGCCAGGTATCGGTCCCGGATGACCTTGCCGAAGGCGAGCACACCGTCGAAGTGGCTCAGGTCGAAGCGTCGCATGCTGGCCCGCTTGGTCACGATGCGGTGGTGCGTGTCGTGGAAGAGCAGCCGGTAGTGGTCGTGCGCGGCCCGGTGTGCATTGATCTGGTTGACGACCTTGGGCTCCGTCCACTCGTGGACCAGCACGAGGTCCACGCCCTGGAGGGCGGCGTCTACGTCCAAAAGGCGCGGATTGTAACGGATGCTGTCGAGGCCGGGATACGCGGCGCGGAATCCCTGGACGGCCGCTTTGCCGTGCTCCTGCAGGAGGTTCTGCAGGCTCCAACTATTCTCGGGCTCGTAGACGCCGACTTCTTGTCCCCGTGCGTTCAGCTCCGTCACAATCCCGCGCAGGAAGTGGGCGTTGCCGTGGTTCCAGTCCGAGAGCAGCGAGTGGCAGAAGATGACTACTCGCAAGGCGTCGCTCCGCGACGGGAACGTGGACCATAGACGGCGGACGAGGGACGGCGCCGGAATTTCCGCTCGGTGGTCTGTGGTCTGCGGTCTGTGGTCGCAGGCTTCCGGTCCACCAGCTCCTCGTACACCTCCGCATACCGCGCTGCCATCCGTGCCGGCGAGTAGTGGCGGGAGTGAAGGCGCGCTCTCATCGCGTACTCATGCCGGAGGTCCGGGTTCTGGACCAGCCGCTGAACGGTATCGCGGAGCCCGTCGAAGTCGTTAGGCGAGACGTAGAGCGCCGAGTCCTCCCATACCTCCCTGAGGCTCGCGATGTCGCCCAGGACCAGCGCGCAGCCGCAGAGGGCCGCCTCCAGAACGGAGAGCCCGAACGGCTCGTACCGGGCCGGTAGCGCATAGATGGAAGCGCGGCCCAGCCACTCCGCTATCTCCCGCGGTGAGAGTGAGCCCAGACAGCGCACGGAGGGCGTCTCCATGGAGCACGTGTCGTCCGGATGCTTCTGGTCGCCGGCCACATAGATCGGCCACTCCAGGCTCGGCGCCACATGGTCCAGCGCACTCACGTTCTTTGCCTGGTCCCACAGCCGTCCAGCCGAAAAGACAAACTCCTCCTTGGCACGCGGTTCGAAAAGGTCGTCCCGCCGCCCGTTCGGGATCACGCGTCCGTCCCGCACGGAGCCATAGTGCCGCTCTACTGCGTCCAGCATCGTGCGAGTAGGAGCGAGCACAACGTCCGCCGCCTGGACGCCACGGGTAACCTCCTCACGGTAGCGGTCAAAGCAGTCCGGCGTGTAGCCCTCCCATACACCCTCGCACCAGGAGAGCACGCAGGAATGCGCGACCACCAGCACCGGCGCGTGAAACGGCAGCGCCGCGTGAGAGTAGCCGTTCAGGTGCACCACATCCGCCTTCCAGCCCCGCTCGAGCCGAAGGAGCCAGTCCCCCGCGCGGGCCACGTCCTCCCAGGGATCTTGCATCCACTCCAGCTTGAACCGGCTCTCCTGAACCTCGATGTTCGGAACGGAGCAGGCCTCTTCGCGCTGCCGCGGGCTCATCAGAGCGCCCATCGTCGCTATGCAGATATCCCAACCGAACGCGTCCAGCGCCCGGGCCAGCTCCAGGGAGTAGACCCACACACCGCCGACCGTGTCGGCCGTCATCAGCACTCTGCGGCGCCCACTTCTCACCACTCAACTCCCCATCGTGACGAGCGCCTTCATGAACCCCTCGGGCCGGTCCCGCGTGGCATTCAGCGCCTGATCCAGCTCCTCCAGTGGGAACTGGTGCGTGTAGAGCGGCTCGGGGTCCATCGCGCGGCTCTGGACGGCGTCCACAGCCTTGCGGATGCCGTCGATGTACACCTGCTGCTCCCGCTCGTGCGCATTGATAACGTCCAGCCCGCGCCAGTTCCAGAGCTGCATGTTCACCTGTCTCAGCCCGTCCTGGTGGTAGCCGGCCACCACCAGCCGGCCTCGCTCGCGCGTGAGCTCGCCCGCCAGGTCCAGGGGCCACTGTTTGCCGGTGGCTTCCACCACCACGTCGCAGAAGATGCCTCCGGTCAGGTCCCTCACCTGGTTGATGATCTGCCAGTGGTCCTCGAGGGGGATGGTCTCGTCCGCGTCGAACGTGCGGGCCACCTGGAGGGCGAAGGGCCGGCGCGAAATGGCGAACACGGTCGCTACTACTCCCTTGGAAAGCTGCACCAGCAGCGCGCCCAGGAAGCCGATGCCGATGATCGCTACCGTCTTGCCGGAGCGGATCTCGCTGCGCCGGAAGATATTCATCGCGCAGCCGAGTGGCTCCCCGGGCAGGGGCTGCGACTCGAGCGACCCGGGCAGTGAGACAACCGAACCCTCATCCGCCACGTCGTACTCCGCGTAGGCATGCTGGGTGAGCATTGCCACGCGCTGGCCCTCCTTCAGCCCCTCGACGCCGGATCCGACCGCATCGATTCGACCCCAACCTTCGTGGCCTAGCGCGCCCGGCTCCATCGGGTAGTTGAACCACGGCCGCCCCTCCCACGGCGGAATGTTGGAGGCACAGACTCCGCAGCCTTCCAGCCGGACCCGCACCTGTCCGTCGCCGGGCTCGGGCAGCGGGACCTCCCGCACTTCCAGCTTCTCTGGGGCCGTGACTACGGCTGCACGCATAGCACTCTCCTTCAGTCGCCCTTTGAAAACAACCCATTCATACGGCTCCGCCTGCCTCAGCTTTGGGCTTTCGATACTTGTGGCGAGCGGCCTCGACCGTAAACGGACAGTATCAAAACCACCTTTGTTCCCGCAAGTTTAGGAAGCCCAAAATCGACCCGAATATGCCGGAACACACCCTGTAGGATGACCCGTCATACCGCCAGACTCGGCCGTACCAGGCGGCGACTGTGCGCTTCCGTCTCGGCCAGATCACCCTGAAAAGGCCAACCCATGACGCTGCAGGCAGAACGGCCGCGCCTCCGCATGTCCCGTTCGGACATCGAAAAGCGTGTACGCGAGCTGGGCGAGTGGTTTCACAACCTGGACCTGAACGGCGTTCTGACCGCCCCGAACCACTTTCTGGGCGACTACCCGGCTCTGAAGTGGCGGATGTTCGCTCACGCCATCCCGGAGGACCTCATCGGCAAGTCCGTGCTGGACATCGGCTGCAACGCCGGCTTCTACTCCCTGGAGATGAAGCGCCGGGGGGCGGACCGCGTCCTGGGCATAGACTTCGACGATGAGTACCTCGCACAGGCCCGCTTCGCCGCCGAGGCGCTCGGCGCCAACGTGGAATATCGGAAGCTCTCCGTCTACGACCTGGGCCTGCTCGGCGAGAAGTTCGACCTCGTGCTGTTCATGGGGGTCTTCTACCACCTCCGTCACCCGCTCCTGGCACTGGATCTCATTCACGAGCACGTGGCAAAGGACCTGTTCATTTTCCAGTCCATGCAGCGCGGCAGCCTGGAGCCGGCGGAGGTGGCCACCGACTACTCCTTCTGGCAGACCGACATCTTCGGCCGGCCTGAATTCCCCCGCCTGTACTTCATCGAGCACAACTACAGCGGCGATCCCACCAACTGGTGGATACCGAACCGGGCCGGCTCTGAGGCTATGTTGCGCAGTGCCGGGTTCGAGATCCTGAGCCATCCGGAGGACGAGGTCTATGTCTGCCGCTGGCGACAGGTCCAGGACCCCTGGCCCCGCGCCGTCTACCCCGGGAAGAAACGCTTGAACGGGAACGGCCGCAGGCATAAGAATGGAGTTGACGGTTGATAGAGGCCGTCAAGCTCTGGAACGAGCCCAACAACCGCTCACACTGGGACTGGGAGCTCGACCCCGGCTGGGACATCTTCGCGGAAACGGTCAGGGCGGGAAGCGCGGCCGTGGCCGAAGCCAACCCCTCGCTCACGCGCGTGCTGGGCGGCATCTCCCCGATCGACCGCGAGTTCATGGACCTGATGAAGCGCAAGGGAGTCCTGGAGTCGGTGGACGTCGTCGCGGTCCACGGCTTCCCGCTGGATTGGAACTACTGGCAGATCGACGAATGGCCAGACAAGGTGGCGGAGATCGAGGACACTGCTGGCCTGCCGGTGTGGGTGACGGAGGTGGGAGTTTCCACCTACGGGGCGAACGAGGTGCAGGAGTTCGGTCTCCAGAGGACTGCGGAGCTCCTTCTGGGCCGCGTGGACCGCGTCCACTGGTACAGCCTCTACGACCTGCCCAAGACCTGGGAGGCCACCTCCATCAACAAGGAGTCGGAAGGCTCCGCCTACTACCGCCACTTCTTCATGGGGCTCATCCGGGAGGACGGCACGCCCAAACCCGCGCTGGAGCAGCTCGGCAGCTTCACGCCGGAGCTCGGGATCTGCCAGTGGTTCCACTACCAGGACCACCGGTTGGAGGACGCCGTCCGCTCGCTGCGCCGCCTGGGAGTCAAGCGCGTGCGCACAGGGCTGAGCTGGGCCGATTTCTACCGCGAGGATGCCCTGGCCTGGTTTGACCGGCAGATGGAGGCGCTGGAGGAATTCGATACCACCGTCACACTGTGCTACACGCCGCCACACCTGGGCCTCGCCCCCCACTGCGCCAGTCCCCCGGCCCGCCCGGAAGACTTCGCGGAGTTCTGCGCCACCATGGTGGAACGGTACGCCCCTGCCAGCCGGGCAGTGAACTACCCGGCCAGAGAGAACAGTCCCTCGGACGGGCGGTACGGCGACGAGTTGGCTGCAACAGAAGCTCTGAAGTGAGGCAGGGTGTGCCTTCCGCCCGCAGGGCGGCTGCAACTAGCCGGGAGATTTCACCTCCCGGCGCGAAGCTTGCGCTCACTCGGTTCCAGGATTCTCCATCACGGCCTTGATCACCCCGGCGCGTTCATCCCTCGCGTACTGCATCATGGCGGGAAGCTCGTCCAGTGTGAAGCGGTGCGTCACGAGCGTCTGGGCCAGCTCCGGCGAGTGCGTAAGGATGGACACGCACTCCGGCGCGTTCATCCCGGGGCACGGGTGCGCCCCCCGTAGGGTGAGCTTGCGGAAGTGCACGTAGTCCGCGTCCACCTGGATGTTCCGCGTCTCGTCCCACGCGATGCCGATGTAGCTCACCGTCCCGCCCAGCGCCGCGACGGCGATGGACTCCGGCAGGGTGGCCGGAGGCGCGGTGGAGAGCACCTTGTCCGGCTGCCGGCCGAAATCATAGGAGCAGAGAGGCGTCTCGTCGATGCGGATGATAGCATCCGCCCCCAGCGCACGCCCTGCCTCCAGCCGGTTCGGCACGTAGGAGAACCCCGCCAGATAGACCCGCTCCGCTCCGGCGCGGCGCGCCAGGAACACCGCCATCAGCCCCAGGGGCCCCGGTCCCACCACCAGCACGTGATCGCCCGGTCCCACCTCCGCCGCCTTCACCAGCTCCATGGAGACGCCCAGCGGCTCGGTGAGGCAGGCCACGTCGAAGGGCAGCGAATCCGGGATCGGCATCACGTTCTGGTGAGGCGTCAGCAGCCGGTCCCCAAATCCCATGGTTGGCGAGCCCCAGAAGCTCACCGCGTTGGGACACAGCTCCGGCCGGCCGCGGCCGAGCGGCTTGGGCGTACAGGCGTCGCACTTGCCGCACGCCGCGTTGCAGTCCAGCGCGACCCGGTGCCCCGGCCGCAGCCGCGTGATGTCCGGCCCCACCGCCCGCACCACGCCCGCGATCTCATGCCCAAACGGCTGCCAATCCCGCGCCTGGTTGTGGGCGATGTGCAGGTCCGTGCCGCACAGGCTGCAGGCCCCCACGTCAACCACCACCTGCCCCGGTCCCGGCTCCAGCACCGGGTTATCGCGCACTTCAAACTGCCACGGCGACTTCACATATGCTGAGCGATTCGGATATGTCATTGCAACGGAGTCTTTCTCAGTACCTTGGCCAGGGAATTACAGACTAGCGCACTCAGCCGCCATGATAGGGAGCGCGAGGCACCTGCCGAGCTACTCTGTATCAGCATGCCCGCACTCCCTCACTCAAACGACCAGAACTGGATTCCGTAGGGGTCCAGAGCCACGAGCAGCCGGTGCGTGCCGGCAACGAGGCGCTCGTAGGGGTCCGGGCAGAGGCGGGCGTTCTCATCGCTTCTGGCGGAGAGGGCATCCAGCGTAACATGGCGCATCCGGGAATCCGCCGGCAGCTCCTCCAGCGTTAGATCCACGTGTACCGGCTCCGGTGAGAAGTTCCACAGCAGCACCGTCTCCAGCCGCCCCGCCTCATCGCGCGCTCCAAACCCGTTGACGGCCGGATCGGAGGAGGTCACGCGCAGCCGCTCGCCCTGCAGCCGCGCCAGCAGCTTGAACGCGTAGTAGGCGGGCCGAACCTGGTTCGTGTAGTCGAACAGCCCGTCGAACTGCGGCATGTTGTTCCACCAGCGCGCCATGAAGGCCGCCCCCTTCGGCGACATAAACTCCGACATCTGATCGCGGTCCACCTGGTAATCCCGGATGTGGTAGTAGCACGACCAGTCCAGACCGGCCTCCTTCATCTGCCACACGGTCTCCAGCACATAGCATGGCTGGAAGCGCGGGTCCGGGGGCGGGTTGGTGAGGTCCATATTCCACTCGTCCAGGAACGTCTCCGGGCGGAGCCCGGGGTGCTGCGCTAAGAGCTCCTTCGCGTAGGTAATCGTCTCCCTGACGGCGGCCGGATCGCTGTTGTAGATGTGCCAGGAAACGAAGTGCAGAGGAAGGCCCTCCCTCTCGCACGCTTCCAGCAGCGCCGGTAAGATGGGCGACCGCACCCCCGCCAGCGCCGGCCCGCCCACGCGTGCCTGCGGGTCCGCCCGAAGCACGGCCGCCGCCGTATGTGCGTAATAGCGCCCGTAGCTTTCCGGCTGGAACAGGTAAGGACAGCCGCCGTCCTCGCCGATGTCCGGCTCGTTGGCCACCTCCCAGTAGCGGATGCCGGCGCCGCGCTCTCTGTAGTGCGCGACCAGTGCCTCGATGAGCTGCTCCCATTCGCCGTAGTCCTCTGGCTCGACCACGGTCTGGTCCACCTGCGGAAACAGCACTCGCGGCTTGAAGCAGATGCACATGAGCGGCTTCGCGCCTGTGCGGAGGATGGTGCTTACGGAGCGGTCGAGGGTGTCGAACTGGTACTTCCCGCGCTCCGGCAGCAGGCGGAAGTACTCCTGGATGAAGAGGCGGATGATGGCGGGCCGCAGCGCCCGGACCTCAGCGATCCGGCCGTCCCACATCGGCTCATCCGACAGGCCGCCCTGTCCCAGGGCCATCTGCTCCATTTGCATCGGCCCCAATCGCTCCCCAAAAGAGACGGTTACCTGAGCTGATCTCTGCATGGAAGATTCGCGTCGGGTGGATGGAGCTGGCCGTGTGGATCAGTCAGCGGGCCATACAGCTCAGGACGGCGGTGATGCAGGCCATAGATTCCGTCCGAATGGAGCCGATTGAGCGCGTCCAGATCCACCTCATGAAGCAGGATTCCGGGCTCTTCGCCCAGCTCCTGCTCGATGTCGCCAGATGCGTTGATGGCCATGCTGTGGCCGTTTTCGCGCGGCGCGGCGTGGTTCACCACCAGAATGTGGAGCTCGTTTTCGAACGCGCGCGTGCGCAAAAGGCAGCGGTGGATGTCTGCTGTCGGGCAGTCGCACGCCAGAGGGTTGAAGATGACTTCCGCTCCCTGGAGCATCAACAGTCGGGCGGCTTCCGGCACCTCGCGGTCGTAGCAGATCATTACGCCCGCCGTCATCCACCCGGAATCTGTCTCAAAGCGCCAGACGGGCAATTCGGAGCCGTTGCGCCAACCGCCGCCGGTCTCATACTTGTTGATGTGGACCTTCCGCATTACGCCCATCAGCGATCCGGACCGGTTCAGGACCGCAATCGCGTTGTAGACCTGGCCGTCGCGCAGCTCTGAGAGTCCTACCAGAACATAGACGCCCAGCTCCTGAGCCAGCGCGCCGAACCGCTCCACGCTGGGACCCGGGATGGGCTCGGCCATCTCTCGCTCCGCCAGTCCGCCAACGAATCCCGTGAGTACCACTTCCGGTGTGAGGACGATCTGAGCACCCATGCCGGCGGCCCGGCGGATCATCCGCTCGGCGACGGCTGTGTTGCGCTCCTTCTCGCCTCTCAGTCCGGCAAACTGCGCGCCGGCCAGCGTGATTCGTCCCGCACCCATGATCGTCTCGCTAACCCTCATCAAATGCGCGCCGCAGGAATTCCGCGTTGGCGCGCGTGTTCTCGATGAGCTCTGGCGGCGTGCCGGGCCGGCAGCACTCTATCATCACCGGCCCGGCGAATCCGGCCTGCTTCATGGCGCGGAAGACCGCCCGGAAGTCCACCTTGCCCGTGCCAAAGGCGATCATCACGTCGCCCTTCTCCTGCGCGCAGTCCTTCGCGCAGAACCCGGTGACGTACTCCGCGATGGGGGCGAGCTCCTCGACCGGATCCCGGCTCGTGTAGTGGATGATGTTCCCCGCGTCGTACCAGATGCGGAAGTTGGGATGGTTCACGCGCTCGATGCACCGCAGCATGTCGCGGCCCGTGGCGGTGACCCCGCCGTGCGGTTTGGTGACGAGCTGCAGCCCCTTATCCGCTGCGTACGGAGCGGCCAGCGCCATCAGACTGTAGAAGCTCTCGAAGTGCGCCGGGTTGTGGACGCCGAAGGTCATGATGCTTGGCAGCCCCAGCCGCGCGGCATTGTCGATCTGCCGCCGCACGTCCGGCATGGAATCCTCCGGCCTCGCACCATGCTCGAACCGTAGCGCTGTCACGTTGGCCGTCAGCCCCCTGGCCGCGATCCGGTCCTTAAGCCCTTCCAGGTACTCGGGCGTGGCCTCCGGCAGCGTGAACATCTCGCCCTCATGCCCTCCGATAAGGCCCGTGAGCGTGAACCCGGCGGCCTTCATGCCGTCTAGCGCCTCATCAAAGCTATAGCTGCTCCACGGCCTGCACAAGCACCCGATGGGCCAATCAGGGGAATCTTTGGTCATCGTTGTTTAGGGACCTCCAAACGCGTCTTGTGCCACTGCTTCGCCACGGAAGTTGCGCGTCCTGCGCCCATTTGGAGGTACGACAGGGACCTCGGTCCCTGTGGGCAAAGGGCTGTCCTGCGGATAGCGGCAGCCAGGGATTGAAATCCCTGGCTGAAGAGAGCTGTCCTGCGGACAGCCGGAACAGAATCTCTCTTCCGGAAGAGAGAGTCCGTACCGCTCGTCCGAAGGACGATTATCTCCAGACAGGCACTTCAGTGCCTGTAGTCTCCAGACAGGGATTTCAATCCCTGATCTAGGACGCAGGCAGCGCCGCCACCATGTAAACGCCACACGCCCCCGCGGAGGGATTCGCCTCCGTGCAGTGGAATCGAGCGGCAAAGCCCCACCACTCCGCGCAAGAGGAGCCCGCCCGCATGCGTCCGCGATTCCTGGCCGTTCTCGCCTTCCTGCTGCTGACCCGCTGCGTTTCCGCCCAGACCAACCTGCTTCCGGACCCTTCCATCGAAGAGACCAAGCCCAAAGACCGCTTCGGCATTCCATTCGCAAAGTGGAGCGGCTGGATCTTCGAGGGCTCGCCCGAGTTCCGCAACGGCCGGGTCGCGCGCACCGGCAAGACCAGCGCGGAAATGGTCGGCGCGCAGGGCGGCAAGATCCGGCTCTACTCGCCGGCCGTCACCCTGGAACCGGGCCGCTACCGGTTCGCTTGCTACATCCGCGGGCTGGACGTCGGCGCGGGCCCGTACGGCTTTAGCGAGGACGTCAACTTCGCCGACGACCAGTACCACACGCTCAAGAAGAGCGGCAACTTCGGCTGGACACGGCTGGAGATCGTCAAGAACGTACCGAGGCGCGCGGAGGTGCAGGCGCGTATCGGCCTCTGGGGCCTGGGCCGGCTCTGGGTGGATGACGCGGAGCTGGTCCGCGTGCCGCCGGACACGCCGCTTACCAATGGGCCGGCGCTGGGCCAGGAGGAGAAGCCCATCGCCCCACCCGGTTCACTGGATACGGCGCGCGCCGTCCGCTGCCCGGAGTGCGGGTACCGCAACATGCCGGACTGGGGCCGCTGCTACGCTTGCGGCGCGTTAGTCGCCGCACAGCCCCCCGCCGCCACGGGCCCGGACGTCAAGCCCCTCCTCGATCTCCATCCAGGCGACCTCGAGCCCTTCCAGCCCAGCTCCCCCACCGTCGCCGCCATTGTGCTCGCCCCTGCTCCCCTGCGGCCGCCCGAGCCTCCCTCGGCTCGGGATTCGGAAGGCCGCAGCACCTTCTCCCCTTCTGCCAGAGCTGCGCTCCAGCTAAACAGCGGCTACGTCCTCTGGGACGCCCCGCAAGACTGGTCCGGCTACGACTTCTTCAAGGCGGATGTGTACAACTCCGGCCGGGACCCCGCGCCCCTCTACTTCGAGGTCCACGACCAGGCGACCACGGACTACTGGACCCGTGTGAACTACAACACCGTCCTGCCGCCCGGCGCGTCCACCCTCGTCATCCCAACCGACCTCTACGTCGGTGAGAAGAGCCGGCCGGGCCGCCCGCTGGACAAGGCGCACATTACGCGGGTCGCCATCAACGTGAGCGAGGCGAAAGCGCCCGTCTACTTTGCCAACCTGCGACTGGAGCGGGACCTGACCGCCGACCGTGTCCACGTGCCGGGCCTCCTCGCCTTCTCCTTCGGGCCGGGGACCTCGCCCCCGTTGCGGGGCTTCACCGCCGTAACGCCCGCAACCACTTACACCGCCGGGCGAGGTTTCGGCCTTCAGAACGCCCACATCTGGCGTGCCATGGACGTGCTCCAGCCGGACCCGCTCTATGAGAACATCATCTGCATCGAGTCCGGGGGCTTTGCAGTGGATCTACCGGACGGCCGCTACCACGTCTTTCTCAACCTGGACAGCCCGTCCGGCTTCTGGGGCGAGTACCAGGTCTACCGGCAGCGCACCGTGAAGGCGAACGGCGTGGAGGTGGTGCACGACACCATGGACCTGCCGAGCTTCCTCATGAAGTACTTCCGCTTCGCGGACGTGGAGGACTCGCCGGAAGAGAACACTTTCGACAAGTACCAGCGCGCTTACTTCCGCGAGAAGGAGTTCGACGTGGAGGTGACCGGGGGACGCCTCACACTGGAGTTTTCTGGTGAGAGCTGGGCCAACTCCGTCTCCGCGCTGGTCATCTATCCTGCTTCAGAGGCGGAGTTGGGCCGCAAGTACCTGGACAGCCTCCGCGCGCGCCGCCGATTCTACTTCGACAACTACTTCAAACTGGTGCTGCCGGACGGCAACCGCGATTTCAGAGGAGTCATTCCACCGCTGGTGCTCACGCCGCAGGAGCAGGCGCGCGGCTATGTGCTGTTCTCTCGTGACTGGATGGATGACGTGCCTGTCAACGGCGTGCCCCGCCGCGAAGAGGTCACCCACAAGCTCTCCCTCTTCGCCTCCGCCGGCCAGTTGGAGCCTATCGTCTTCTCCGTTCGCGCGCTCAAAGCTTCGGGACACGTGACCGTCACGGCGTCGGACCTAGTCGGCCCCGCCGGACAGCGGATCCCTGCGAGCGCCTTCCGGTCCGGCGTGGTCTCCCACCGGCTCACGCGCGTTACATCGGAGGGCACCGTCTACACTATCGCTCCCCGCCTCATCCTCCCGCGCGCCTCGGCTCCGCTGAAGAAGGACGTCACCACCACTTTCTGGCTCACGCTGACGGCGCCTCGCAAGGTCGCCGCGGGCATCTACCGCGGCGAAGTCCGCCTGCGGTTCGCGGACGGCCGTACCGACGCGCTGGACCTGGAAGCGCGCCTCTTCTCCACCCCTCTGGACGAGCTGGACGTGCCCGCAGGCCCCTGGGGCAGCCGCATCGACCTGCCCTGGTACGCCGAGGACACCCGCGATTATAACCGGCAGATGTTCCGCAAGTGTCTGGCGAAGATGCGGGAGTACGGCTGTACCACCTTCTCCGGAATCCCGACGCTCCACATCCGCGGCTGGAAGGACCAGAAGCCGGACATCGACTTCTCACAGGCGGATCAGGAGATGCAGGACGCCCCCGCCGCCGGCTTCCGATCCGTGGTCATTAACTACAACGGCGGCATCGGAGGGTTCGACAACTACTTTGTCGACGAGGGAGCCATGCGCGCCGCCGGGTTCTCCAAATACACGGACTTCCTGCGCACCATCCTGACCGCAGTGGACGATCACGCGAAGACCGCGGGCTGGCTTCCGGTCGCCTACAATCTGTGCGACGAGCCCCTCGGAGACGCAGTTCCCCGCGCGGTCGCCAACGCCGTGGCCTGGCGAGAAGCCACGCCGCCGGACGTGTTCACCACCGGTGCGACGAGTGTCGAAACCGACAAGCCGGACGACCCGCACCTCGCCCTGGCCCGCGCTCTCCGCATCGCAAACCTCAATCTTCATACGGAGCAGTCGGTCCATGCCATCCATCAGGCCGGCGGCGATTGGGCCTTCTACAACGGCGGCAATCGCTGGACGTATGGCGTCTATATGTTCAAGTGCGCCCACCAGTACGGCATGAAGTTCCGGCTCTCCTGGCACTGGAACGCCGCCGCGGGCGACCCCTACTACGCGCTGGACTGCCGCGAAGACGACTACGCCTGGTGCGACACCAACGCTCGCGGGGAGCTGATTCCCTCCATTTCCTTTGACCGGGACATCCGCGCCGGCATCGACGACTACCGCTACATGCTCACCCTCTCCCGGCTCCTCAAGGCCCATCCAAACCATCCGGTCGCGCCGGCCGCCCGCGCGCTACTGGACCAGCGCCTCGCCTCCTTCAAGCTCGGCGAGCGCGACCACAACGCCAAGTGGCCCCTTTCCGACTACCGGTCCTACCGCCTCCAGCTCGCCGAGGCCATCGAGCGCCTGGCGCATTGACGGAAGGCAGGGTTTCGACTATGATTCGTTCATGAGGCGAGACGCCCGCAGGGACGCTCAGCACATAGCCATGCCACTGCATGAAGGATCAGGAAACGTCTTCAACGACCTCGGCTTACCAGATGCTGAGGAGCTCCAGGCGAAAGCCACACTCTCAATCCGAATTGAGCAGATTATCAGTTTAAACGGTTGGACAGACGCCCAGGCCGCAGAAAAGCTGGGAGTAGGGGAAGACGAGGTCGGGAGTATTGTCCGGGGAAGACTAGACGATTTCAGCCTTGATCGCCTCTTCCGGCTACTAAACGCGCTTGGCCAAGAGGTCGAGATCTCGGTTCGTCCGTCTAGCAGGGACCGGGCAGGCGTCACGGTCACAGGCGTGGCTGCGTAGCACCGGAGCGGATCGGCCGTATCGACGGCGGTCAGACTGTAGCAATCTCCCCGGGGAGCAAGAGGAGGAATGAGCATGAGCGCCGCCACTTTGCGCCTGGTCGAGTCGGTGGGCACAAATGGGCTTACAGCACCCGACCGAAGAAGAACGTGCGCCCAAACAGGATCTGGTAGCGTGGCGTGTCCGGCGAAAGGCCGAACTGGAGCGCCACGTCCCAGACATCCCACGGCCTTGCTGCGTAGCTGAAGCCGTGCATGGTGGTGAGCTGGTCGCCCGTTCCGGAGATCCCGGTGAAGTACGCCACCTCGTCTGTGTAAGACCAGCGGCTGTGCGGAATCGGGATAGTCGCCGAGATGGAAGTGAATCCCTGGTTGTCGAAGCCTCCTACACCCGGCTTGCCCAGCGCGGAGTACCCCAGGTTCGCGTCCAAATGTAACGACGGCGTCACGTCCTTGCTCGCCAGCAGCAGGAAGCCGTAGTCCGTCCGTCCCGTGCCCACTCCGCGCCGCCCGCTGGCCGTGGGAATCTTGATGGTGCCTCGGACTGCCGTGTCCCAGGACCGCTTGCCCTGCCTTGTGGTGAGATAGTGCAGCGATGCGTACATATCCCCCAAGCCGTCCACTACCTGGCCTGTATCGTCGCGGAATCGGTCGTATCCGTCCGTGGCAAAGCGGTACTCCAGCCGGTTGTTAAGGCTGGTCAGCTTCAGCAAGAAGGGCGTCTGAAGCAGGAGGTCTTTGTCCAGGTTGCGCTGCACACCAATCTCGCACTCCAGCCAGCCGGGCGCTGTGAGAGGGGCAGGGTCCGTAATGGTGGGCCGCCCCGGATTGACCGCGGGATGCTCCGGCTTCGTCGTGCCCTCCTGTGCCTGGCCGCCAGTCGACAGCAGCGCCAGGGCCAGTACAACCAGAACTGTTCTCACGCGCAAGCTCCCTCCAGATCAAGGCGGCAGTACGTGTCTCCGGTCCTATGGGTCATATTGGAGCCCGAACTGCTCGCTTCCTCCCTTGACACGTGCACGAGCCCGCCCGGCGCGGCGCACGGCGGAGGCAAACGAGTTGCCGTGCGCGAATCCTGAGCGGGAAAGGACCCCTGAAGTGGGCAGAATTCATATGGCCATGGGATAGGGAAAACGCATGAATAGAGGACTCGCCGGACTACTCATTTTTCTCGCGGCGGCCCTTCCAATCGCGGCCGGAGCGAACCAACTTGGCCGCGGGGCGCGCATCAATAACCTCAAGGTGCTCTCCAACCACGTGGATGACGTCACCACGCCGGAGAACATCCTCAAGTCCTTCGTCAAGCCAGGCATGTCGGAAGCGGAGCGCGCCAGGGCGCTCTGGACCGCCGCCGTCAGATACCGCCACCAGACCGCCCCGCCCAACGAATACCTCTCCGACGAGTGGGAGGTCCACGATCCGGCCAAGATCTTCAACGTCTACGGCTACTGCATGTGTTGCTGCTGCTCGTCCATCATGGAGGCGCTCAATCGCCTGGACGGCCGCGATGCCCGCCACAACGCGTTACTTCCAGTACAGGGTGATACCGGCGGGAACGCGCAACGCCCTGCTCAAGTACGAGCTCACCGGCAACAACACCGTAGGCATCTTCACTTTCCGCGTGGACGCGGACTACCGGGACCCGCTATCCCACGGCTTCCGCTCGTTTACGGTGGTTCACAGGTGGAAAGAGGGCGGCCAGGAGAAGAGCTTCCGCCATACCGTGGACCATCTCCCGCTCACCTACACCATCCCCGTCTCCACAGACCCGGAAATGGTCTCGGTAACCTACCAAATGCCCTGAAGTAGGGGTGAAGGCAATTAGCGCTGCTTGCCACTGCGCCCGGGGCTAAACCCGCCGGGCTACTTGAGGAACCGCTTCGGGCTGGGGGAGCCGGCTTCAGCCGGGTTCCCGTTCAATAGCGCTGGGGTTCAGCCCGGCGACTATCGGGGGCGACCGTTCATCCCCGCTCCGCGAACTCCGTGAGGTACCCCGCCAGCGCCCGCGCGCCTTCCAGCGGAAACGCGTTGTACAGCGAGGCGCGGAACCCGCGCACGGAGCGGTGCCCCTTCAGTCCGTCCATCTGCCGCTCCTGCGCGCCGGCCAGGAACTCCTTCTCGCGCTCCGGGTTGCGGAGCCGGAAGGTGATGTTCATGATCGAGCGGTCCTCGCCGCGCGTCACCGCCGGCTCGTATACCTCCGGGTGCCGGTCCAGAGCGCCGTACACTATCTCCGCCTTCTCCCGGTTGCGCTCCTCGATTGCCAGCAACCCGCCCTGCTCGTCCACCCACTTCAGCACCAGGCCCACCACGTATACGGCGAACGCCGGCGGCGTGTTGTAGAGCGATTCCGCCCTGTGGTGCGTGCTGTACGACAGGATGGCGGGCGCGTCCCCGTGGGCGCGATCCAGGAACTCCTTGCGCGCCACCACCAGCGTCACCCCTGCCGGGCCCGCGTTCTTTTGCGCCCCGGCGTACAGGAAGCTGAACCGCGAGTAGTCCAGGTCCCGCGCCAGGATGTCCGAGGAGACGTCCGCCACCAGCGGCGTGTCTCCGGGATCGGGCAGGGACGGCCACTCCGTCCCCTCGATGGTATTGTTGGTGGTGATGTGCAGGTACCGGGCGCCGGGCGTGAGGTCCAGCTCCTTGGGGATATAGGAGAACCGCGCGCCTTCGGAAGAGGCGGCCACGTGCACCTCTCCGAACCGCTTCGCCTCCTTCATCGCCTTGTTGGACCACTCGCCCGTGTGCACATAATCGGCGGTCTCGCCCGGCTTCAGAAAGTTCATGGGGACCATGGCGAACTGCAGGCTCGCCCCGCCCCCCAGGAACAGAGCCGCGTACTCCTCCTGGTTCAGCCCCAGCACGTGCAGCAGCCGCTCCCGCGCATCGTGGTGGATGGCTTCGTAGTCCTTGCCGCGGTGGCTTACCTCCAGGATGGACATGCCGGAGCCGTTGATCTCCAGCACCCCCCGGCTGGCCTCTTCCAGCACCACCTCCGGCAGCACCGCGGGCCCCGCGCTAAAGTTGTAGATCCTCTTCACGTCTTCACTCCCTCGCTTGCCTCCCGCGGCCCTCCGCGGGACTCCCAGTATACCCGCCGGGCGCTAACCACGGTGGAGAAACAGCGGCACCCCGGACTCCGGTATGATCATACGAGTGGGCGACCACCGAGCATGTCTCAGCAGGCGGGAGAGCGCTCTCTGGAACTATGAGGCTTCATCATTCTGCGTGTCAGCCACGAGCCAGCATCGCCCTATTGGCTGCGCCGCTTGTCGCTTTGCTGGCTTGCGCCACCTTGCTCCGCCGCGTCGAGCCCGCATCCGTGGGCCAAGGCGGTCTATACATCGGCGTTCACCCGAGCTTCAACGAAGCCATGCGCGTGGGACTCCGCCAGATTTACACGGACGCCACGCGGTATCCGCATGCGCGCTTCTTTGCCGTCAGATGGTCCAATTCGCATTGGTCCCTGCTCCATCTGGACGACGAAACGAACCGAAAGTATCTGGAGTACGATCGGGAGGAGCAGCGCCTCACGCAGGCGGACTACGGCGGGGAGGGCGGATGGGAGCGCGTTACCGTTCCCATGCTGCTAAAGGCCTCGCAAGCTCGGGACCCATTTGGAGCGTTTCAGCAATATGGCTGCCGTGATTGGCCCTGAATCAGAGGCTGGCGGCACATACCACGCTAGGGAGTATCGGCTGTTCGCTCTTACCGCATCACACTTTCACCGGCGCGGCAGGGAGTCTAGGTACTTTGGTCGTGGGTAGCGGAACAGGGCTTCGCGTCCGCCCGGCTTCACATCTGGCTGGCCGCCGTCGAAGTGACCGGATTCGCCCACGCTGAAGATCACGAATCCCTCACCTTCCCGGCGATAGCCAAGCGGCCGGCCACTGAACGGATCTGCCGGCGGGGGATTCTGGGCCTCATCCAGCCGGTCGGGGAGCGCCCCGCGCCTATCCCGCCAGGCCAGCACAGCCGCGGCGGCCCGCGTCACCCTTGCCCGCGCATCCTCCAGCGCCGCGGTAGCCTGAAGCGATTCGTAAACCGGCGTCTCGATGGCGGCCAGCATAACGGAGAGGTTGCCCCGCTTCTCATCCTGCTCCACCTGCTGCGACAACGCTTTGAGAGATGCCGTTGCGTCCGGATACGGCTGTCCAAACGCAAGGTACGCGGTGCGGTAAACGCGGAGCAGGTACGCCCCGTTGGAATCCATCAGTGCGTCCCAGTTGGCCGGCCTTTTGCCAATCCGCTTTTCCGTAGATTTCCATCCGCTGGTGTCTCCCGCGAGCTGCCCCAGCGCCGCCACGCCGCCCTTGCGCACCTCCTCAAGCCCCAACATACCGGTCACGACTTCCCCCGGCATAGCTCGGGAAAGACTCAACGCGGTCTGGTCCTTCTCAACGGTCTCGGCCACGGCCGAGCACACCGCCGGGTCGTCCGCGGCCACATACAGGATCCGCTGGAGGCCGTTCAGCGTGATGGCGTCCATGGCCACACCCACGAGGTAGGCGATGAGGATCGGGTCGGACGCCGCGTGGGTGGCGATGCGGAACCCCAGGGCCTGGGTGCGCACGGCGTTTCGCGGTTGGCCGTCTACAAGCTGGAGGTACGCCTCCGCGTTTAGCCATCGGGCCGCGTCCCGGAACTGGGCATATTCCGGAAAGAGCATCCCAGGTCCCTGCGACCAGTCGCGTGGGAAGACGCAGTAAGGGAGGCTGGCCGCCTGGTGGTACAGGTCCAGGATGTCCTTGTGCGCGGCGAGCGCCCGCCGAGCCTTCTCCACGGCCTCAGGAGCGGGAATGGCCCGCCCCACAAGGACGCTGATCGCACCCTTTTCCTTGGCACTCACCCTCTTCTTCAGGTCCCACGCCCGCCGGTAGAGCGGAGCGGCGTTCTGCTCTCTGGGCGGCAGGGGCTGCGCGATCTCCGCCGGAGTGACAGGCAGCCCCGCCTTCCGCGTGAGCGCCACCTCCTGCTCATACTCCTCCGTGTGCCCACCTGGCGTCTGTCCGCCTACCGACGCCGGTCCAAGCATGCACGCGCCAATCACCAATGAAAACTGAGCCCAAGAGCGCATCTTAAGTACCTCCCATGTCCATACGACGCGCGGCGGTCCCGGTTTCTGTCCATCGAAGGAGGTGATGGACCTTGGTTCCAGGACGATCGGTATCCGCGCAGGGGACACCGGCCATTTCCAGTGATCAACGAACGACAGGCGTCACCGTCGCAGCGCCAATGGCGCCGTGCGGGAGCAGCGCGTGCACGCCCAGGACGCCGTTCGCGATCTGCGTGACGCGCAGGTCCACCACCAGGCTGGCCAGGGCAAGAGCATCCGCGGTGGTGAATCCGTACCGCTCCCGCATCAGGTCAACCATTCCTTCCAGCGCAAGGAAGGTCGCCTCGTTGAGATCCTCGTGCAAGCCCATCGTCAGCCAGCCTGCGGGCGTCTCCGCTCGCGGCATCGTCAGCCGCGGCCCCTCCAGCAGGTGAAAGGTGAGAGTCACGCGCTCCATGGGACACTCGATGGCCGTTACGCACACCTCGCCATCTCCCTGAACCGCGTGACCGTCTCCAACCGAGAAGAGAGCTCCGGGAACCGCTATAGGCAGGTACAGCGTGCTTCCTGCTATGAGCTCCCTGCAGTCCAGGTTCCCTCCGGTGGGCCGGGGCGGGGCCGTGGAGTGGAATCCGGGCGCATCGGGCGACAGCCCCATCACCCCCATGAACGGCCGGATGGATACCGTGCGCCCGAAATGGTCCGTCGCGGTGCCGCTTGCGCGATCAATACTCCAGGTCAGGAACCACTCCTGCTCCACCAGGCCAAACCGGCGGTTCACGGGATGCTCCCAGCCACCGCAGCATGTGAATCCGTACGCGCCAACCTCAATGACATCTATTCGCACCGCCAGAATCATTCCCGGTGCCGCTCCGCGAACAGCCACCGGACCGCAGAGCGCGTGGCCCGAGTCGCGTTCCCGGTCGCGCGGCTCGAAGTGCATGCGGTCGGCGCCCGGCCTCGGCGCCTCCAGCCCCCATCCCGCGTCCAACGTGCGGAACTCCACGCTGTCGCCAGGTTCGATGGTAAGCACGGGAGGGTACTCGCGGGAGAATGTGCCGTGCAGCGTTCGTCGCTCCGGCTCAATTCTGTGGATGGACATAAGGCCCCCGGAATCCAGGCTGTGAACGGACCTGGCTAAACAAAGAAGCCCGGTAAAACCGGGCTTCAGAGACTACAAGCAGTCAGCGATTCAGCAGACTGCCTAGACCACCTCGTACCCCTTCCGCTGCTTGCGCTGGAGCAGCGCGTTGGCATCCGCCTCCGCGAACATCTCCCGCTTCGGGTCCCAGTGCAGCTTCTTCCCGCCCAGCCGCAGCGAGATGTTCCCGATGTGGCACACGCTCACCGACCGGTGCCCTATCTCGGCCGTGCAGATGGGGTCCTGCCGCGTGCGGATGCAGTCCACAAAGTTGCCGTGGTGGTCGTTGGACACGTACAGCCGCACGGCGCCGGAGGGAAGCGGATCGTCCAGCAGCTTCTGGTCGCTCGCCCGGATCTCCCCGCGGCTCACAAAGATCCAGCCTTCGTCCCCATCGAACCTCACGCCGTTCTCCCCCTCGCTGGAGGTGATTAGCGTGATGTCGCCGGGGTAGGTGTAGTGGACATTGAACTTATAGAACGCGTTGTAGCACTGGCCGCAGCCCGTGCTGGCCGGCTCGCCAGTGGACTCAACGGCGATTGGACCCGAGCCGTCCATCCCCAGGCCCCACTGTGCGATGTCGTTGTGGTGCGCGCCCCAGTCCGTCATCATGCCGCCGGAATACTCCAGCCAGTGGCGGAAGGTACCGTGGGTGCGCTCCCGCACGTAGTCCACAGCGGGCGTCTGGCCCTGCCAGATCTCCCAGTTGAAGTCGGGCGGCACAGGCTCCGGGTCGAATGGGCCCCCGCGCGGTCCGCCCGGCAGGTTGGCATGGACAGTGTGGACCTTTCCGATCCTCCCGTTTCGCACCAGCTCACAGGCCAACCGGAAGCGCGCGTCTGAGCGCTGCTGGCTCCCTACCTGGAACACGGGGTGCTTCTGCTTCCACAGCCGGACCAGCCGCTTACCCTCGTCGATGGTGAG
>CAYNFH010000084.1:0-24747 GCA_964396385.1 uncultured Chthonomonadaceae bacterium | reverse complement strand
TCTTGTACGTATCCCGATGGTCGGCGAGGGCGATTCACTCAACCTGGGCGTGGCGTCCGGGATACTCTTGTATGAGCTGTTCAATCGGAGACAGGCAGGGTTGAAGGTTGAAGGTTAAAGGTGGGAATCTAGCGGCGGGGGGCGGATGGGTCCGCGTAGTAGGCGCAGAGATCGCTGAGGAGACAGCGGCTGCAGGCAGGGATGGGCGCGCGGCAGGTCTCTCGGCCATGGCGGATCAGGGCCATGTGAAAGCGGTAGACCAGCTTCGGCGGAACGAGCGCCTGAAGCGCGTTGTGCGCCTTTGCCTCGCCCAGCCGGCGGTCTATCAGCCCCAACCGCCACGCTACGCGGAACACATGGGTGTCCACGGGGAGCACGGACCGGCCGAGCGCGAAGCAGAGGACGATGGCCGCCGTCTTAGGGCCGACCGCGGGCAGCTTGAGCAGGTAGTCGCGGGCCTCCGTATTTGACAATGTATTAAGGAGTCCCAGGTCTACGCTGCCTTCCTGCTCGCGGATCCGGCGCAGCGCGGCCTGGATGCGCGGCGCTTTGCTATCGGCAAGGCCGCCGCACCGGATAGCATCCGCGACTGCCTCGACCGGAGCCTCGATCACCTCCTCCCAGGCCGAAAATCGCCTGGTGAGCCGGTCGAAAGCGCGCCCAGAGTTCACGTCGGAGGTATGCTGCGAGAGGATGCAGCCAATGAGGGTATCCACAGGGTCGCGGCCGGGAGTCCAGGTAGCTTTGCCGTAGACGCGCTCGAGAAGAAACGTGATACTTTCGATTTTGGACTTTCGGTTTTCGAGTGCCGGAAGCGCGGGATCCCGTGCGCTCTTCCCTTCGGGCAGCGGTCTGGACATAGCATTATGATATGGGCCGCGAGGAGAACGGACGGTGGGGAGCGAAGGTTTGGGCCTGTGACCATATTCTACAGAAGAGAGGAGGTGAGACAGATGGCTTGCAGACCCCTGCCGAGCGCGGAGCATGTCGGGACGCGCTTCTGAGAGTGAATACGCCGGAGACTGCCCGTGCGGCGGTTCCGAACTCAGCCAAAGGAGATGTTGTATGTACCGGCATACGCTCAAGGCGCTGGCGCTCTGCTGCTGCCTTGCGGCGTGGGCGCGCGCGGAGGGGCTTGCGAGCAAAGCGGCTCCCGTCCATGGTCCGCGGACGCTCACCACACGATTTATCTACAAAGCTACGGTTCCAAAGCTCCCGGCGGGCTCAACCTGCCTGAGGCTGTGGATCCCCCTGCCATCCAATAGCGGGCTCCAGACCGTCCGCGATGTGACGGTGGACGCCCCCGCTCCCTACCGCATTACCCGCGAGCCCAAACACGGCAACCGCATGGTCTTCGTCCAGGCCAATCACCCGTCCGGTCCCCTGACGGTGACGGTCTCCTGCGTAGTGGAGCGCAAGGAGGCGCAGGTGCTGGGTGCGGAGCCGGGTGAGGCGAGCTCCCTGGCCCGGGGCCGAGAGGCGCTGGCCCGGTACCTCCAGCCGGAACCCTGGGTACCCGTCGGCGGCCGGTACGGCGCCATCGCGCAGGACGTGGCGCGCGGCGAAGCAACCCCGTTGGACAAAGCGCGTGCGCTGTTCGAGCACGTTGTCTCGACCATGCAGTACGACTACAAGAAGGAATCTCCGAAATACGCGCAGGGAGACGTTGCCTTCGTCTGCGACTATAAGAAAGGCAACTGCTCAGACCTGCACAGCTACCTCATCACCCTCTCACGCAGCCTGGGCATCCCGGCGTATCTGGAGTTCGGCTTCCCCATAACAGGCGTTCCGGTTCCGAGCCCGCTCCCCAGGGAGGGGTCCATCAGCGGGTATCACTGCTGGATCTGGTTTCACGATCCGGCGCACGGATGGGTGCCCATGGACGCGGCGGACGGGCGACGGTGGCTGGACTCCGGCCGGCCGGACATGGAGCGCTGGCTCTTCGGGAACCAGGAGGTTGCGCGCTCGGCGGCAGCCTTCTCGCGTGGCCGGCACATCACGCTGTCTCCCGCCCAGAATGGCGCGCCGCTGAACTACTTCATCTACCCGTACGCCGAGGCGGACGGCAAGCCGGTGAACGTGGGGTGGGAGATCAGATACGAGGTGATGGGTGATAGGTGAGAGGTGAAGAGGCCGAGAGGCTGGTCGCGCACGATCAGGCTGCAGCCGATACCGCCCCCCTGTAACCTGTTCCCTGGAACCTAAAACCTGTCCCCTTGCTCTGATGGGCGGGCGTGGGCAGCGCGGGGATCGCCAAGGGGCAGGTAGGCAGCCGCCGCAACCAGGCTACAGGAGTGGAGCTGGTGCCAGTGCTCGGGGCAGAGGAACTCGTGCAGATCCGCGTCGGCCTTTGAGACTCGTATCCAGCGGGCCTCCTCGGAACAGCCTGCAACGCCGCAGGTGTGCTCGGCCATTTCGCTCTCCTTGTCTGTGCGGAGCAGCAGAAGAGAATCCGTGCCGGTCAGTCCCAACCATGCCCATCGAGGGGCCTCAGGGACTATTTACTCTCATTAGCTCTCTACAAGGAGGAATCCTCCTTGCTCACGATATTCGGGCGTCCGGGACTTCAAAGAGGATCCGGGCGTGTGGAACAATGCGGCGCATGGAGGGCGTATATAGACCATACTTCTGCCTGCGCCTCCCCCCAAGGCAGGTTACAGGTTACAGGTGAGAGGTTACAGGGACCGGGCCCCGGTTTCTCGAACCACATCCTGTAACCTGTTCCCTGTAACCTGAAACCTCTCCCCATCCAGGAGTCATGCTTTGATGACGAGATTCTCCCTGCTCTGCGGCTGCCTCCTTCTGGCGTGTGCGGCAACAGTCCGCGCGCAGGTGTACCACAACGTGGTGAACCAGCACTTCAACACCGTGGCCAACGGACCTCTGGACATGATGGTAGTGGACGTGCCGCAGGTCCGGGACAGCCAGGCCGAGGCGAAGGCGATTGCGAACCGTGTCGCCACTACGCGACGGGCCTGGGAGCCCACGGTGCAGCGCCAGCTCGACCAGCTTCGCCGCGCGCACTATCGGGGGCCACTCTCGCCTGGGATCCCGGAGGTGGTGGTGCTGCGGCAGAACGGAAAGCTCGTGCTGCCGCGCCAGAAGCTGACCCGTTCCAACGACTTGACGTTCGCCTTCGTGCCGCAGGGCCAGGCCTACAGCTTCACGCCGACGCAGCAGCAAGAGCTCCAGAACATCATCAACACGGTCTATCCGGAGCTCAAGCAGGTGTATGGCGACCCCTCGTGGTCCGGAACTGTCACCATCCTGAACGCGGACAACCCGCCGTCCGGATCCCCTGTCCTCGCGGACCTACCGGCGATCTCCGGCGGTCTCTACAATGTCTCCAACCAGACCATCAGCTTCGCGGTGTACAACTCGGGGCAGACCCGGGTGCTCAACCTCACCCAGATGATGGCGATGGCTTTCCGCGGTCCGGGCCTGATCGGATTTGACGCCTGGGAGCGCGGGATGGCGCGCGCCGCGACCATCGTGGCCGTGCGGGACGTCCTCCCCGCGCTGGAGGGGCTGGAAGGTGGCCCTGGAAGCGTCGATACCGCGGATCCCGTCTGGAACGTCCTGGACCGCTACGACCTGCTCAACCAGTCTGCCCTGGCGAACGACACCTTCTATCCCCGGCCCCAGGAGAACCAGGCCATCAACCCCAACTCGCTGGCCGGCATGCTCCTGCCCCGGCTGGAGATGGCGACCTCCGCGTGGCTCAAGGTGGTGATGGAGAACCCCAGCGCCTTCAGAGCGTTCAACGCCGCCTACTATCCCGCCGTAGCGGGCGACGCCAGCGTCGCCTTCAGCGTGCCGCGCCTGGTGGGGCTGATGGCCGGCGTAGCTCCTAACGTGGAGGGGCTGCCCTTTTCCGAGTGGTACCAGCGGCAGTACGTTCTGGACACCAGCGCCACCGCGGGCGAAAAGCTGTACGCGTGGGAGGCGCCGCTGCGGCCGAGCAATGCCAATAGCCAGACCTCCGACGACTACGGCATCGCGGTGATCCTGGTCTACTACGCGACCTCCGTCGACGCCAATAACGTGAGCAATGAGACCAACCTGAGCGGCACCTGCTACCCCATCTACTGGGACTACACGTACCAGAACCGGCTCTTCCTGGGGGCGCAAAACGAGCAGGTGAGTATCGTGAACGGGATCTCCTCGCCGTCGCTTGCCGTGGACTTCCTGAACACGCTCGGGGGCAATCCTTCCCTCAACGGCATGATGCGGATCACCATGGACTTTACGGTGAACCTGTCCCGGACTACGCTGTACGTAGCGCCGCGCAACATGGGGCACCTGGAGAACCTGGAGGTGGGCCAGTCCGGCGCTACCGGCTGGGTCTGGGGCACCGTGGTGGGCGCGGATACCGGCAAGATGCACGTGGACGCCAGCAACGGAGTCACCGCGGACTACACCGTGGCGCAGGGCGCGTTCGGGGGAGCGTTCAACCCCACAGCGTTTATGAAGACGCGCGGACAGGGGAGCTTCACGCTGACCTTCACCAACTCGGCGGGCCAATCCGTCTCGCGGCAGGTGGACGTGGGATACCACATTCCCGATCCTACGAACGGCTCGCTGTATGGAGAGCTGGCGACGGTCTTCTACGCCTCGGATCCGGTGACCACCGTGAGCCAGACCATTCCGGCCGGGCCGCAGATGATCTCCTTCCCCATCCGGCCGCTGAACTCCAAGGCATCGCAGGCGCTTCTAAAGCCGGACGGTACGCCGGCGTTCACGGACACCAACCTGCTCCTGGCGCAGTACCGGCAGGACCTGCCGGGCGACAACAAGTACCACATCTACCCCTCCATGACGCCGCTAACGCCCGGGCAGGGTTACTGGTCCAACTTCCCGGCGGACACGCCTCTCATGATCAAGGGCACCACCGTGAACCAGGAGGCGGAGGTCTCCGTGCAGCTCCTGCACGGCTGGAACCAGATAGGGAATCCGTTCAACCAGCCGCTGAACTTTCTGGACGGCAACCATGTGCAGTTCCAGTACCTGGCGGACAACACGTCCAAGGACATGGCGGGGGCCATTGCCGCCGGTTGGATCGTGGCGCAGAACGCGCCGCCCGCCACCAACGTCACCGTCTGGGCATACCAGCCTGGCGCCGGGTACATCCCGGCGCCGAACAATCAGCTCGTGCCGTGGCAGGGGTACTGGATCCAGGTGCTCGTCTCCGAGGGCGTGACGATCACTTACCGTAACCCCACGTACGCCGCGAAGTCGATCAAGGCGAGCGGGCGCGGGGCCGGATCGCCCCCTCACCCCCTCACCCCTTCACCCCTTCAGGCTGTTTCCGGTTGGTCCCTGCCGCTGACGCTGCGGGGTCCGGACGGGCGGGGCGCGACGGCTATCCTCGGCCAAGCCGACACCGCCGGCAGCGGATACGACTCGAAGCTGGACGCGCTGAGCCCGCCGGTGTTCTCCAGGGCGCTGCCTGCCATGACCTTCAGCCACCCGGACTGGGGCGCGCACGCGGGCGAGTACTTCTCCGAAATCCACCGCACCGGGTCGCGGGATCTCTGGGCGCTCACAGTCTACACACCGCAGACGGACAACAGCTACACCTTGAACTGGGGCAGCCTGTCCACGGTGCCACGCACCACGCGGCTGGTGCTGGTGGACCCCGCTACGGGGCGGCGGCAGTACCTGCAGAGCAGCTCAGGCTACATCTTCAGCGCGGGCGGGGCCACGAGCCGCACGTTCCAGATCGTGCCGGAGCAGCGCGGCGCCAACGGGCTGAGGGTGATGAACGTCATGGCCAGGCCGCAGGGTCGAGGAGTGGGAGGCAGCAGCATCGCCATCTCCTACGACGTTTCCGCGAGCGCGGAGGTGTCGGCGTCGATCCTGGGCGCCAACGGGCGGACCATCCGCCACCTGGTGGCGGGGCGCGCCGCGGCGCCAGGCACGAACCAGGCGGTTTGGGATGCGCGCGATGACCGGGCCGTCTCCGTGGCGGCGGGCACGTACCTGCTGCAGATCCCGGCGCGGCCGCGGGCGGGAGCGCTGGGGCGGGCTTTTGGGCGGGTGCTGGTCCTGCGTTAATTGCTGCGGGGGTGACGGGGCGAGGGGGTGCGGGGGTGATTCCGGAATCCGGGACATCACTCCAATACTCCATTACTCCAACACTCCGTCATTCAGATAGACGGAGTTTCCATGAGAAGAAACATATTGCTAGTCCTCGTCGCGGTCCTGCCCTTCGCTGTGCTGTTCGGGTGCGGCGGAGGCGGCGGGGGCGCGCCGCCGGCCGACATCCAGGGGCGGGTGCTGCTGGTCAGCACGCAGCAGCCGCTGGGTGGGGCGACGGTCAACATAAACGGCGCGCAGGTAACCACGGACGCCACTGCCGGCACCTTCGTCCTGCGCGGCGTCTCGTCCGCCAGCAAGCAGATCGTCATCTCCGGCACCGGTATCGTGACCCTGACGCAGAACCTGCCCACGCTCACGCCCAACACCGTGAACAACCTGGGGGACATCTACGTGGTGGACACGACCTCCGGGAACGACTACAGCGCAACCGCCAGCGGCACGGTGGTTGACTCCACCAACCAGCATCCGGTGGCCGGCGCGCTGGTGCGGCTCAATGGGCAGGCGGTGACCACGGGGGCGAGTGGGGCATTCAGCTTCAGCAACCTGCCGAGCGGGCTGGGTGGGACGACCAATCCGGTGGGGCTCATCCGCGCCACCGGGTACGAGGACAAGCCCATTGTCCTTGATCTGCCTCTGGGCAAGTCGCCGCCGGACAACAACCTGGGGGCCATTCCCATCTCGCCACCGGTAGGCGGCATCCCGAACGGCCCCACCAACATCAACGGTACGGTGACCGCCCAGGGAGCGACGGACAACTCCGGAACGACCGTCACGCTCATCGGCAAGACCAGCGGGCAGACGGTGGGGACGGAGACCACGGCGGCGGACGGCAAGTACGGTTTCTACGTGGCGGCGGGGACCTACACGCTCCACTTCAATCACACGGGCTTCACTTCCAAGTCGCAGGACGTTACCCTGGCGCGTCCGGACCAGGTGCAGACGTTCAACGTAACGCTTACTCCGTAGGGGCGCCTGTGTGGCCGCCCCTACTCCCATCCCCTCCATCCCCGCACTACCGTGTCTGTCATACGGGCGACGCGGGCCATCTGCTTGACGTCGTGGACGCGGACGACGGCGGCCCCGTAAGCGATACTGAGTGCCACGGCAGCCGCCGTGCCCTCTACGCGATCCTCCACCGGCAGGCCGCCGAGCACGCGGCCGATGGTGCTCTTGCGGGACAGCCCGGCCACGATGGGATAGCCCAGCGTGGTGAGTTCGCCAAGACGGCGGAGCAGCTCCAGGTTGTGCTCCGCCGTCTTGGCGAAGCCGAAGCCGGGATCCAGCAGGATGTTTTCGCGGGGGATGCCGGCCGTGAGCGCGGCGTCCGCGCGCGCCGCAAGCCAGTCTCTCACCTCCTTCACCACGTCCGCGTACGTCGCGTGCTGCGACATGTCCCGGGGCGTGCCCTTGAGGTGCATGAGGCAGATCGGCACGCCCAGCTCCGCAACCGTCGCCAGCATGGCCGGGTCGAAGGTCCCGCCGCTGATGTCGTTGACCATCGCCGCGCCTGCCTCCACCGCCTTGCGAGCCACCCCCGACTTGTAGGTATCGACCGAGATCGGCACGGCCAGGGAGGCGGTGAGCGCCTCGATCACCGGCAGGATGCGGCGGAGCTCCTCCTCTTCCGTGAGGGGCGCGGCTCCCGGACGTGTCGATTCGCCGCCGACGTCCATGATGTCCGCACCATCCGCGGCCATCTGCTCGGCGTGCCGGCGGGCGGCGTCGGGGGCCAGGAACCGGCCGCCATCTGAGAAGGAGTCGGGGGTGACGTTCAGGATGCCCATGACGAGCGTGCGCACGCCACGGCGGGCTATCTCTAGCAGGTGAGAGATGGAAGACTCGTGGGATGGAGTGAGGGAGCGATGGAGGCGTGGAGTGGTGGGGTCGGAATCCGGAGCCATTACTCCACTACTCCCCTACTCCAACACTCTGGAGTGCTAGTGGTACCTGGCCGGGCCGGTCGGTGGGAGGGAATTCAGGTAGCCTTCTTCGCAGAGGTCTCGGAGCGCCTCCAGCCCGCGCTCGCTCAGATAGTAGCCTCGCTCGCGGATGGTTCCCTCTGTGTATCGCTCGAGCTTGAGCCGGAACGTCCGGTCGTCGCTGGCCAGGAGCAGGATCTGATTGATCTGGTAGCTGTCGAGCGCCTCCAGGTGCTCGCGGGCGCTGTTGGCCTCCTCCGCCGAAGGGGCCATGGCCATGACGCGGCCGAGCTCCTCGACCGCCGCCTCTATACGACCGGTATGCTCAAAGAGGAGGGCGCGCTGGAGGACGTGGCGCGGCTCGTGCGGGCTGATACGGACGAGGTCGCCGGCTACGCGGAGGGCCGATTCGGCGTCGCCAAGGAGGAAGTAGGCGGAGCCGAGCGTGTCGTAGGCCGGCATGTGCCGCGGGGCGAGCTTGAGGAGCTCCTTGCCCACCTCCACAGCTCCCTCGTAGTCGTGGGCTTCCATGCGCCGGGCCATATCCTGCTCCAGCGCCGCGATCTGCTGGGGCCTCTGCTGTTGGTTGGTCATGGACGAGACAAGGCTTGAGGGATGAATCCGGAGTTCGGTCCTCACCGCTCTTCCGTCACCCGTTAGATCTGGCTAATCGTACCACAAAACGTGGTGGGCGTGCGGGAAGATAACGGCGGCACGTTCACCGTCCGTCGGCCCATAAGAACACTACGCCCATAACGTTGGCGCGGTCGCGCTGGAGCAGGTCGTAGGCTCCCTGGGCCTGCTGTGGGGCAAAGCGGTGGGTGATGAGGTCCCCCACCCGCATCCAGCCGCGCTCCAGGTAGGTGAGGAAGAGCTCCTTGACGCGACGGTCCGTCCAGAGCGTATGCGGGGTCTCCTCGAAGGGTGCGTGCGTATCGTGCGCGCCGACGATGCGCAGGCCACGGGTAATCACGTCCGGTGTAAGCGTCTGTTTGCCGGGCGAGCCGGTATCGCCGAGCACCACGACCGTGCCGAAGCGGCGGGCCAGTGCAAGGGCGGAGGGGAAGACGGCGAAGTGGCCGGTTACGTCGTAGACCACGTCGGCGCCGCGGTCACCGGTCGCCGCGAATACTGCCTCGCGCGCCTCGGCGGCGGGCAACTCCAGCGTCTGGGTCGCCCCGTGGGCTTCGGCCATACGGAGCCGCTTTGGCGCGGTGTCGATGGCGATGATGTCCCGGGCGCCCAGGAGTCTCACGTACTGGACCACAAGCTGGCCCAGCAGGCCGAGACCAATCACCACCACGCTGTCACCCAGGGCATGCTCGGCCGCGCGGACGCCGACCTGCGTAATCTTGCCAATGCCGGTCCAGGTGGCGTCCTCGTCCGAGACTCCCTCCGGCACGCGGACGGCACTCTTTGCGGAGACGGCGGCGTGGCTGGTGTGGCCGGCACGGGTCATGACCCGGTCGCCGATGTTCCAGCCGGTAACCCCCTCTCCCACCTGTATCACGCGTCCGACGTGCGAGTAGCCGGGGCGGAAGGGGAACTTGGCCCAGCGGTCCCAGTGCGTGTCCGGGGCGTAATCCGCCGTATAGATGATACTCTCCGTTCCCGTGCTGATGAGCGTGCGCGTGGTCTCTACCAGCAGCTCGCCGGCCTTTGGCTCCGGGCAGGGCTCCCCGACGAGCTCGGCGCGCCTCGGTTCGGGAAAGAGGACGGATTGTCGGATCATCGGTGTTCAGGTATTCAGGTCGAAATTCGGGACGGTACCGCGACGTTCCTGCCAATCCCCATGCCAGGTTGCCTGACTTACTTCCACCGCAAGACGGCCAGTCCTGAATACCTGAACGCCCGAACACCCTTCCACCCGTCGGGCAGAATCCGTCCAAGAGAGGATGCAGAATATAGGGGCACCGTCGTAGGAGCTGGCGGAGCAGTGCAGCTATCTGGAAGTAGCCTACCTGCTCGAGGACGAGTACTTCGTCACCCGCAAGCTGTATCCCAACGTGGACTTCTACTCCGGGCTTATCTACCAGGCCATGGGCTTCCCGGTGGAGATGTTCCCGGTGCTGTTCGCCATTCCGCGCATGAGCGGCTGGCTGGCGCAGTGGCAGGAGATGCTTACGGACCCGGAGCAGAAGATAGCCCGCCCCCGCCAAATCTACACCGGCCCCCGCGCCGGAACGTCGTGCCCATTGGGCAGCGAGGGTAGATTCGCCCTTCACGAACTCACCAGACAATGGAGAGCTTAGATGAAGGTCACGTACGACCCCGAGGCGGATGCCATGTACATCACGCTCCGGGACGCACCGGTGGACAACACCGATGAGCTCCAGGACGGGATCATGGCAGATTACGACGCGGCGGGGCACATCATCGGGCTGGAAATACTGGATGCCTCCAAGAACGTTTCCAATCTTGGGCGCGTCGAATTCTGCGTACTAGGCGCGGAAGAACCTGCCGGGGTGTAGATTCGGGGTTCAGAGGCAAAGAGGGCCCCTTCATACGGCGCACGCTCTGTGGATCGTCCTTCCACGACTCCGCTCAGGGTCGGATAGCAGGGGATATATGTCAAGTGAGTGGACACTATGCCTTGGGGGGCGGCACATTCAGACAGAAGTTGTGAGGGTTCTCGCGGACGAGTTGGGGCTCGTTGGGGCAGTTAGGCACCACGACAATCTCGGGACTGGCGAGAGATCCTATTATGTTGACGCCGCAGGTCAGGGCCTTGAGCCCGTAGTCATGGCGGCGCGCGAAAGTGGCAATGAGGACTGCAGGGAGAGGTTCGGTATCGACGTAGATCTTATAGTTTTCTTTCCCATGCTCCCTCGAGTCGACCAGTTCGAACAGCAGCAAGAGGTTGTCAGGGCTGTCCTTCACCTCTTGCAGCTCTATCCCGGCGATGCTGTATTCAGTTTCAATGATATTACTTTGTTTATCCGTAGGGGCGAACGCCTCATTCTGCACACCGACACCTCCCGATCGGGATGTAACGTGGTCAGGATCACCCGCGAGTCACCTGAAATAGCGAGCGTGTTGGGCCTCTTTCCGCGCGACGTCACGTTCGAGGATCTCGGGCGTTAAGCCTGCGCTGCAAGCCGCCCGGCGCGGGATTAGACGGGACGGCCGATGGTTCTAAGGAGCTTGTAGAGAACGTCGTAAGGATTCAGAATGGAGCGTCTTAACCGAATTACGGTCAATCCGGAGCATACGCGGGATACGCATTCGCGATTCAGACGTGCTGGCACTGTTAGCGAGCGGGCTGAGCTCTGAGGAGATCCTCACGCAGATGCCCGACCTGGAGCCTGATGACGTGAGAGCGCGCCTACAATACGCGGCGGTTCGAGTGGCCGACGGCAATCTGTAGGCGCTCGGCCGCCTACAATTCAAGTCAGCGGAGGCTGGCAATTCGATGCCGGGATGCTTACTTGCTGGGTACCTTCGAAGCAGCTACCGTACTGACCTTCCGAGTAAAGCTCACCAGATTCGAGCAATACCCCGTGTCGTGCCACTCGGTTACGACCGTTAGCTCGGCTTCGTCTCCCGGCCGGACGTGTCCGATAAGGCGCTGCCACAAGTCTTGGTCGCGGACCGGAATCTGCTGCGTGATAAGCCGCTCCTTGCCGTCTGGACGGCGTACACGCTTGGCCATCAAAACGGCGGGTACGTCCCCCGGCACGTAGCCTGTAATGACCGCTCGTGAGACTGTCGCCTCGGCGTGACGCATCAGATAATCCCTTGTCGCACTCGTCGGCATTCGGCCTGCAGGTTGGCAGATTTGGTGTCGGGATCCAGGTGTGAGACGCCCATGTGTTATCCTACCCCTATACGCAATGAGGAGGATCGGAATGTCCACCATCGCCTCTCCGCCTGTCCGCCTGGATGAGCAGGGGATAGCCTGGATTACCGGGACGACTACGAAGGTGGTCGAGGTTGTGCTCGCCCAGCGGGTCTCCGGTGACACGCCGGAGGACCTCCAGGCGAATCTGCCACACCTCACCCTTCCTCAAATAGAGGCGGCCCTCGCCTACTACAAGGCTCACCACGGGACGCTTGACGCTTTGATAGAACGGCAACGGGAAGAGGTCGAGCAAGTGAGAGCCAAGACGCCGCCAGTCAATACGCGGACGGAATTGGAGGAGAGGCTGGAGCGACGGCGGAAAGCCACTGGATGATCCGCCTCTACATGGACGAGAATGTCCATGGCGCAATTACGCGTGGCCTGAGGCAGCGTGGAGTGGACCTTTTAACAGCGCAGGAAGACGGGCGCTCTAATACGCCGGATCCGCAAGTTATGGACCGAGCTCATGAGCTTGGCCGGCTTCTGTTCACCCACGATCCGGACATGCTGGCAGAAGCCAACCGAAGGCTAGAGGAGGGGATCCTGTCCGGCGGGGTGGTGTTCGCGCATCAACTCGCCGCCATCGGAATCTGCGTGAGAGACCTGGAACTCATCGCAGGCGCGGCTGAACCGGAGGAGTACGTCGGCAAGGTTGAGTTCCTTCCCCTACGATAACCGCGCTTAGGGCCACTTCACTCCGGTGTCAGCCGCATTATGGTGGATTCCGCGGGGGCGAGGCGCAGGTGGAGGATGCGCTGGACGCGCTCCGTATGGCCGGACCAGAGGTCGCGGACCTGATAGGCGGCGTCGCGGCTGAGGCCGAGACGCTCAAGGGAGACGGTGCGATCCTCCTCATGCTGCTTGTCGAAGTTGAAGAGCGCCACGTAGACGCGGCCGGCGGGATCCTGGCGCATGTAGACCGTGGTGGAGCGCTCGCCAGTATCGGCGTCCACGGGGCGGAAGGTGCGGCCGGCGCGGGCTAAGGCGACGATGTCCGGGTTGGTGAGATAGCGCTCCGCGCGGGCGCGGACCTCCGGGTTTGAAAGGTCGTCGCTGTCCAGCATCACGGTACCGGCAATCGCCGAAGCATTGATGCGGGTACGGGCCTCCTGCTCCGAGTTCTTGAGGACGATGAGGTCCGGGTCATTGTAGCGGTAGATAGTCCCATTGCTCCACCAGCCGTAGGTCACCGCGTTGAGCATGTACTCGCTGCTGCCCAGGGAGCCGGCCGCGTCGCAGGAGATGCGGCGCGCGTGGGCATAGCCGGCCGGGAAGAGCGGGGCGATGGATAGGCTGATGAAGAAGGGCCGGCCGATCCTGGAAGGGGCCAGGTCCGCGACCAAGCGGCGCATGCCCAGGTTGTAGGCGCCGATGCCGGTGGGGACGGCAGGGTTGTGGTGCTCGCCCTCCAGCGCGCCGTAGCTGGTGAAATCCAGCTTCACGAAGTCGTAGCCCCACTCCACGAACTTGCGGCAGAAGTAGTCAATGCGGGCGAGCGTGCCGGGGTGCGTGGGGTCCAGCGCCTTTCCGGGGTCCATGCCGCGCGCCAGGCCGCCGTCCTTCAGCTTGAGGACGATGTCCCCGTAGGTGTACTTGCCCTCCGTCCCCTCCACCGGCCGGCTCAGGTCCCCGACCCAGCTTGCGAAGGGTGTCCAGTAGATGCCGGCCTTCTGGCCGTTGGCGTGAGCGTGGCGCGCCGCCTCGATGAGTCTCTGCTCGCCCTCGTTGTCCCAAAAGGAGTCCCAGTTTACGTAGACGGTGCCGTGGTTCTCGAACCCCTTCGCCTGAAGGTCCTGCTTGAACGTGTCCGAGGCGTGGACGTAGTCGTCGAAGTGGACATTCTTGCCGAGGGCGTACCAGCTATTCCAGCCGAACGGTACTCCGCCGGACCAGCGCAGCGGACGGTGGATGGCGGCGTTGATCTGTGCGTAGGTCTCCATACCGCGCCGCCAGTCCGTGAAGAACCCAACCATCACGCGCGGCGAGACCAGGGTAGCGTCGCGCACGATACCGTGGGGATCCTTGTCATGAGTCCAGCGGCCGGTAGCGCCGGCGAGGACGGTGAGGCTGCCGACGCCGTGGGCGTCGTAGTTGCGCATCTGCACGGCGGTCTTCCAGGTGTCGTGGTCTACGGAGCCGACGACGATGCCGTGGCGGCCGGCGTTGTCGTACAGGGCGGAGACCTCATAGCTCTCGCTTACCGTGCCGGAGTTGAAGCGGACATAGTCGTCGTTGTCGAACGGGACGAAGAGGCCGCGGACGGCGCCACCGCCCTCCAGCCGCGCCCCGCCCTCCGCCTTGAGCAGCTCCAGGTGGTTGGAGGCGAGCGGGTGATCCGAGGTCACGGTGAGGCTTACCAGGGAGAAGGTCTTGCCGTTGAAGCTGCGGATATGGTACTGCGCCTCCGGCTTGCCCTCCGCGGCGTAGTGGTAGGTGAGCAGCTTCCCCGGACCAAGGCCGTCCGTGACGTGGTCCGAGGAGGTCCAGGTGCGGCCGTTCTGCTGGTAGTCCTTTGGGGAGAGCTCCGTGCCGTCCACGAACCGGACGGACCATGTGACGCCCCGCACGTAGGCCCTGCCGGGCCAGTTGAAGGCGAATGGGCCGGTGGAGGGAGGTTGGGAGAGCGCGGGACGGAAGGCCATTGAAACGGCAGCAACAAGGACAGAAAACCCGCCTGAACGGACCCAGAGATCGAGTCCACGAAGGTGGACTTTCTGTACTTGTTGCCGTGGTTTCAACCGCCGAATCCCGACCTACTTGCGCAGGAGGGCCTGGGACTTGGTCTGGCCGTGGTCCTCGTTCAGCCAGATGATCTGGTTGGCCTGGACGTTGTTCAGAGTGGTCGTCGCACCGGAAGGCCAGTGGACCTCCACCTTCTCCGCCCACGGAGCCTGCCCCAGCCCGATGGTGACAGGCAGCTCGCTGGCCGAGAGGTAGGAGGAGCCGCTGTGGACCATCCGCCGCTGCTTGTCCTCCATGACCGTTGCCTCGATGACCGCCCCGATCCCGCTGCGGTTGCTCTTGGTCCCCTCCAGCACGAACCGTATCGAGTTGTTCTTGTTCCCGCCGTCGTTGCGGAGGAGCATCATGGGGCCGCCGTTGGTGGTGATGGCCACGTCCAGGTCACCGTCCAGGTCGATGTCGGCATAGGCGAGGCCGCGACCGACGATAGGCCGCTTGAGCGCGTCACCCACGCTCTCCCCTATCTCCTGGAACTTGCCGCCCCCGATGTTGCGGAAGAGCAGCGGCCGCTCGGCGTAGGTGACGTCGCGCTGCACGTGGCCGATGTCCGGATCCAGGTGGCCGTTGGCCGTCATAATGTCCACCCAGCCGTCGTTGTCGATGTCCAGAAATGTCGCGCCGAAGGAGAGGAACTCTAGGCTGGCCCGGCCGACCTCCGACTGCGGGGCGATGTCGATAAAGAGGCCCTGGCCGTGGTTCTGGTAGAGCCCCAGCATCTGGTTGGAGAAGTTGCCGAAGAGCAGGCTGTCCTTGCCGGAGTGGTCGATGTCCGCGGCGTCGGTGCCCATGGCGGCGCGGGCCACGCCGGCCTCGGAGAGCGCGATGCCCGCCTCCTTGCCCATCTCGGTGAATGTGCCGTCCTTGTTGTTCTGGAAGAGGTAGTTGGGCTCGGTGTCGTTGGCGACCACGATGTCCGGCCAGCCGTCGCCGTTGAAGTCGCAGATGGATACGCCGAGGGACTTGCCCTGGCAGGCGCGCATCTTGCCGTCCGGCGTCTTCTGCTCTGTGATGCCGGCCTGGGCGGAGACGTCCTTGAACTTGCCGCCGCCCAGGTTCTTATAGAGGTGGCTGGTCTGGCCGACGTAGCTTTCCGGCGTCGTGTAGGCCTTGTTCTTACCGTCCACGGAGTACCAGATGTCGGTAGCCGGGGTCCAGTCCACGTAGTGGCAGACGAAGAGGTCCAGCTTGCCGTCCTTGTCGTAGTCCACCCAGGCGGCGCTGGTCGACCAGCCCGCATCCTTCACACCGGCCCGCTCGGAGACGTCCTTGAACTTGCCGCCGCCCTCGTTGTGGAACAGGTAGTTGCGGCCGACGGCGGTGATGTAGAGATCCGGCTTGCCGTCGTTATCGTAGTCCCCCACCGCGACGCCCATGCCGTACATCGGCACGTCCAGACCCGAGCCGGTGGTGACATCCGTGAAGGTGCCGTTGCCGTTGTTTCGGTAGAGCTTGCAGGTGCCGCCCTTTTTGGTCGGGAGCGCCGGCAGGGTAGAAGCGGACTGCTTGCCGGTGCCGTTCTTGTAGGCGGCGATCTCTTCCGGCGTCCAGTCCCGGCTATTGATAACCACCAGATCCTGGAGGCCGTCGCCGTTGAAGTCGATGAAGCCGACGCCGCTGCCCATGGTCTCCGGCAGCAGCTTGGCCCCGAAGGCGCCGTTGTTGTGTACAAAGTTGATGCCGGCCGCCTTGGTGATGTCGGTAAGGGTCAGGGTGGCCGCCGCCACCGGCGTGGCAACGGGAGGCGTGACGGCGATGGTGTTCCTGGGGCCGCAGCCCGAGCAGGCTGCGAGCGCGGCCATGGGAAGCAGGTAGATGGATCGAGTATGCATGGTTTCTCGCTTGTGCTTTGCGGAGAGTAGCAATACCCGTCATCCCGAACAAAGTGAGGGATCTGCTTTACGGGGCAGACTGCACGCAGATCCGATAAGCAGATTCCTCGCTGCGCTCGGAATGACAAGTTACGCTTTGGATTGATCCGGTAAAGAATGCCACTTGCTACGTATGCCGCACGTCGCGGGACGCACGGCGCATCGGCCCCCCTCCGGCCTTCGGCCGCCTCCCCCCTGCCAGGAGGGAGACCGCAACGGTACGGTCCGGCCGGGAGCGGGCGAAGTTGAGCGGGCCGGGGCGCGCCGGCAGTGTGTAGTGCTTGGCGTCACCGTGCTCGTGAACCGGGATGGACTCGTTGTTGTCATCCGGGTGCTGCTCCTTGTACGGGCCGATCAGGTGCGTGGTGGTCTCGTCGTTGCGGAAGCGGTAGTAGAGCGCCTGGTGCTCCTTCTCGTGCACCGCGTCGCCCAGACCGCGGTAGCAGAGCATCAGGTTGTAGTGGGCCGTGAGGTCCTCCGGATCGATAGTCAGCACGTGGTTGAATTCGTCCACGGCCGGCTGGAACTTGGCCTCCAGGAAGTAGACGCGACCCATCTGGTTGCGCAGCTCACGGTCATCCGGGAAGATGCGTGCGGCGTCCTGCCACACAGAGAGGGCCTCCTCGTACCTGCCTTGCTCCTTAAGCACGGTGCCGTAGAAGAACTGGGTGCGGGCGCGCAGGTAAGGGATCATGGCCGGCGGTACGTTGGGCTGCGCCGAGCCGTACATGGCCAGCGCCTTCTCGAACTGGGCCTCCGCCTCCTTGAGATCGCCCTCCAGGAGCCGGACGCGTCCGATGTTGACGTACCCCTCCGGCCACTTTGGCGCGATCTTCACCACCTGATCGAAGGCCTTGGTGGCTCTGGCGAAGTCGCCCTGGAGCATCAGGCCGATGCCGTAGTCGTTCCACCGCTCGCGGTCCTTCTTGGGATCGAGCTTGCGCGGCGCGGTCACGGCCTGCGGGTTGCGGTCCACCACGTCCAACGTTGCCGTGTTCTGGCAGATTGTGGTGATTGGGATGTTCGGGATCGCCCTGTCCTTGCCGGCTACCACCGCCAGGCTGCTGTCGAACTTCATCGGCCGGTCGTCATAGTTCACCGTCACCGGTCCGGCGGGTTTCGGGCGTCCGTCGGCGAACTTGGCCACCGCGGTGCCCTGGATGAAGCCGTTCTTGCTGTAGTTGGGATCGCCCGCCATCTCCGGCCGGCCGCAGAAGGCAAACTGCGTGTTCCACCAGGAGAATTTGCGGTAGTTGAGCTTGGCCGTGAGCGTGATCTTCTTCCCGCAGTCCTTCGGGATGTGCAGCCGGTAGTGTATGGTGTCCGCCGCGCCAGGCGGAATGGCGTGGGCGTAGACGCGGGCGCGGGCCGACCAGGCGTTGCGCTTATTGATGGGATGGCTATGGCCGTCCACCTGGAGCACACGGTACTCGTGCGCGCTCGGCTCGATAGGGCCATCCGGCCACTGGAGGCATCCGCTCCAGAAGAGCGTCTTGCCTCGGTCGTCCACCGCCTTGAGCTCCACCCAGACGTCGAAGGCATCGAAGGTGCCGCCCGGGAAGGCGTGGCCGACGGTGCGGGTGCGGACCACCACGTCGATGAGGGCGTCCTGGCCGCGTTGAACCGCGACGGACCCGTCGCTGATAGGGGCGACCACGGTCTCGTTCACCTTCTGGGTGGAGACGGGCATGAGCGGAGCCGCGTTGCCGCTGGTGGCCACCTCGCCGACGAGGCTGGATTCCTGCCCCTCCGGTCGCTCCGCGGGCGACGGATGACGGGTGACGGTGGACGGACGGGCTCCGGACCTCGATCCGTCCGTCTTCCGTCCTCCGTCTCCCGTCTGCTCCCTGCGCAGCGCGAAGATGTCGATGGAGAGCGCTTTGTCCTGGAGGAACTTCTGGACTATCTGAAGCTGCTCCGTGTCGTGGTTCACCCAGGGCAGCGCGGTATTGGCTGCCGGGAAGCGATGGTTGTGGACGAAGCCGGCCAGGTTGCCCGCGTCGTGTGAGGCGGTCAGCGGCATGTGGCAGTCCGCGCACTTCTTGAAGTCCGGCTTGCCATCCTTGTTCGGATAGTAGAAGGAGCGGGCGCCGAAGCCGGAGACGCCGGACGCCTGCCAGGCATCGTACTCGTCGAACCCGCGGGACCAGCGATAGTTGTTGACCGGCACGTCCAGGTGGACCTTGTGGCAGGCAGAGCAGAACTTGGCCGTGTCCATGGTGTGGAACGGCTTGAGGAAGGTCTTGCGGTGCGGGTCCGGGGCAAGGCGGGTGAGCCACTTGGTGGTCCAGCGGAGCAGCGGGTTCTTGGAGATGACGAACCGGTGCATGGGCGGGTAGTCGGCCAGGTAGTCGGCGTTGCCCATGGTGCTGTCGATATGGACCATGGAGTGGCAGACGGCGCAGCCGATGCCGGCGTGCGCTTCCGGATGGTCCGCCACGGGCCAGATCTGGTCCTTGATGGGGTACTCGAAGCGCGACTTGCCGGTGTGCGGCATCTCCGTGAGCAGGACGGCCATATCGTGGCAGCCGCCGCACCACTTGGAGGACTTGGTGCCAATGACCTCCTGCATGTACTCGATGGACTTGCGGTACCACTGGTTGTTGAAGGACGCGAAGTGGTGCGCGGAGGAGTACCACTGCTTGTAGATGTCCGGATGGCAGCCCGGCTCGCCGCACGACTTGTTGTCCGTGAAGTACTCCGGAGGAAAGAACCCCTGATCCACCTTCTCCGCGGAGGAGGGCCAGAAGTTGCCGCTGGGGCCACCTCCTTCGCCGTTCATGCTGGCGGGAGCCAGCGTATCGTTTAAGATGCGGCCCTCCGCGTAGGACATGCGGGAGGCGCCCCACATCAGGAGGAGGCCGGGGACCACCGCCACCGAGACCAGTGCGACGGCGGGCTTGCGCCAGGCCTGCTCGGCCGCGGCGCCGGCCCAGGTAGCCAGCCAGAGCGCTCCGGTGACGGCGGCGATAAGCGCGCCCCATCCGTGGATGCGCAGCACCAGCTCCATCGGGCGCAGGTTGCCCCAGATGAGCAGGGCGACGCCGGCCCAGAGGCTGACGACCAGCGCGACACCGCAGACGCCTCCGAGCCAGCCGAAGCCGCCGGGTGTGTTTCGGATAGCCCGGACCCACGCGGGCCGCAGCCGGTGGAGCACGTAGAAGGCGGTCATCCCCAGCAGCAGGTGCAGCATCACGTTGCCCATGTAGAAGAACGCGGTGATGGGCAGGCGAGGCGGACCGGGCAGCCGGTTAGAGACTGCAAGAAAGGCGCTGTTGAAGAGCAGGAGCGCCAGGAATCCCAGCAGCAGCTTGCGAGGCCGCGAGGAGGAGTCGGTGCGAGGCATGGTCGATAGCTCCGAAGCGGTACAGGAATAAGGCAGACAAGGGCCGGCCAGGAGGCCCACCCGCTCCCTTAAATATAGGGGCGGTAGATTAAAACGGGCTTAACGGCGGCTTAAAGGTCTTTAATGCACGCCCCTGGGCGCCTGCCGGGATGGACGGCCACACCGAGCCGCCCGACAGTGAAGCAACCGCCGCGCCGGCGGTTACCCTGGTATAATGACCGGCAGGCAGCTCCAGCCAGCCGCCCACAATCCGCGCCCCGACGTGCCACCGCATACTGGAGTATGGCCCTATGCCCTTCCTTGCAGTTTTGGCCGCGGCAATAGCCTGTTTGCCCGGTTTCGCTGCCTCTCGTCCCCCACTGCTGGGGGAGCTTGCCCAAGGAGCCGCCTCGCCGGAGGTTATAGTGCATGTAGGGTTGGTGCGGGCGTTTGGACACCCCCGAACCCTTACCATTGAGGCCCCGCTGGGAGCGCGGCTGCTGGACGAATCCGGTGAGGTGAAGCTGCGCGGGCCGGGGACGTGGACGCTGGCAGGCACTCGGGACGGAATAATCGTTGTGCGCGGGCAGGAGAAGAGACTCTCCGGTGGGAAGAGAATCCGCATTGTCGCGGGCGGCGAGGAGCCGTTGCGCCTGGCGGAGCGGTCAAGGCCGCGCGCGTATCGGGGGGAGCTGGAGGTTACGTCCTCGCGGTCCGGCGGGCTGCTAGTGGTGGACTGTGTTCCGCTGGAGAGCTACCTGCGCGGCGTGGTGGCGGCGGAGATGGAGTCGAGCGCGCCCATGGAGGCGCTGCGGGCGCAGGCGGTGGCCGCGCGTACTTATGCGGTCAAGAACCTGGGCCATTGTCAGTCGCGCGGGTACGATCTCTCAGATACCACGGACAGTCAGGTGTACGACGGAGTGGCAGCGGAGCACGATTCGACGGACCAGGCGGTGCGGGACACGGCCGGGCTGGTGCTGGAGCGCGGAGGGACGCTGTGCCAGGCGGACTACTACGCGGACTGCGGCGGCGTGACCGCGCCGGGCAGCGAGGAGGATGACTATCCTCCCTCCGTGATGGATGGGCCGGAAGGCGGCGGGGAGTACTGCGCGGCGGGACCCCACCACACCTGGACGCTACGGGTCTCCGCGGAGGCGCTGGCGCACGTTGCCGGGCGAAAGGTCGGGAGGCTCACGGACGTGAAGGTGGTGGAGCGAGATTCGTCGGGCCGAGCGCAGACAGTGGAGCTGGCCGGCTCGCAGGGCGCGCGACGGGTGCCGGGCGCGAAGCTGCGGGCGGCGCTCGGCTACGCGCGACTACGGAGCACGCTCTTCTCTGTGGCGCGCGATGGAGACGACTACGTCTTTGCCGGCCGCGGGTTCGGGCACGGTCACGGCATGTGCCAGTGCGGGGCCGTCGGCATGGCGGGCGCGCCCTACAACCGTACGTACCGGCAGATCCTGGCCCACTACTTTCCGGGGGCAGTGGTCGTACCGCTGGGGCCGGATGTCGCACGCAAAGACGCAAAGAGCGCAAAGAACGCGGTAAGGCGGTCCGAGGTCCGGTGTCCGAAGTCCGCCTCTGACCCTTCAACCTTCAACCGGCTGGTATGGCTCTTCCTAAGCTAGACTACACAAGCTACCTCCGTGAATCGTTGGAAAGACGGGGGCGGATTGTGCTGCGCTGCGATGGGCGCGGCATGGGCCGCATCCTGCCGCGCGGCTCGCTGGTGGAGGTACGGCCGGTGGGAGTCGAGGAGCTGCGGGTCGGCGACGTGGTGGCCTACCACTATGCGGGCCGCTGCCTGTGCCACCGCATGATCCGGTGGGTGGGCCGGCAGGTGGTGCTGAAGGGCGACACGCGGCTGAGCGCGGACCCGCCCGTTCCGCGCGACCAGATCATCGGCCGCGTGACTCGCGTTATCTACTCCGGCGCGCGCATCGTGCCTCTGGACACGCCTCGACAGCGCAGGTGGGCGGCGCTTCGCGCGCGGCTCTCCTATCCGATTGCCGTGGTCTATCGCTGTCTCTGGGTCATCGCTTGCCGGCTGGATGCGCAACGGGGTGTGGTGATGGTTGGCTGCGAATGAACGCAAATAGACGGAAATGGGAGCCATGTTTATTCACATCACGAAAGGCGAGGTTGGGAAGCCGCCCACGCTCACGTGCGTGCGGGAGGACGGATCCCGCACGTGGCAGCATTCCTCCGAGTACTTCGCGCGGCATGACCTCATCCACTATGCCGTGGAGACCCGCCTTGCCCTCTCCGAAGGCTTTTTCGGCCTGGTGGCGGCCGGGCGCGATCTGAATGATTTCGGAACGCGCGGCGGCATGAAGGACCACTACCCGGCCGAGTTGGGGCGGGCGGAGAGCACCGCGGGTATGATCACCAACCTGCTCTTCGGCAACACGCCCATGACAGACCAGGAGATGGCGGACGCGCTGCAGGACGCCTTTCCCAGGCTGGGCATCGCACCCCCGCCGCTAACGGCCGGCACTGTCTGCGAGATCCGGGCCCACATTCGAGAGCTGCACTCCCGTTGGGACGCGCTCCCGCCCGGCGAGACGCTGGAGCTGACCTTCCCCTTGCCCTCCACCGCCGATGCGGTTCGAGCAGACCGTCCGGCTTAGCGCTCCTCGTGAGGCGGTGTGGCGGATCCTCGCCGACACGGACCGCCTGAACCGCGAGATGGGGCTGCCCCTGATACGGTTCGACTTCCGGCCCGGAATGGCAGGCGGCACGGAAGCATGGGCCACGGTGCGGTACGCCGGGCTCACGCTGCGGTATCGCGAGCACCCATTTGAGTGGCTCCGTCCCTCCTACTACCACGTCCGGCGTACTTTCCTGGGCGGCCCCATCCGAGAGATCTGGGGAGGCACAGAGCTGGAGCCCGACGGAGATGGCACCCGAGTGAAAGTGTTCGCGGAGGTTGTGCCGGCTGGAGCGTTCGGTAAGCCGTTCTGCGCGGCGGCGGGCGCCAAGAGCATCGCGGACTTCGTTTCGGCTTGCCACCGGTTCGAGGCGTACTTCACCGGCCACAGCGAGACGCTCTGCCCGCGCCACGCCGGCCGGCCGCCGGTGGACAGGCCGCGGCTTGAGCGCGCGCTGGCGGAGCTGGAGCGAGCGGGGGCGGACCCCGCACTGGCGCGTCGACTGGCGGACCACCTGGCGAAGGCGCCGCCGGAGGACACCACCCTCATGCGTCCCTTTGAGCTAGCGGACGCGTGGGGCGTGCCGCGCCTCCCGGTTCTCGAGACCTGCCTCATGGCGGCCCGATCCGGGATGCTGGAGCTGCGGTGGCGCGTGCTCTGCCCCTACTGCCGGAGCGGGCCGCCGGGCGCGCGAAGGCTGCAGGAGCTGGAGGCCACCGTCCACTGCGAGAGCTGCAACATCCGGTATGACGCGGCGTTCGACCGATCCGTAGAGGTCTGCTTCAGCGTCGCGCCGAGCATCCGGCCGGTTCGGCATACCCTCTACTGTATTGGCGGGCCGCAGCTCTCGCCGCACACTGTGGGCCAGTGGATCCTGGAGCCGGGCGAGCGGACGGAAATCTGCGCGCCGCAGCTATCCTGGAGGTACGAGCTGACGAGCCTGCAGATAGAGACTCCGGTGCCGCTGGAGCTAGATGATGCTGACGCCGGCAGCCTGCGGATGCATGTTTGCGCCTGCCCGGGCGGGCGGCGGCTCCTGGTGGAGCGGGATAGGGCCGTCCAGGACGGCCGCTGGACGCTGGAGAACGGGAGCGACCAGCGGATCATCCTGCGGCTGGAGGCGCCGGAGTGGCGCGCCGACTCCGCCACGGCCGCCATGGTGACCTCCCTGGCGCGGTTCCGGGACCTGTTCTCCTCCGAAGTGCTTTCCCCGGGTGTGGAGATGGCGGTCCAGCAGGTCTGTATCCTGTTCAGCGACTTGAAGGGCTCGACCGCGATGTACCGCTCCCTGGGCGACGCGGCCTCCTACCGTACGGTGCGGGAGCACTTCGCGGCCATGCGGCGGACCATCGCCGCGCATGACGGCGCGGTGGTGAAGACCGCGGGCGACGCGGTGATGGCGAGCTTTCACGACCCGGCGGACGCGCTGGCCGCGGCCGTGGACATCCAGCGGGAATCGCGGGCGGAGCCGGACGGGCTGGTCGTGAAGCTTGGGCTGCACTGGGGTCCGGCGCTGGCCGTGAATGCGAACGATACGCTGGACTATTTTGGGCAGACGGTGAACCTGGCCGCGCGGCTGCAGCACGAGAGCGAGGGCGGCGACATCGTGCTTGCGACAGAGGTGGCGCGGGACCCTCGCGTGGCGGCGCTGCTGACCTCCGGCGCGGTGACTGCCGAGCTCCTGGAACGCTCCATTCGCGGGTTGGAGGAGCGTATCCCCATCCTGCGGCTGCGCGTGACAGTATAACCGTAAAGACGGCAGTCTGCCGTCCCCCGTCACGGCGGAAGGTATAATCCCCTCCGACTACCTCGGAAGGATATCCGCCCCATGAGCACGCGCTTGCAGCTTGGACACAGCCCCGATTCGGACGACGCGTTTATGTTCTACGCCCTGGCCGAGAACCGGGTGGATGCGCACGGCCTGGAATTCACCCATATCCTCAAGGATATCCAGACGCTCAACGAGTGGGCTCGGGAAGGGCTGCTGGAGTGTACCGCCATCTCTGTCCACGCCTATGCCTACGTCCACGACCGCTACGCCATCCTCTCCCACGGCGCGAGCATGGGGGACGGCTATGGGCCGATGGTGGTGACCAGGACGCCCTTGAGCGCGGGGGAGCTGGCCGGCAAGCGCATCGCCATTCCGGGCAGAATGACCAGCGCGTTTCTGGCGCTCTCCCTCTACCTGGACCGATCCTTCGACTACACAGTGGTACCGTTCGACCGTATCATGGACGCGGTTCACGCGGGCGAGGTGGATGCCGGGCTCATTATCCACGAGGGACAGCTCACCCATAAG
>CAYNFH010000083.1:0-24886 GCA_964396385.1 uncultured Chthonomonadaceae bacterium | reverse complement strand
TCCATTTTCTTCGGGCCATATTTCAACCGGTACTCATGGAGTCTGAACTGTTACCACGTCAGCGCCTAATGTGCAGGCGATATGGCAGTTCCCGATGTACAGCACCGGCTAGTCATCTCTGCGCGTAGCGTGTTCCTCCGTCGTTCACCAACGTTTCTCTCCGGCGAATATCCCGCTAAAAACGGTGAAATTTCGCTGAGCTATCGCCGACCGCGGGCGGCCACCCAGTAAGAATTGCCTGGCGCCACGCGGTGTGGCGCATATTGGACCGCCCGGCGGTCCCACTCTTGTGAAAAGGAGAGAATCGCATGAAACGGAGAGGTACCACCTATCGGCTGGGGTTTGCTTGCGCCCTCGCCCTTTTCCTGGTCGTGGCTGCGCTCCGCCCAGTGGCAGCGCAGCTCTATGAGGGACTGCCATTCTACGACAATGTGGGCGATCCCGGTCCTGCTTTTTGGATCGACAACCTGGATGGCGGCCCCGGACTCCGAGGAGGGAGCGTCAGCGGCCCCGGCGTCTATGGCTACACGGCGGATAGCGCAAATACTGGAGCGGCAGGCGTATATGGGACAAGCGACGGTCCGTCCGGGTGGGGCGGTTACTTCAGGGCTACCGGCAATGGCGGAGGTGTCGCTGCTGTTAGTGTCAACTCCGGGGCGCTCCAAGCCTACTCTACCAACAGCACTGCAGTTTATGCAGTGAGCAACAACGGCCTCGGAGGGGACTTCGGAACCGGGAACCTGCACGCGGAGGCCCTCCATTACAGCAATGGTGGCACGGGCGGCCAGGGCTGGCTGGGTGGAGCTGCCGGCACGTACGGGTGCTCTCTGACTGGTACCGTCTGGGTGGACCAGACAGTTTCGGCCGCGGGTTTCATCACCCGCTCGGATGCGCGGCTGAAGAAGCACATCCAGCCCCTCCCCCACAGCCTGGACGCGATACTGCGACTGCGCGGCGTCAGCTTCGAATGGAAGAAGCGGGACCGCGACACGCCTCGCGGCCCGCAGATCGGTTTCATCGCGCAGGAAGTTGAGAAGGTGCTGCCCAGCGTGGTTAGCAAGGAAGTAGACGGCATCCGGTCCGTGAACTACAGCGCCATCGTGCCGGTCCTCGTGGAAGCCATGAAAGAGGAGCACAAGCGCATCGCGGCGGTGGGCGCGGAGAACCGGCTCTTGCGTGCCCAGCTTACCTCACTGTCCGACAGAATTGCGCGGATGGAGTCTGCTGGCCGCGCTGTGGCCGCGGCTCCGCCCGCGCAGGAGCGGCACACACCGGTCTCCGGCTGGGCGGCGCTCGGGACGGTGCTGCTGACAGCCGGGCTTGCCTGCGGCCGCTTCTGGCTGCGTGGTTGACGGCCCCGGACGCAACGTGCGAGTACTGCTAGAGAGGCGGGGCGGGCGGCGCTCCGCCTCTCCGCTCGTTTGGCCTCCCGGGCTTTGGGCATCGGATCAAGACGGTATGCGCGCTCTACGCGTGAGTGACGCGAAGCGCGTCCAGCGGATCCGGGCTGGGCTCGGTGAAGAGCCAGTCCAGTTCGAGGGAGAAGCCTTCGACGGACGCGGAATGCAGCCGGTCCTGTTTGACGAGCCTCTCCTTGTACCCGGACTCGCCAAGGGTGAGGGCGCGGACCTGTCGCTTGCGCGGGTCGATGAACCAGATCTCGGGGACGTGGATGGAGCGGTAGTCCTTCTCCAGAGAGTTGAGGTCGGAGGGCCGGTCATTGGGGGAGACAAGCTCGATGACGAGGTCCGGCGGGCCGTAGATGGCGTTTGGCTGGATGGTGTCGTGCCGTTCCCGCTTTATGAAGAGGATGTCCGGCAGCCGGCCGCCGTATTCATCGATCTTAACGGCGCTGCGGGAGCCCAGAACTTCTCCCAGCTTGTGCCGGATGACGTACAGGTTCAGCAGCGTAAACAGCCAGGCGTAGAGTGATTCGTGCTCGTAGGATGCTGCCATTCGCTCTACCGCCACTCCATCTATAAGCTCGACGTGACCGGACGCGCCCATGAACAGGTCCAGGTAGCGCTCGAAGGTGAGCGGCCGGTCGTGCTCCCACACCACACGCTCTTCAGTTATCCGCTCCAGGGGCGGTGTTACGGCGACCATGGCTGGCTCCTGGCCGATTCAGAGGACGAAGCGAGACTGAAAAGCAGATTCCTCACTGCGTTCGGAATGACAGATTGGTCCGTCGTCGGCCTGATTGGGAAATTGTAACACTCTCGCACGGTCATCGCCAACCTTTCCATATGGCCAACAAGTCCATATGACCAACGAGCGCGCGGGACGTCTCACCCATCACCTACCGGTGCCCCGCCCAGGCGAGGAGGGGGAGCAGAAGGAGGGCGAGGACGCTGCCGCAGCCGATCAGGCCGCAGCCCAGATCCAGGATGGAGTCTGCCATCTCCCAGAGGCAGCAGCCCAGGAGGCAGTCACCCTGGCCAAACTGGCGCACGGCCGCGCGGAAGACGAGCAGCGCCAGGAAGATGATGAATAGCCCCACGAGAAAGACCAGCGGGTTTGTGTAGTGGGAGCGCATGGAGAAGCCTCTTGGAAGTCAGTAGTCAGTAGTCAGTAGTCAGTATCTCACTTCCCGGCGCAGCACAAGGGTTCCTGCGCAGAATCCGTGCGTAGAGCCGAGCGCTAGATGAGGGGATCTTGGCCGTTCTGCTGACTACTGGCTACTACTCTCCTTGATCAACTCCAGCCGCTGGGCCTCCTGGCGCATGGCGGGCAGGTGGGCGCGGAAGGCTGCGGCTCCGGCGATGGCGCCGATGCCGCCAATCGCGACCGTCATGGGAGCGCCGATGCGGGACGCGATGGCGCCGGCCAGCAGGGAGCCGAAGGGCGCCATGCCCATGAACATCATGGAGTAGACGGCCATCACCCTCCCCCGTAGCGCGTCCGGCGTCATGGTCTGGAGCACCGTATTGGAGGATGCCATCTGCACCATCATGCAGTAACCCACGGGAATGAGCAGGGCGGCCGAGAGCCAGAAGCCGCGGGAGAGGGAGAATAGGATGAGCGCCACCCCGAACCCTCCCGCGGCGCGGGCGACCCAGCTTCCCAGGCCGCGCACGCCCTGCTTGTGCGCCAGGGTAAGCGCCCCGGCCAGCGCGCCGCAGCCGGACGCGCCCATGAGGAACCCGAGCCCACGCGCCCCTCCGTGGAGGATGCGGTCGGCAAAGATAGGCATGAGCACGGCGTAGGGCATTCCCACCAGGCTGATAACCCCCAGCAGCGCGAGGATGCCGCGGATAGGGCCGGTGTGGGCGCAGAACCGGAACCCCTCCACAATCTGCTCTATGGCGGAGCCGGGGCGCCGCTCCTCCGCGCGCGGGCCCAGCCGCATGGCGAGGAGCCCGGCGATGACGGCGATGTAGCTGACCCCGTTGGCGAAGAAGCACCACCCCTCCCCGATCGCTCCGACCAGGATTCCGGCCACGGCCGGCCCGATGATGCGGGCACCGTTGACCATGGAGGAGTTGAGAGCGATGGCGTTGATGAGGTCCTCCTTGCCCACCATCTCCACCACAAACGCCTGCCGCGCCGGGATGTCGAACGCGTTGACCAGTCCCAGGCAGGCGGCCAGGACAAAGATGTGCCACACCCGCACGTAATGCGATAGCGTGAGGGCCGCCAGGATAAGGGCCAGGAGCATGGCGCCGGTCTGGGTGGCCACCACGATGGAGCGGCGCGGGATGCGGTCCGCCACGGTGCCGCCCACCGGCGCCACCAGGAACACGGGGATCTGGGAGGAGAACCCAACCAGTCCCAGCAACGCGGCGGAGCCGGTGAGCCGGTACACCAGCCAGGACTGGGCCACGGACTGCATCCAGGTGCCGATGAGGGAGATGAGCTGCCCGCCGAAAAAGAGCTGGTAGTTGCGGTGGCGCAGCGCGCGGAGAGCGGCCCGGCGTTTGCGGGCGGGTTGTTCCTGGGTCATTGTACGAGTGTGCGCGTTGGTACAGAGCGGTTCGGGAGCCTCACCCCGGTCCGGCTGCCACCGGGACAGGGATTGAAATCCGACGTCGGTCCCTGTCTTCCGCAGGAGCCGGACCATCGGCATCCGAACTTTACCCCGGTATGCCCGCTCCTCGCATTGTTCTTACCGATCACTCCGACTCGTATCCTCCCGAAACGCTGGCATATCTGGTCGGCGAGGGCATGGAGGTGGTGGACGCAGACAGGGATCCCGGAGGGCCGGTGGCGGCGATGCGCGAGGCGGACGCGCTGCTGGTGAACCACTATCCGGTGACGACAGAGGTGATCCGGCGGCTTGCGCGGTGCCGGGTCATCGTCCGGATCGGTGTGGGGTTCGACAACGTGGACATAGAAGCCGCGGCGGCCCGGGGCATCGCCGTGTGCAACGTGCCGGACTACTGCCCCGGCGAGGTGGCGGACCACGCCATGGCCCTGGCGCTCTCCCTGGCGCGCGGGCTGCCCTTCCTGGAGCGCTGGACGCGCGGGGGCGGCTGGCGGCCCGCGCCGCTCCCCTACCCCGTGCGGGGCTTTGAGACGCTCACCTTCGGCATCCTGGGGCTAGGGCGCATCGGGAGCAAGACGGCGGCCCGCGCGCGAGGATTCCGGTTCCGGCTGGCGGGGTGCGATCCGTACGTGCCGGACGCTATCTTTGCAGAGCTGGGCGTGGAGCGGCTGGACTTGGACGGCCTGCTGGCGCAATCCGACATCCTATCGCTGCACGTGCCGCTGACTTCCGAGACGAGCGGCCTGTTGACCGCGGAGCGCCTGGCGCGCATGAAGCCGGCGGCCATCCTGGTGAACACGTCCCGCGGCTCCATAGTCGACACGGTGGCGCTGGCGCACACGCTGGAGCAGGGCGCGCTCTCGGCGGCGGGAGTGGACGTGTTCGAGGAGGAGCCGCTGCCATCGGACCACCCGCTGCTCCGCGCACCCAACACCATTCTCACGCCGCACTACGCCTGGTACAGCCGGGAGAGCTGGCCACGCCTCTACCGCATGGCGGCGGAGGAGGCGGTGCGCGGCGTGCGCGGAGAGCCGCTGCGGAACCGGGTGGCGTAGCTGCGGGTGTGTGCGTAGCCGACGGGTCAGGCGCCCTGACCGTCGCTGCCTCCCTGCTGCCGCTTGACCCAGCGGCGAAGCGCCGCAACGTCGGCCTTATCACGGCGCCGGCCCGAAGCCGTCTTTGCCGCGATGAGATCCTCTATTGAGATGAAAGGCACAGGGAGGCCATCCACCGGGCGCACCTGGCGTCGGCTCCAGGCGGCATTAAAATCGACCCCGGTGATGGAGGTGAGAATATCGACGCGTACCGGAGCCACTCCGATCTGGACGAATACCTCCGGCTCCGTAAAGTCCGATTCAGTGAGGTCCGCGACGGGAGCGCCAAACTCCACCAGCGCCTCCAGCACACGGCGTGCGTTCAACGGATCGGTGCCGACGCATACGTCGAGATCCTTGGTATAGCGCGGCTCAGAGTACTCCATTACGGCGTACCCGCCAACCACGAGGTACTTAGCGCCGGCGTCGTTTAAGGACCGCAACAGATCTTTGAAGTCGGAGTTCACCGGCTCGACCTCGCTGTTTTAGGAAGTGCTCTACCAGCTCCCAGGCGGCCTGCATCCGGGCGGACGTATCCTGTGCCTGCCAGAAGGCTGTGTCAAAGTCGCGGTCCATATTCTCCAGGCCGCGCCCGACCCGGATCATTCGCACCGGCTGGCCGGGCTCACTCTGCGGTGCAATAAACCACCTGGTTTTGTCTTGAGCCAATATGGTCGACCTCCCTGACGAAGCTAGCCTACCCGATTCATAGTACGCTCTACAGGCACGCAAATGGAGCGTGCGGAGCGGTCCGCATCGGCCATCGATGCGGCCGCACGGAAAGAGACCATTGTTTTCAGAAACCGAGCGCGATGCGGATCGGAACGAGCTAGTCGAAGCGGCGTGTTCCGATCCGCGCATCACCGGCGCGGCCATTACGGGCTCCGCCACCGTGGATGGCGAGGACCGGTGGTCGGACATCGACCTGGCATTCGGTGTATGTCCGGATGCTGGCGTCGAGGCGACCCTCGCGGACTACAGCGCGCGCATGTACCGCGACCATGTGGCCCTCCACCACCTGGACGTCCCCAGCGGCGCCTGGATCTACCGGCTCTTCCTCCTCCCCAGCACCCTCCAGGTGGACCTGGCGTTCGCGCCCGCGGGGGAATTCGGCGCCCGGCTAGAACCCGCACTGCAGGAGCTGACTACTGTGCCTTGAGACCGCTCAGGCTGATGCCGCCGACCAGGTACCGCTGCGCAGCGTAGAAGAGGAGGATGAGGGGACCGCTGCCGAGGACGCTGGCGGCGAGGACGCGCGGCCAATCGGCGGTGTTCTGGTCGCGGAAGAGCGCGAGACCCACCGTGAGCGGGTAGTAGTCCTCATTGCTCAGGACGGCGAGCGGCCACTCGAAGCTGTTCCAGGCTCCCATAAAGGTGAATAGGCCCAGCGTCACCAGGGCAGGCTTGGAGAGCGGCACCACTATCCGCCAGAGAATCCCCCACCGGCTGCAGCCATCCAGCAGTGCGGCGTTCTCCAGCTCCACCGGAATGTTGAGGAAGAACTGACGGAGCAGGAAGATGCCGAAGGCGCCGGCAAAGCCGGGCAGCATCACCCCCAGCGGGTGATCCACCAGCCCCAACCGCTTCACCACCAGGAACTGCGGGATGAGGAGCACGATGCCGGGCAGCATCATGGTGGAAAGGAGCATCCCGAAGAGCAGGTCCCGGCCGGGGAAGCGCATGCGGGCAAAGGCGTAAGCCGCCAGGGTGTTGAGGAACAGGCTCACGGCCGTGATCACGACGGCATAGAAGAGGCTGTTACCGAGGAAGGTGTCGATGCGGCCGTACTGGACGGCATCGGAATAGTTGCGGAGCGGAGGCCACTCACGCTGGACGCGGTCGTACTCCGAGTCGGCATGGCACCGGACATAGCGGTCGAACAGCCTGGCGGGGCGGTAGCGCGGCGGAATAAGGGCCTCGCGGTTGGCGGTGAACTCGGCGCGGGTCTTGAACGAGCCGCCGACGGCGTACAGGTACGGGTAGGCCATCAGCCAGGCACCGAGGAGCATGGCGGCGAGGGCGGCGATTGTACCAGCGGAACGACGGAAGACGGGTGACGGGTGACGGATTTCGGATCCGTCCGTCCTCCGTCTTCCGTCTTCCGTCCTATTCATCGTACGTTCTCCGGCTGCGGAGGAGGCGCATCTGGAGGGCCACGAATGCGCCGATGACCAGGAAGAGCAGCCAGGCGACGGCGCTGGCATACCCCATCTGGCCCGCGACGCTGAAGGCGTTCATGAAGATGTCAAACGCGAGGACCTGGGTGGAGCGCTCTGGGCCACCCTGGGTCATGACGAAGACGGCGGTGAAGACCTGGTACGCGCCGATGATGGTCATGACGGTGACGAAGACCAGCGTGTTGCGGAGCAGCGGGATGGTGACGTGCCGGAATTCCTGTACCGGCCCCGCTCCGTCCAAGCGGGCAGCCTCATAGAAGTCCTGCGGGATCTCGTTGAGGCCGGCCAGGAAGAGGAGCATGTTGTACCCCGCCCCGCTCCAGATACCCATGAGCGCAATAGCAGCGAGTGCCGTGCCCCGCCCGTCCAGGAGCTGTCCCCAGATGCCGAAGAGCTGGTAGAAGATGAGCGCCACCACCACGCCGGGCGTGATGCTGGGGAGGAAGTAGAGCGTGCGGAACAGCCCCTGGAGGTACCTTGCTTTGCGGCAGAGGAGGGCCAGCGGCAGGGCCGTGCCCAGGGTCCCCGCGAGGACCATCAACACGTATACCGTGGTGTTGCGCAGGGCGATCCAGAAGGCGGTGTCTTCCCCAAAGAGGGCGCGCCGGTAGTTGGCGAGGCCCACCCAGCGGCCGGCGCCGGCGAAGGGGTCCCAATCGTGCAGGCTGGTCCAGAAGCTGAGACCCATGCTGTAGAAGCTGAAGAGGAAGGCGAGGAGGAAGGCAGGGGCGATGTAGAGGTAGGGGGCGGCGGATGACGGGGTGAAGGGGTGAAGGGGTGAAGGGATGATTTTGCGACGTGGCGAGACCAGCATCCGAACGGCGGTCCGAAGTCCGAAGTCCGACGTCCGCTCCTGCGATTCGTTGCTCATCTCCTCACAGTTCTCCATTCGAGGACCTGGGCATTGTAGCGGGCGTAGACGCGGTCTACGGCGCCGGCGGCCCTGACCAGGGCTGCCGGGACGCTGGGATACGGGCCGCGGCCGGCGGCAATCTCCGGATAACTCAGGAGCAGGCTCTCGAAGATGGGATCCGAGACGTAGCCGACCGCGTTGATCTGCGTGTGGCGGAGCTTCTGGCCGCAGGCGCAGATGGCGGGCACGTTGTGCAGGTACGGGTGGGTCCCGACCATAGCGCTCCACGCGGGACTCTGGTAGAAGTCTTTGCGGGGCGAGTTCTGCTGGATGTGCTTGAGCAGCCGCAGCGATCCCTGGAGGCCGCAGACGAGCCTGACGTAGTCCCACGCGAGGTCCGGCTGCGGGCACCGGCTGGAGATGGCGAGCATGTTGCCCCAGGCGACGGTGGCCGGGCCGTGACCGTGCGGTCCTGGCGGGAAGGGCGTGAAGTCGAACCGGAGCCTGTTATCCGTGTCCCGCGTGATGTACTTGCCGGACCAAGTGCCGTTGACCGCGCAGGCGATGCGGCCCTGGTCAAAGACCTCCTCGTCCGAGAGCTGGCGGCGGAAGGGCGGGCTGACGTGGTCCTTCCAGTAGAGGTCCAGCAGGAACTGCATCGTCTCCACGCCCTCCGGCCCGGCGAAGAGGGCCCGGGTGCCGGCGCTATCCTGGAACCGTCCCCCGTCCGAGGCCAGCCAGGGAATGAACGGACCCGCGCCGGCGCCGTGGGCATGGATGGCGAATCCGGACTGGATGGGGTTGCCGTGGTCGTCTTGGGCCACCTGGCCGGAGGTGTCGTAGATGGTGAGCTTACGGGTGATGCGGCGGAACTGATCCCAGTCACGGACGGCGTCAAAGCGGAGGTGATCGTGGTCCGGCGAGCCGTCCGGACGGGTCTGGAACATGCCGCGGATCTCCGGGTCCTTGGCGGCAGCTTTGCGGAGAATATCCAGGTTCCAGACCAGGCAGCTCGCATCCAGGATCTGCGGGATGCCGAAGACAGTGCCGTCCGGTTTGGTGTTGTGCCGCCAGGCGGATTCGAGGTAGGCGCTCCGGTCCACCATGTCGCCGGGATCCACGGGCTGGCCGTGGGCGCGGCGGTACTCTCGTTGGGCGGCGTCGCGGGCCAGGTAGCCGTTGAGCGGCAGGAGCATGCCCCGGTCGTAGAACCCTTCGGCCCAGACAACGGAGCTCTGGAAGACGTCCGCCGGGCTGGCTCCGGCAAGGGCGGTGGCCATCTTCTGCTCGTACTGGCCAAAGGGCACGAACTGGTACACCACGTCCACATCCGGATGGAGTCGCTGGAAGTCGCGCTTAACGGCGTCGAAGTAACCGGCGTACTTTTCGTCGGTGGCGGGGGACCACCAGTCCCAGACGCGCAGAACCCTCTTGTGTCGGTTTACCGCGCGGCGGAGGAGATTGGCGCCGATGCCGGAGCGCGCGATGATGCCGGCGCCGAGCACGGCGACGAGGAGAATGGCGAGCGCCCGGCCAAGCCGCTGGAAGCTTGAGGTCTGTTCCGTGATGGCGGCGCCTGCCATGGGGCTCGGTTCGGGCAGATGCGGCTGGCTTCCTGCCCGGCAGGCAAACCCCAGATTTCGCGAGACATGCCGTAAGTGTGATATATATCACACTTATGCCGGAGGATTATACAGTAAGAGAGCGAAGCGGTATCCGTGAACTCGAGAAGTCTGCCGGCGGAGGACAATCCAAGTGCCGAGTCCATATGCAGTGGTTGACCTTGTGCGCGAGGTGGGGCCCATCGACGGACTGCGAGAACTGCCCGACGTAACGGCCATTCGGGCCTCCGCGGCTCCGCTTCCAGCAGTGGTACGGCTTGCAGGTGGCCAGGTCGGGTTGCTTAACAGGGCGGACCCGCGGTATTCCGTCTGGGCGAACGTGCTGGAATCGCTCCGCGATGCGGGCCAGCCGGCATACGTGGAGATCGATCCCGCCACCCGCTACATCACGGAGCTCCTGGTTCCACTGCGCGTGCGGGTCGGCGGCATAGTGCCCAATGCGAACGGTGTGGAAGTGGAGCTAATCATCTCCCATGCGCGCCACTACCTGCGGCGCGGAACTCCTCACTTCCAGGAAATGCTGGAGGCGCTCCAGACCGCGCAAAGGGAGGGTGGAGAGGTACTTGTGGCCGAGACGCTGGACGAACACGTGATGATCGACGTGCGGCCGGCCCCAACGGCCCAACCGGCAGGATGACTCATGCCACCGACCGTTACGCTTCAGAGGGCCCGGCAGCTTTTTGACCTGGTGGACGCGCAGATCTGCTGCCCGGCCAGTGCGCCGGCACCGTGCATTCCGTTCCTCTTTCCGGACGACGGCTGCTGGGGCCGCGCACACGAAATGTGCCGCCTTATGATCGCGGACGGTGCGCAGCCGCAGAAGGTCTGGATCTACGGAAGCTTGCTGGTGGCCACCCAGAACAACCCGAGCTGCCAGGTGGCCTGGGGCTGGCACGTAGCTCCAACGCTCCAGGTGGATCCCGGGGGTGGCCCGCAGACGTACGTCATCGACCCTTCTTTGTTCAACGAGCCGGTCCCAGAGCCAACCTGGAAGGGCGTGCAGGGTGATCCCAACGCCACCCTGGTCGCCACCGGTGCGGACGTATTCTACAGGAGCTTTGGGGGCGGCGTTCAGTATGACAATAACTACCAGCAGACGCAGCAGGTACTGAACACCTATCGTAATCAACTGAAGCTGCGCTCCGCCGGATCTAATGGTCCCCCGCCCTACTTTTCCTGTACGGTCCAACCACCGCGCGTACAGTGGCGCGGTCAGATAGGCCCACACGCGGTACAGCGCTGGTTTACGTGGGGCTGGCCGGCAGCCCGCCACGTGTTCTGGACGATCATGCCGGCTACCCCCTGCCCCGGTGGACCGCAGCTCACCTGGTCCGTCCAGGTGGAACGCGCAAACGCGGCGCAGTGCACGTACTGGATCACGGTCACAAACCTTACGGCAGACCCGGTGAAGTTTGAGGGCCGGTATGACGTGCTGAGCTGACCAAGGGGACGGTGGACCGACCGATCCGCCGTCGACATTCAGTCTCAGTCATTGATCCGAGGGAGAGCACCCTGATGTGGACGGGCGTTCAATGGACGGGCACCATAGGACCTGGCGCGACCCAGCACTGGTTTACCTGGGGCTGGCCGGCAGCGCGGCACGTGGTGTGGTACCTCATGGCGATTACGCCGGAGCCGGGCGCGCCGGAGCTCGACTGGTCGGTAGCCGTGGAGCGGGCGAGTCAGGCGCAGTGCACCTACTGGATCACGGTGAGGAACCTTACCGCCCAGACGGTGACGTTCGAGGGCCGCTACGCGGTCCTTTCCTGAGGAGGAGGAGCGATGCGCAAGCGAACGGAGCGGAAGGGCGATGCGGGTGAGGAGTCCATTCCGCCCGAGGTCCTGAAGGCTGCCCAGGCGCGCGGCGCGCTCAGCGCGGGGCGCGCCCCTGAGGCCGTGCGCGCGCTCGAGGTGTCTCCTACACTGCTGCCGCGACCGGAAGCGCTGGAGTTGCCCCTGCGGCTGTCGCGGTTCGCCGCGGGCGCTGCACCGGAGAATCTGGCGGCCGCGCAGGAGGAGGAGCCGCGTCCACGCCCCCGCGCCCGCCAGACCTGATCCACTGAATCTCCTGTGCCCCCGCAGACTGCCTTTGTGGAATAACGTACCAGGACGGGGCCGGACACTGTATGCAACGGATGTTCGGCTCGTACCGGGACGGATACCATGCGGACGGTCTATCGGGTACAGACTCGGTTTGTTGCAACACGGCAGCGCCGGCAGGCGCCATGGCCGGTCATGGCCGCGTTTCTGCTGTTTGCCCTCGTTATATTTGTAGCCGGCGTGGGCGCGGTCTTCCAGCAGCGCGCCCTGGACTCGCGCGGCTTGACCACCCATGGGACCGTAGTAGGCAGGTATCACAGTTCCGGCAAGGGCAGCCGCACGGAACTGACCTACCAGTTCGAGGCCAATGGGATGGTGTACCAGGGCAAGTGCGGCGTCACTTACCCGTTCTACCAGCAGGTGTACGTCGGCGCGTCCATTCCGGTTACCTACCTTGCCGACTCCCCGAAGGCGTCACGATGCCTGGAGTCCACGGAGTACCGGCAGGCGTACATGATGATGGTTTCATCCACCCTCCTGGGCGCGCTGATGGTGTTCTGTTTGCTGCCCGGCCGCCGCGTGCGCGTCGCCGGGAACCGCCTCTCCGCCTGACGTCTTGCATCGGCGTTCCAGCCGGCCCACCCACCGACCGCCGTACGTATCGCCTCTATCTTTGCCCTCCCTGGGAGGGAGGGGAGTTACAGATCGGGTGGCATAGCGCGAGAAGACCATTCGTCCTCTTGACCTCCGACACATCGCGGCCTGACGTAATCAGCCACACGCCTCCCTCTCAGGGAGGCCGTACAGCGCTCCAAGTGGTACGGAGGTGAGGGGGTGGGCTTCCGCATGAGCCAGCGCGGCAGGGATGGTGGCGAATGGCGGTGAATCGTGCGGCAGCCTGAAGCTGCGCGCGTTTACCAGGTGACGGATATTCCTATGCACATTGCCGACCTCTCCGCAGCGGATGAATCCGGCATCCAGCAGGCGGCGGAGCTGCTGGTGGAGGGGTTCAAGGAGCACTGGCCGGACGCGTGGCCGGACATGGATTCCGCCTTGGCGGAGGTGCGCGAGTTTCTGGCGGAGGACCGCATCGCTCGCGTGGCGCTGGACGAGGACGGCAGGGTGGTTGGCTGGATCGGCGGGCAGCCGCACTACGAAGGGCATGTGTGGGAGCTGCACCCGCTGGTCGTTCGGAAGGACCGCCGCGGCCAGCGCATTGGCCGAACGCTGGTGCGGGACCTGGAGGAGAGGGTGCGGGAGCGCGGCGGCTGCACGCTCTGGGTGGGCACGGACGACGAGGACAGCATGACCACGGTCGCGGGCATCGACCTCTACCCCGACCCCCTCCTCCACCTGGCCCGGATCCGCAACCTGAAGGGCCACCCGTACGGCTTCTACCAGAAGTGCGGCTTCGTGCTCTGCGGCATCATGCCGGATGCGAACGGCCCCGGCAAGCCCGACATCTACCTGACCAAGCGCATTGCCGTCTAGCGTCTACGCCTCAGCATCGCGACACACAACCCAGGCGGCGTCCGCGGGGCTGACGGTGGCTTCCGGACAGGTGGCGCGCGCCAGGACCGGCAAGACGCGTGACGGGTCGCAGGCATAGATTCCGGAGGCCCATGCGGGGTTCGCCTCTATCACGGCCCAGCCGGTCCCGCGAACACGGCCGATGTCGAGCACGAAGGCGGGCGGCATCCGTATGTTGGAATCCTTCAGCAGCTCCTCCACAAAGCGCGCTGCTTCTCGCGCTTCATCCATCGGGGGCTCCTCCTCGTCCGCCGCATGGTCATCACGCCAATACGGGGGGATGGCCGCCAACTTGCGGTCCAGGACGAAGCAGCGATACTCCACTTCCCAGACCACCTGGTCTGCAATGAGCACGGGGCTGTCGTCCGGAAGAAGCTCGGAAGCGGGCAGCGCGTCGCCGGAGTCGTACACGCCGGCGGCAAAACACTTATCGTCCGCCGGTTTGAAGAAGGCGCGGTCCCCGTGCAGCCGCGCGGCAGCGAGGGTAGTAAACTGAATGCTCCGCTCAAGATAGCGGAACGGAAGGGTGGTGAGCCAATCCAGCGGAGGCTCGATGAGGGCCAGGGCAAGCTGCTCCGCAATAAATGCCACGAACATCGGCTCACCGTAGGGGATGACCTCCTCTTGTCGGAGGTGCTCGGGGACTTCCCAGCGGTGCAGCCGCTCAACGCGCCATCCCGCCGCATCGGCGGCCTTGCCCAAGGCAATTGAATCAGGACGGTAGCGGGGCGATAGTACAAGGGTCGGCATAACCCTATTATGTTCGCAGAGAACGGTCGCTGCAGCAAAGGGAAGCGGCGGGGGCAACACCTATTCTGGGAGGGCCGGGGTGGGCAAGCAGCGAACAGTACGCCGGACTCCAACGCTGTGAAGCTGTGAGGCGCGGCTTATGGTTATTGACGAATGAGAGCCGCAACGGCATGTGCGCACGGACCAAGGTCCCCGGCTGCCCGGGGCCTGTTCCCCTGCACTTCGCGCATTCTCCCGCCTGCGGCCGAGCGTCGGCCTATGCCGACACGGGATGTAGCGGCACCATTTCCGCAAAGACCATCAACCGCCGGCACCAGAAGGAACCCTCTCATCCGGTTTCCTGGAGCAGATCCTGGAGGTCCAGGCGGCGGCTGTACATGGCGACACCGCCGTCCGGGCTGCGGGGCCACTGGTCCTCCGGCCGGTCCCAATACAGCTCCAGGCCGTTGCCGTCCGGGTCGCTCAGATAGAGCGCCTCGCTCACGCCGTGGTCGGACGCGCCTTCCAGCGGAATACCGGCGTCCATGAGGCGCCGCAGGGCGTCCGCCAGGGCGGCGCGAGTGGGATAGAGAATGGCCACGTGGTACAGGCCTGTGGTGCCGGGAGGAGGAGGCGAGCCGCCCGCGCTCTCCCAGGTGTTGAGCCCGATGTGGTGGTGGTAGCCTCCGGAGCTCAGGAAGGCGGCGGAATCTCCCATCCGCTGCTGCAGCTCAAACCCCAGCACGCCGGAGTAGAACGCGATGGCGCGCTCCACGTCCGCCACCTTCAGGTGGACGTGGCCTATGCAGACCCGCGGGTCCACACTCCTGTTGGACTCCATTTTCGTACTCCTCCCACGCGCCGACACGCGGTACAGACGCGCCCCGCGCCTGCCGGTCGGCCATGGAACCGGCCCGGACCTCCCGACGTCTCTCCAGACTACGTGCGATAGGCCTGCCTCGACGTAGTCACGTAGGAGGGAGGAACTCGATGAACCGCCTGATCGCCGTCCTCTTGCTGCTGGCTGCTGCCACTTCCGCTCCCGCGGCCGAGATAGACGCGCTCCGCGTGGACGCCCGGATTTGGCAGAGCTACTCATCGGCATATACGGACAGCAGCGGCAATCCTATAACCGTCCCGCTGCACATGCCATACGGTACCATCATGAACCCGATGTTCTCTACCTCGCACGGTACGTCACTGACGAACTACGGCGACGGCGGAGACTCGGCAATCTGGACCGGGCACTACCTGGCCGCCGAGGCCTACCGTTATACCGTGGCGTCACAGACAGGAAGTACGGACCCGCTGACCGGCAGCCCCTCATCCAGTGAAGCGATGTCAAACCTCCAGCAGGCACTCACCGGACTCACGAACTTACGGCTCGTGACCGGAACGGGCGTGCTGGCGCGGTTCTACGTGCCACAGAACACGCCGTTCACCAACGCCTACCATACCGCCGCAACCGATGGTACGGGCTCCCTATTCACCGGTACTCTAAACGGGCAGCCGTACTACTGGGTGGGTGACACCTCCCGCGACCAGTACTCCGGCGTCATGTTCGGGCTGGCGGTGGCGTATGACCTGGTAGGAAGCGGCAAGATTCGGTCGCTCATCCGGAGGGAGGTAACGGCGCACCTCAACTACCTGCTCCAGAATAACTGGAATGTGGTGATGCCGAACGGCCACATCAGCGCTACGTTCATGGGCCGGCCGGAACAGCAGCTCGCATTCCTGCAAATAGGCCGGCACGTGGATCCGGATACATTTGGGACCACGTACACGGTATATCGCGCCGCGCTTGCCCCCGAGGTCCCGCTCTCCCCATCCTTTACGAGAGCCAGGATACGTACGGCCCCTACTACAAGTTCAACCTGGACTACATCAACCTGTTCAACCTGCTCCGGCTGGAGGAGAGCAGCTCCCCCTACCTGGCGTTCTACCAGCAGGCGTATGGCGTGCTGCGTAACGCCACGGCCACGCACCAGAACGCGCACTTCAATATGATCGACCGGGCACTGGAGGGTCCGCGTGCAACGCGAGACGCCGATACTGCCAGGTTCCTGGACCAGTGGCTGCAGTACATCCACCGGGTGGATACCGGCGCGGTTACGCAGTGGAATGACGCCTGGCGGGTCCCAACCCCACCGTATACCGTCGACCCCTCCCAGCCTAACAAGACGGTGGAGATAGTGTCCATACCGGACCGGCCGACTACGGACTTCCTGTGGCAGCGGAGCCCGCAGCTCCTGTACAGCACGGGGGACGGGACGATGGAGTATCCGGGCGTGGACTACCTGCTGCCCTACTGGATGGCACGCTACTACGGGGTGGTGAGCAGTTAGGAGGAACGCAGTCCGGGCGCGGCACGTCGTGTTCATGAGGTGAACAGGATGATCTTCGATTTTCGATTTTCGATTTTAGGGCTGCGAGGTCGGATACGTACGCTTGTTGTGGCGGCCGCATCTATGGCGCTGTTAGGGCCGGCGGGGGCGGACCGAAAGCCGAAGCAGCCGGACTGGAGCAAGGGCGCGCTGTACGGCCAGGTGGTGGACGCGACCACGGGCAAGCCGGTGGCGGGCGCCACGGTGGCGCTTACAGACCCCAAGGGGAAGGTGCTCGCGTGGACCCGGACCAATGAGAAGGGCGAGTACGCCATCGCGGCGGATCCTTTGACGGCGCTCCAGCTCCGGCCGTCGCACCGGCGGGGGCTGCTGGAGGAGGTCTATCGCTCGGTGGGCGACGTTGTCGCCGCCCCGGTGAAGATGGCGGCGGAGGTGGTAAAGGAGCCCGGCAAGGTATTGAAGGCGACGGCACTAGGCGTGGCCACGGGCAACCCGCTGCCCGCGGCCGCCGCGGCGGCCGCGCCGGTTGTCGGCGTAGCGCAGGACCCCAAAGCCGCGGCGCAGCAGACGGAGGAACAGGCGCGCACCCGGGCGGCGCAGGCGGCTCTGGCGGATAAGCCCAGGCAGAAGGACGACCCGAGCGGCAAGGGCGAGGCGCTTATTCTGGTGAGCGCGCCCAACTACAAGGAGTGCAAGAGCAAGGACGGCGCCTTCTGGCTGGAGCCGCCGGACACGCCCTCCAAAGGCGCCAAGCCGGTAGGCCTCAAGGCGTGGCTGGAGACGGTGGAGCTGGCGCCGGCCTCCAGCAACAAGAATTCGGACGTGAAGCAGGAGGCCATCACCATTGCGGACCCGCACGTGGACCCGGTCCTGGTGACGGCCGGGGACACGGTCCAGATCTCGTGCAAGGTGAACGGTCCCGTCAGCGCACAGCGGCCGCTGCGCGTCTTCGCGCGGGAGAACCGGCGGCACACCGTGGTGGAGCTGATGCCCGGCCAGAACGGCGTCTACAGCGGGGCGATGCAGCTAGACCCCAAGGAACCGGCGGGTGAGACGGCCATCAGCATCGCCGCGCTGCGGGCGGACCCGGTGGAGGTGAAGCTGGACAAGAAGAAGGCGGACCCGCTGCCGGAGTTCGTGCGCCGGCTGGACGACCTGGACGCGGACAAGCCCTACGCGTACGATCCCCGTATCATGGCCAGCGAGAACCGGGTGGACGTGAAGCTGACGGTACTGGACTCCAAGCAGGCCACTCCCGCGCAGCAGGCCGCGCCCCCCGCGCCCGGCGGGAACGCGGCTCCGACGCAGCCGTCCCCCGCTCCACCCCAGAACCCGCCCGCACCGGCCAAGCCCGGCGACCAGCCGAAGAAGGGGTGATCGGGACGCTCGCGATTCCGGCTAAGAGCACTCATCGAAAACTCATGCCCACTGGAACAAGTATCTCTACCGGCAGGATTTCAGTGGGACGTGTTAAAGCGTATTAAGTGGCCGGCGGGCCGGGATTTTGGGCTACAATGGTACAGTTCCGGGCCGCACGGGGCGTACCCGTTTTCCGCCGCATTCCCCATCGAGCCGTACCAACCACACCGGAGGAGCGAAAATGCCACTGTCGTACCGGCTCATGCCCGGCGCTTACCCGCCGGATGAGCCCCCCCGCACGCCCTCAATGCCGCACCCGTCCGTCTCCTCCCAGGAGTATGGCGTTCTGCGCGGCAAACAGGTGGTAATCGTGGAGGATGAGGGCGTCACGCAGATGCAGCTCCGGACCATCCTCACACGGGCGGGGATGGTGGTCGCCGGCTCCGCCAGGACGGGCGAAGAGGGGTTGGACCTGGTCCTGCGGGAACGGCCGGACATCGTGCTGATGGACATCAAGATGCCGGGCCCCTACGACGGGCTGGAGGCCGCCCGCCGGATCCTCGCGCAGTTCCGCACGTGCGTGGTGATGCTCACCGCGTACGAGGAGCACCGGGAGGAGGCGCAGGCGCTGGGCTCCTGCGGATACGTGGTCAAGCCCATGAACTCCGCCAGCCTGCTCCCGGAGCTGGAACGGGCGTATCTAAATTTCCTGCCGCATTAGTCCAAGGAGATCGGTAACTAAGAGGCCGGAGGCCCGCGCTGAAATGGGATTGTGATCACACCGTCGCGCCTCCTGCAGGAATATTAGGAGAAAGCAGCTAAAGAACAGGGTCATAGCCGTGGCGCCAGAGTCGGATTGAATCTCGTGTTGTTACAGTGCCCGCTCTTCGGATGAAAGGATTGTGCTATGACCAGAAGGAGATGCTTCCTTGCCTTGCTTCCTCTTCTTTCCTGGATGTCGGCTTCCTCGGCAGGTGCGCAGGCCCCTGTAGTCCACGGGAATGTGCTCGTGCCGGAGAGCTCGGTTCCTCTCGCAGCGGATCGCGGCCTGAACGCCCATACCAACCACCTGATCCTACTGCGTCAGAACCCCGGCACGCCGTTCGGCGGGCTCGGCCCGGGCGGTGGGATGACCCCAGGCCAGATCCGCTCGTTCTACAACCAGCCTTCGACCGGCGGAGCCGGTGCCATCGCGATTGTCGACGCGTATAACTATCCGACGGCGCTCAACGACTTCAACGTCTTCGCCGCCCAGTTCGGTCTGCCGCGGGAGCCTTCAACTCAAGCCACGGCCTCCACGAACACCATATTCCAGGTGGTCTATGCCACCGGCTCCCAGCCCAAGAATAACGGGAGCTGGTCACAGGAGGCTGCACTGGACATCGAGTGGGCGCACGCCATGGCTCCGAGCGCCAAAATCTTCCTGGTGGAGGCCGCGTCCAACAGCTTTAGCAACCTGATTGCGGCGGTGGACGTAGCGTCTAAACTCCCCGGCGTCGCAGAAGTCTCCATGAGCTGGGGAGGCAGCGAGTTCTCCAGCGAGACGAGCAACGATTCTCATTTCCAGGTCAACGGCGTGGTCTATTTCGGCGCCAGCGGCGACACGGGCGGCGCCGTGATCTACCCGTCCGCATCCCCGTATGTGGTGGCATGCGGCGGGACGTCTGTTGCCACGGACTCGGGCGGCAACTTCGTTAATGAGACCGGTTGGAGCGGGAGCGGAGGCGGCCCCAGCGCCTACGAGCCGAAGCCGTCCTATCAGGTCGGAGTTGCCCAGACCCCCGCAAGCACGCGGGGCGTGCCGGACATCGCTGCGGACGCAGATCCTAACACCGGAGTTTCCGTTTATGACAGCACGTCCTATCGGGGCTTGTCCGGGTGGCTGGTGTTCGGCGGGACAAGCGTGGCCACGCCGCTCTGCGCCGGGATCGCGAACGTGTCCGGAAGCCGCTACAGCAGCTCCTACCAGGCGCTCACGTCGATCTACAACCTCGCAGTCACGAGCCCCGGCGTCGACTTCCGGGACATTACCTCCGGTACGGCCGGCTCCTTTAGCTGCCTGATAGGTTGGGACTTCGTCAGCGGCAACGGCTCGCCCCTGGGCACGGTCGGCCTCTAGGCTGCTCGCCGCCAAAGGATACGAAGCAGAGCTGCGTCTTCTGGGAGCATCCGCGGAATTCGACGGATGCTCCCAAACCAAGAAACTTCGATGCGCACCGATAGAGCGGACTTCTCTCCCACTCGGTGACCATTCCGGCCATTGTCGGGGTCCTCGCCTACATACTAATACCGGCTACGCAACTCCAGCGGCCAGAAGGGCTGCATCTCCGGGCAGTAGATGGACTGAACCGGCTATAGTTCTACGGGCCGCACGGTCATCCCGTGCGGCCCTTGTTCTTGTTACTCTGTTCCTCCGGCGGAGCGGAGGGCGTCCAGGGCCGGCTGGCTCACCCAGCCCGGCTCCAGAAATTGGGCGGCGTAGGAGAGCGGCGTCACGCCCCGATACTCGCGCATGCGCTCCTTCTCCGGCTCGCCCATGTGCCGGAACTGCTTGCGGAAGGTGGCGCGCTGGTTGGGGTCGGCCCCATGCGCCAGCAGCAGGCGCGCCATCGACTCGTCCCTGCCGCCGATGTTCACCACCGCGTGGAAGAGCGGCGTCTGCCCGCCGAACCCCTCCTCATCCACCGCGGCCCGGGCGTTCGGGTCCACTCCATGCCCCAGGAGCCACTCCGCCGTCTCCTGATCGTCGTACTCGACGGCCAGGTGGAGCAGCGTCGCACCGTCTACCGGCGTGGAGGTAAGCCCGCCCTCCGGCTCGCACCCTACCTCCGGCGGGTAGATCTCGGCCAGCGAGAACCGCTGCGACATAAGGCCGGGGTCGCGCTCCAGATGCTGTTCCAGCAGATCGAGCCGGCCGCGATGGAGCGCCATGGTGGGCGTGTCCGGCAGGGCCAATCCGGCCTCCTCGAACGCCTCCAGGCAACCGTGCCGGCCCTTCGCGTAGCGCGAGTAGGTGCCGATCACCATGGAGAGTGGGCTGCCGTACTTCTCCGAGTACCGGTTCGGGTCCGCGCCCTGCGCAAGCAGCCAGCGGAGGGACTGCGGGGCCAGCGTCTCACAGGGCGCGCAGACAATGGGATAGCTGCCGTTCCAGAGCGCGTTGACGTTCGCGCCGTACCGCACCAGCAGCTCCATCATGGGGATGCGCATGTCGTCCAGGGCGGCGCGCATCAGCGGCCCGTCCCCGCCCTGGTGCACGTCGGAGCCGTTCTGGATCATCCACTCCGCCATGGCCAGGCGAGTGGCATCCGGCGGAACGCGCGGAACCCGGCACTCCGCCACCCAGGTGAGCGGACCGTTGTTGCCGTAGCCGAGCGGCGCCCGGTGCAGGTCCGGATGGCGTGTCATGAGCCGCTGGACCAGGGGCAGATCGTTGGCGTCGATGGCGGACCTGAGATCGCCCACCAGCCCGAGCGAGTCGACGTGGGCCTTGAGCCGCGGCCAGCTTGGAAAGCCGTACTGTCGCGCGATTCGGAACTGCGCTTCGCTGAGGGATTGAGCGGCGCCGGCCCTGAGGAGGTCCCTGGCCTGGTCCTTCAGGTGGCGGAGGTTGGGACGGTCTGGCAGGGAGCGTACGGCGGAGTCGAGCGAAGACATGGCTGCCCTCCTTTCATCACGTGCCCGGCGTCCGCATCTCGGGCTGAAAGAAGGCGCAAAGTTAAGCTGAAGAACAGGTGGGCTTCTACCCTTTCCGCGGACCGGACGCGTCCTGCACGCCGCCTGCAGGTTCGGCGGAGCGGGCAGGGAATCCTTCCATCTACTCCACCACGCCGCTGGCCACCTCGTACCGGCCCTGCACGCCTTTTACGTGCGGCGTGGGGATCCGGCGCCAGTAGGCGCCGAAGCGGGAGGAGAGATTCACCGCCTCCTCATGGCGCTCGTCGATGAGGTTGCGGGTCTCGCGCGGGTCCTCGGACAGGTGGTACAGCTCGTCATATTCCCCTTCCGGACGGGCAATGTAGCTCCACTCCCGGTTCCGGATGCAACGGTCCTGGCCCTCGAAGTAGCCGCTGATCACCGCCTCCCGGTGCGTGTCCGCATGCCCATCCAGCACGGAACGGAAGGAGCGGCCATGCATCGAGCCCGTGTTGCTGGCCAGACCCAGCAGCTCCAGCAGCGTGGGCAGCACGTCCGGGAACTGCGCGAGCGCCTGCGTGCGGCGCGGCTTCCCGTCGGGCAGCCGGACCATGAAGGGCACCTTCAGCAGCTCCGAGTACATGCGGTCCGCGCCCTTCAGGAACTTGCCGTGGTCCGCCAGCGGGTGGCCGTGGTCCGCCATGAGGACGATGACCGAATCGTCATAGTAGCCGCGGTCCCCGAGGCACTGGAATAGCGGTCCCAGGCAGTGGTCCACAAAGGAGGCCTCGCCCGCATAGAGGCCTCGGATGTCGCGGATCTGCTCCGGCGCAGCCCAGTTGGAGGCGAGCCCGCCCATGGGCATGATGAGGCGGGGGCCCCTGTATGCGGGGTCGCGGTAGGTATCAAAGCGCGCGGGTGGGTCCCACGGCTCGTGCGGATCGAAGGAGTCGATCCAGCAGAAGAGCTTCTTGTGGTCGCGGTTCTTCTTGAGCCAATCGCAGGCGCGCTCCACCACCTGCGCGGGAAACCAGTGGGCCTCCTTGGTGAAGCCGTCTGTGTTGGCCAGGAACTGAGCCACGCGACCGCGCCACAGGTCTGAGTAGTGCTCGTTGACGTAGGCGTCCACGTTGCGATGCGTGGGAGCGGAGTTGTACGGATCGTACTCCTGTCCGCGGACCCACTCGTACGCGTGGAATGCCCGGTGGTAGTTCATGCCGGGCGCGCGGTAGTGGTACGTGTCCGAAATGAGGCCGGAGACGTACCCCTCCTTGCGCAGCAGCTCCGCCACCGTCACGTCTGTGGGGGCGAGCGGCTGCCAGGGACGATACGGGAGCGTGAACTGGCCGGTCATGAGCTCCATGCGGATAGGGATGGTGGGCAGGCCGCATGGATAGACGTTGTCGAACACCACGCACTGGCGCGCGAAAGCATCGATGTTCGGCGTTCGACAGGCGGGCACGTCCTCAAACGGGCCCCGGCCCTGGTGGTAGCAGCTCACGTGGTCCTGGCGGAAAGTGTCCAGGCAGATGACGATAAGGTTCATGTTCACTGGTTACTCCCAGGATTCCGCTTGTCCGTCGATCAGGCGGTAGTGTTGGTCGAAAACGGAGGCGCTTCGCCGCTGTTGTGAATCTCGGGGATGGATACAACCGCTCCTGATTGCGGTAGATCGCCCGCCGGAGGTATCCGCATTCCTTGTAGAGTATGTTAACCGAGAGATGGACGTTCGATTCGACACTCCTGTAAATCGAGGCATACTTCGCTACCTGAGTACGCCCGCCCTGCTGGCCGCGCGGCGTATGGAGGAGCTCCAGCCCAGGCGGCTAAACCACGAAAGGCTCCTTACCAATCGGTGGGACATTTCCGGCTTCTGATACTGGACGTAGATGGCACGCTGGTTGATGTGGATGAGCAGATCTCCACTCCCAACCGGGTGGCGCTGGAACGGGCGCGGGAAGCCGGGTGCAGCATCGTCATCGCCACCGCCCGCAACAAGTACTCCCTGGACCCCATCGTCTCCGGCACGTGTGCGATTGACTACGCCATCCTCTCTAACGGCGCCACGGTCATGGAGTGGCGGACCGGAAAGCAGATCCTGCGTATCAGACTCCCAGAAGCGGCGGTGCGGGAGGCAGCGGCGCTCGCTCAGGCAACGGGCCTGGCGCCCATCTGCTATGGGACGCTGGACGATGGCGGCTTCGCGGTGTACGCTGACGGGAGTGGATTCATTCCCGAGCCATACCGCCGGCTCAATCGTGACCGCATCCACTACCACGAGAATGTAGTGCGCTCCCTCCCGGGGCTTCCCGCCAGCATGAGCGTCTATGGGCCCGAGCACAACGCCAAGGAGCTCGCCCGTCTGTGGCGTGGGCGCCTGGGACCTGCCGTCGCCGTCTACGACGGCGCGTCTCCCCGGAATGGATGCTGGGTAACCTACTGCACTCCCGCGGAAACCAGCAAAGCACTGGCTGCTCAGAGGGTAGCGACCCTCCTCGGCATCCCGCGGGAGCAGACGCTCGCGATAGGCGACGAAATGAACGACCTGGACCTGCTTCAGTGGGCGGGACTCGGAGTCTGCATGGGAGACGGACATAAAGACGTCCGCGCCTGCGCCGACCACGTTACCGGCTCATTGGCGGACCATGGAGTGGCGCAGGCCATCGAGCGCTTTGTGCTCTCATAGCCGCACGGCAGGCGGAGGCCCTCACCGGCGCCGCATTCTACTGCTGCGGGGGCTGCGCCACATCCCGGTCAACCTCCGCGAACCATATCCGCCGCTCCAGGTCGGGCAGTGTCCTGCCCACCGTTCCGTAGGAACCGGGCAGGATGAGTCGCATAGCGTCGACGAGCGAATCCAATTGCTCCTTGGTGAGCCTCAATGGTCTGATGCCCTGTGGCGGCGCGCAGCCTCAGCACTCTGGATGGTCGACTCTATTGCACAAGTGTTGTACCTGCGGACGTCCAAGCAGGTGTTCCACGCCACCCATGCCGTGATTTGCAGCAGTCTGAGAATAGAGTGAGAAGCTGGGCTTGCTCCTTCGCTGAACGCCGTCACCTGGCTGCGGGCGTCGCGGAAGCCTTTCCGGATTTGGCAACGAGAATCGAGCGATCAAGCAGGAGGACCTAATATGCTACTTCCACACTTGATCCCGCTTCTTTATGGCGCAGTGCTCGATTGGGCCCTCGCCACGCGCGCGGCGTACAGGCGACGTTGAGCCCCAGAAGGCGACCGGGACGGGGGAGTTACGCTGTCTGCCCGCTATGCGGCTCTTCGGCTCCGGCATCGGCGGCGAGGGCGAGAGCCGTGAGATAGACTCGCCCTCTGTCCAGGTCGAAGGAGTACTTACCGCCTGGAATCTGCCGCACATACCGGGCCCGTTCCAGCTCGCGCAGGTGATGATATGCCTGGCCGGTGGTCGTAAGGCCCAGCTCCGTGACAAGCTCGGAAGCGCTTTTCGGCCTTTCTAGTAAGTGGCGCAGGATTGCCAGCCTCACCTCGTTGCCCAGCACGGA
>CAYNFH010000082.1:24735-24994 GCA_964396385.1 uncultured Chthonomonadaceae bacterium | reverse complement strand
GGAGGAGCGGCCAACCGTGGAACATGAGGGCGATGCCCGCCATCAGTCGGAGGATGAGAAGACCGGCCGCCGCTCGCCCGGTGTAGTAGGGAGGAATCACTTTCGTCATATTCTTCTCCTATTTCCTCACCGCGAGGTCGCCGGCGCAGCCGGAGGCGGCCCAGCGGCGCCCTCCTCCCGCTCACCGCCCTTCCCCTTCCGCCCGGGGTGGCCGAAGGTCCTCATCTTCCGGACGTCCTCTTTGGTGATGCCGGGAATG
>CAYNFH010000082.1:0-24725 GCA_964396385.1 uncultured Chthonomonadaceae bacterium | reverse complement strand
CCCCGTGGCACTCCCGGCAGGCGGCCCGGCGCGCGGCGACTGTGAGAGCGCATGGGCACTGGCCTGTGTGGAGCATGCACCAGGAGCAAGCCTGATGCAGGCAGCAGGCGTACCTGCCATCCTGCGCCGACTGTCTCTTTGCCGTCTCAACCTGGCTCTCAAGCTGTCGGGATGCTACATTCTGCGGTGGCGGCTGAGCGTCCGTAGACCGGACGGAGCCGCTACCCCTCCCGCCGGCCCCGAGCGCGGCCACCCCCCCGATGAGAAGGGCGAGCGCAAGGGCCAGCCATAGGTGTGACCGTAGGACCATGACCGTGCCTTTCAACCGGGGGCATGTTCTGCTTTGCTCCGAGACATGACGCCCGTCTGTTGGGTCTTGTTCACTGACGGCTGGTGCGGGAGGAAGGAATCCTGGCGGGCGTCTCCTCCGGGGCGGCCTGGGCAGCGATTCAGGTGGCGAAGCGCCCTGAGAATACCGGCAAGCTGATCGGGGCGGTGCTTCCCGATACCGGCGAGCGGTATCTGTTCACCCCCACGTTCGCGGAGCAACCCTGATGGGCTCTCCCGCCTTCCATCTTCAGACGCTTGCCGTGCACGCCGCGGCCGTCAAAGATGGCCCATGCAAACAGGCCGCTCGGTCGTCGTGACCGAGCGGCCTGAAATAGATGTGGTGGCAGGACCGCAAGGTCCTACGGGCTGCGCCTATCGTTGATTCGCCCTGGAACGAGAGAAGACCGGAGCCGCTAGCGCATTGGCCGCGTATAGCCCGTTGGGCGTGTATATGCGCGGCGCCCCGAGGCGGAAGCCGCCCGCTGGCCTCCCGGCGGCGGGAAGCCGGGTGGGTCTTCCGGCAGGTGGAGGAGGGCGGGCTTGCCGACGGCCCGCCGCTTCCTCTCCATGTCATCCACTACCTTCTGTCGCTGATCCGGCGGCATGCGCAGGTAGTCCGCGGATATAGTAGGCTCTGACTTCCCCTTAAGAGTCCTGAATCCGATAATCGCCGCAACAACGACGAGGGCCACTACGACCGCGGACAGCAGCCCGGTTTTCAACCTCTCGTCCATGAGCTCCTTCCCGCAATCAGTCTGAGACGCGCCAGTTGCGCCCCTTGGATCCGCGGACGAACTTGGCGTGGGTGTCGTAGAAGGAGCAGTTGTTCCCGCCGGTGTGGCGTGGCGGGATAGTAAGTGGTACGCCGGCGCTTCCCCAGTCGCATCCCGGCACGTTATAGAAGTCGCGCCACGTGAGCCCCTGATCGGGCGCGGGGTTCGGGCTGCCGCCCCAGCCAGCGTTGTTGATGTCCGTATAGCCGATGTGGGCGTTCTGCCAGGAATAGCTGTTAGGGTCGTTGATTCCCATCGCCTCCGCTACGAAGACGACCTCCGCCGGAAACTCGACCTGCGCATCCGTGATGCCCTGCCCCATGTATCCCGTGGTCCAGTCTGACCAGCCGGTCTCGTTCATGAGGTACGCCATCGAGAAGCCGCCCTGGAGGTTCAGGGTTGGGTCCGGCTGGCTTACGTAGGTGCGGGTGGAAGCGCTGGGACAGGTGAAAAGCTGCTTGTTCTTCACATACGGGTTGATCATCTCTTGGTAGGTGTGGTCCCAATCGAACAGGTTGTAGCCGGCCCACGGCCACTCGTTGACATTCGTTTCATCATAATCCTGCTTATACATGGCCAGGGCCAGGCCTACCTGTTTGAGGTTGGAGATACAGGCGGTGGCGCGCGCCTTCTCGCGGGCCTGCGCGAAGACGGGGAATAGAATGGCGGCGAGAATGGCAATGATGGCGATGACAACGAGCAGCTCGATGAGGGTAAAGCCCCGCCCACTGGAATAGCGTCGCATGGTCGCTATCTCTCCTTTCGACCTTCAAAGCGGCTGAAGGATCTCCGCAGGCCACCGGCGGCCAGCGCGAGACCGGTCAGTCAAGAGAGGGGAACGGACAGGCCAGGCACCGCTGCCTGGCCCGGATTGCTCCTCACTATAGCAAGTGCGGTTGAGCCTGTCAAGCGTTATGCCGGCTCGCAGCGGTTCCGCAGGATTCCAGTCCGATTCCCGCTAAGAATGGGCCATGCAGGGGACCACGGCAAAACGGCCAACCGAATCGGGGAGAGCAGCAGGGGCGGCTTCTCCGGCGCGGCGACAGATAGTCCTGCTCGCTGCGCTGGCCGCGGCGGCGGTAGCGTTCGTGTGGCTGCGTGTGTGGCGAGCGCCCGGGCCCGTCCGGCTGCATCTGGATTCGAACGTTACCCTGGCCACGCCCCCGCCGCTATCGGGCAGCGACCTACGTGCCGTTCAAGCGGGTCTGCTGCGGCTGGACTCGCTCCGCGCACGCGCGGCATCGCACTCGTCCGATCCAGCCGTCCACGAGGTCGTAGGGGTCGAGGCGCAGCGAGCCGGCGATCTGCTGACTGCACTGGACGAGTACTCCACCGTCATCCGCATGCGGCCCGATTCCAGTCCTCAGGTCTACGATTTGCTGGGCCGTTGCCAGGTTGAGCTCGGTCTCTTTACGCGGGCCCAGGAGACATACCAGCGGCTGATCCAGCGCGCGCCGGCGGCGGCGGTTGGCTTTATAGGCCTCCGCCGCGCATATAGCCTGCTCGGCAAGCGTGGAATGGCGATCCACGCGCTGGAGCAGGCGACCCGCTCCGTTCCCGCGGACGACATCTCGGGCCGCCTGGGGCTGGCGAGCGAGTATGAGATGCGAGACGAGCTGCCGCGCGCCCTTCAGATCGCCCAGGAGGCCCGCGCCCGCGCCCCTCAGAACGCGGCAGCCACCCTTGCCACTGCCCACCTGCTGTTCCGCCTGGGCAGACTGGCCGAGTCGCAGAGTTTGCTGGAGCAGCTCCTGACGGCCCACCCGGATGATCCGCTCGTGAGGCGTTACCTTGCGGCGGTCCTGGTCAGTCCGCTTGCGCCCCGGCGCGATCCCGACCAGGCCGAGGACTACTTGCTCCAGTCGCTGGACCGGAATCCAAAGGATGCCGCCGCCTGCCAGCAGCTTGCCGAGCTGTACCAGGACCTGGGCCGCTACCGGCAGGCGGCATACATGTATATCTGGCTCCTGGCGCTCACGCCGGATTCCGCCTCGGGCCGAATGCAGCTCTCCCGCGCGTATGCGCGATTGGGCGACCAACGCGCCAGCGAGCAGCAGCGGGAGCTGGCGAACCGGCTGCTGGACCGGGACCGGGAGGAGGCGCGCCTGAAAGAAGAGCACGACCACCGGCCCACCGACCCGGCGGCGCGCCTGGCCCACGCCCAACACTATGAAACGGCCGGCCAGTTCGGCAAAGCACTGGTCGAGGTCCAGGCGGCCTTCCTCCTGGCACCAGCATCGACCGCGGTGCGGTCGGAGCTAACCGCCCTTTACCGGCAGATCCGCGCTCCACTGCCGCCTGCGGTTTCGCGGCGGCTCTCGTGAAGCGGTGCGGGCGGTTCCGCGCGAATCTAGCGCGCAGGGACGGCCTGCTTGCCGTTGTCATCGTCCTGTGCGGCTGCGCGCCACGGAATGGAGGCGTTGACGGGCAAGCCAGAGGGCCGGCTATTCGGTTTGAGGAGGTGTCCGCCCGGGCTGGCCTGAGCTTCAACCGGGTCAACGGCGCGTTCGGCAAACGCTGGATGCCGGAGACTATGGGCGGCGGCGGCGCCTTCCTGGACTACGATAACGATGGATGGCTCGACATCCTCTTGGTCAACGGTGATTGGTGGCCTGGCCACTCGCTCCCGGGCCGAAGGCCCACCCTGGCTCTCTACCGAAACAACCGTAACGGCACCTTCACGGACGTAACCGATCAGGCCGGCCTCAACGTCTCCCTTCAGGGCATGGGAGTTGCCGTGGGAGACTACGATAACGATGGCAGGGAGGACGTCTACGTCACCGGAGTCGGGGAGAGCCGCCTGTTCCACAATGAAGGAAAAGGTCGGTTCACGGACGCTACCCGCCGGGCTGGCGTAGGTGACGAGGGACACTGGAGCACGAGCGCCGCCTGGGTGGACTACGATGGAGACGGGCGGCTGGACCTGTTTGTGTGTCACTACATCCGCTGGTCGCCGCGGACGGACATCTTCTGCGGGACCACGGAGAAGGCGTACTGCCGTCCGCAGTCGTACCCCGGCGACTCTTGCAGGTTGTTCCACAACGAAGGCGACGGCCGGTTTTCCGACGTGAGCCGCAAGTCCGGTATCTGGAACGAAAACTCCAAGGCGCTCGGCGTGTGCGTTTGCGATTTCAACCACGACGGGCTGCCGGACCTGCTCGTGACCAACGATACAGAGCCGAATTTCGCCTTCCGTAACCGGGGGAACGGTACGTTTACCGATGCAGGCGCCGAGTTCGGTGTTGCGGTGGATGACAATGGGAAGGCGCGCGCCGGAATGGGTATCGACACAGCGGACTACCGGGGCAATGGAGGGACGGGCATCGCGATCGGCAATTTTGCCTTCGAGGGCCTTGCGTTCTATGATGCGGAGCCGGGCGCGTCCACGGCAAATATGGACAAGCGAGCCGGGCTCTTTGAGCCCAGCTATCCGTATGTCACTTTCGGAGTGTTCTTCAGCGACGTGGACAATGACGGCTGGCCGGACCTGTTCATTACCAATGGTCATATCCAGGACACCATCACGCATGCCAATACCGGGCAGACATATAAGCAGCCATCGCTGCTCTTCCAGAACCAGGGCGACGGCACGTTCAGGGACATCAGCCGCGCGGCCGGGGAGGCGGTCACTGAGCCGGTTGTGGGGCGCGGCGCCTGCCGGGGGGACTACGACAACGACGGCCTGGAGGACATCCTGGTAGTCCAGAATACAGGCGCGGCCCGGCTGCTCCATAACCAGTCGCGGGGAGCGGGACACTGGCTTAACGTCCGTTTGGTTGGAACCAAGAGCCCACGGAGCGGTTACGGAGCGCGCGTACGCGTTGAAACAGCAGGCCGGATTCAGACTGCCACCTGCCGGAGCGGCTCGAGCTATCTCTGCGCGAGCGACCCACGGCTCCATTTCGGCCTGGGGTCCAGCACGCAGGCGGACCGCGTCACCGTTCGGTGGCCCGCGGGAACGGAGCAGAGCTGTACCGCCGTCGCGGCCGACCGAACCCTGACTCTCACAGAAGGCCGCCAAGAGAAGCCATGAACAGCTCCCACACAGACAACGAGAATCCCTCCAGACTATCACGCGCCCAGCGGTACCACTTTGACGCTTACGGCTACGTGCTGCTGGAGAGCGTCCTGACGCCGGACGAAGTGGAACGGATGAAGGCCGCCCTGTACGCCATGAAGGCCGATCCTGAGTTGGCCCGCAAGCGAGTCTACACCCGCGGTCACGGAGACCATCACACGCAGTTCGGCCACCTGGTGGAGTACGATCCCGCCCTGCTGGAATACGCCGCCCATCCCCGGCTACTGCCCCTGGTGGAGGACGTGGTGGGCGGGACCGTGCGGCTGGAGGAGACGGAGGCCATCATCAACCGCCGCAACCCGGCGGCGGACCTAAACGCGCTGAAGGAGCGGCGGTGCACCCCTACCGGCTTCCACACAGGCACGCGGCACGGCTGGGGCACTTACTTCGAGCGGGAGCGGTTCCACTGCCTCTTTGTCAAGACGCTGGCGTACCTTACGGACGTGGGGCCGGGCGATGGGGGCACGGCGCTGATTCCCGGCAGCCACAAGATGACCTGGCCCCAGCGGGAGATGATCCAGGCCGCATCAGAGGACGAACGGCTGATCCGCCAGATTGAGGCGCCTGCCGGCTCCGTGCTGCTGTTTGCCGAATCGCTCATCCACAGCACGACGGAGATCCTTACCGAGCGCGAGCGGGTGATCCTCGTCGCCGGATACACGCCACCCATGTTCCGGGAGTGGATGGGCAACGAGATCAGCCCGGAGTTCGTCGAGAGCCTGCCGGAGAACCTGCGGCCCCTGATCTCAGGGAGCGATTGCTGGCGGTGGCGACGGAACTACACTGACTGATCCACCGTGAGAAGATCGCTTGCTGGATACGCGTTCATCGGTCCCTGGCTTGCAGGCTTTCTGCTGTTCACCGCCATCCCCTTTGTTACGAGCGTCTACCTCTCTTTTACGCGCTACAACATCCTGAAGCCGCCTTTGTGGGTGGGTGTCGCGAACTACCGCTCGCTCTTGCGAGACGATCCGCTCTTCTGGAAGTCGCTGGGCGTCACCTTTAAGTTTGCGCTGGCTGCCGTGCCGCTGGGAATAGTAGCGGGGGTCTGCCTGGCGCTGCTGCTCAACCAGAACGTGCGGGGAGTCAGCGTGTTCCGCACCATCTTCTACCTGCCCTCCATCGTGCCGGCGGTTGCCACATCCGTCCTCTTCATGTGGATTCTCAATCCACAGATCGGGCTGATCAACAGCCTGATGCGGCGCTTTGGTGTGGAAGGTCCCGCGTGGCTTCAGGACCCTGTGTGGGCGCCGCGCAGTTTGGTCGGTATGTCGCTCTGGGGCGTGGGCGGCAGCATGATCATCTACCTGGCCGGCCTGAAGGACATCCCGGCGCACCTGTACGAGGCCGCGGTCATCGACGGCGCCAGCGCCTGGCACCGTCTGCGGCACGTGACGCTCCCGATGCTGACGCCAGTTATCTTCTTTAACCTGATCATGGGCGTGATCGGCGCCTTCCAGTACTTTACAGAGGTGTACATTATGACCCAGGGAGGGCCGGCGGACAGCACACTCTTCTACGCGCTCTACCTCTTCACGCGCGCCTGGACCTACCTGGACATGGGTTATGCGAGCGCCATGGCCTGGATCCTTTTCGCCGTGGTCATGGTCCTCACGGGCCTCCTTTTCCGGACCCAACGCCGATGGGTGCACTATGGCGAGTGACGTTCACCCTCCGCTGACGCGCCGGCGCCTGCTCGCCTGCGGACTGGCCGCGCTAGGGCTGGGCGGCTGCGTGAGCGAAGGGCCGCAGCGGCGCTACCCGGACCGCATCGCCGTGCGCTTCTGGCACATGTGGGCCGCCGAGTGGCAGTTGGTGGTGGAGCGGATTGTAGACCGCTTCAACCGGAGCCAAAAACGGTACGAAGTGGTGCCGTTGTCGGTGCCGCCGACGGGGGCGGATACCAAATACTTGCTCTCCATCACGGGCGGACATCCGCCAGACGTCATGGCGCAGTGGAACCCGGTGCTGCCCACCTGGGCAGATAACGGCGCCCTCACGCCGCTGGAGGATCTCATGTCGCCCGCGGACCGGGCCGTGGCCGAGCGGGAGACATACCCGGTCTTCAGGCGGGCCGGAGTGTTCCACGGCCGGCGGTATGCGATTCCGCTTGGGCCGAACATCTCTGCCTGCTTCTACCGGCCCGACCACTTCCGGGCCGCAGGGTTGAATCCGGATCGCTTCCCCCAGGACCTGGAGACGCTGATGGAGTGGACCAAGCGCCTTCACCAGTTCGACTCGGACGGACGGCTAAAGCGGATCGGGTTCCTGCCCCAGAACTTCATTCAGTTCGCTCCGTTGTTCGGTGGAGGCTTCTACGACGAGCGAACCGACACGCTGACTCTGTACACGCAGCCAAACCTTCGAGCCCTCACCTTCCTCGCGGAGTTCCGTCGGAAACTCGGATACGAGAACGTGGTCCGCTTTACGTCAGGTCTGGCGGGGGATACGGGCGGCGGCATTGACTGGCCGTTCATCAGTGGCGCGTTTTCCATCACCCAGGACGGCCAGTGGAGGATCGAGCAGCTCCAGAAGTTTGCGCCAAGTTTGGAATATCGCACGGCGCCGCTTCCACCCCCCGCGGGCGGACGGCCCCTGGCCGGCTGGGCGACCTCCGACATGCTGCTGATCCCCCGCGGCTCGCGGCAGCCGGAAGGGGCGTGGGAGTTCATCCGGTTCTGGTCGGGCTTCTCCGAGCCGGAGCGCGCGGCGGAGTTCTACCTGTGGGGCGGCTGGCTGCCCATCACCGACGCCATCGCGCACTCACCGGCCTACCGGGCGTACCTGCGCCGCCATCCCGCGCTCCAGACGTTCCTTGACCTGGCCGCCAGCCCCAACATCGTGGCGCCGCCTCCAGTCTCCTTCCAGGCATACCTGATCAGCCGCCTCAGCCGGACGGAAGACCAGGCCGTACGCGGCATCCAAACGCCGGACCTGGCGCTGAGGAGTCTGGAAGAGGACATCGCCAGGGAGCGGGCGCGCCGCCGGGAACTGGGCTATGCCGACTAGCCCGCCCTTCCGGCTCACGCGAGTCCAGAGCGCATTTGTCTACGCCGCGCTGCTCCTCCTCAGCGTGCCGGCGCTCCTGCCCCTCGTCTGGATGGTCTCAACCTCTCTGAAGACCGACTCGCAGGTCTACGCGGTGGGCGCACAGAACGTGGCCCCGTTCACGGTGTCCCGCCTCGTCCCACATCCGGTAAAATGGCGCAACTACCCCGCCGCCCTGCGGGCCGTGCCGTTTCTCACCTATTTGCGCAATACGCTGTTTCTCTGCACGGTGACGGTGGTGGGGGCCGTATTCTCCAGCGCCGTGGTCGCCTACGGGTTCGCGCGGCTGGAGTTCCGCGGGAAGAACGGGCTGTTCCTGCTCATGATCTCGACCATGGCGCTGCCGGCTCAGGTGACCATGATCCCCGTGTTCGCGCTGTTCCGCGCACTGGGGTGGTACGGGACCTACCTGCCGCTGACGGTTCCCAGCTTCTTCGGAATCCCATTCTTCATCTTTCTGCTCACGCAGTTCTACCGCACGCTCCCTAACGAGCTGGCCGAAGCGGCGCGGGTGGATGGGGCGACGGAATGGACCATCTTCTCCCGGGTGATCCTTCCGCTGACGAAGCCGGCGCTGGCGACCTGCGCTCTCTTCCAGTTTCTGGGGGCCTGGAACGACTTTTTCGGCCCGTTGCTGTATATTGACGACCCGTCTCGCTACACCCTGGCTTACGGCCTCCAGCAGTTCGTCTCCAGCCGCGGCGGACAGTGGACCCTGCTCATGGCCGGAGCTACCATGTTTACAGCGCCCATCATTGTGCTCTTCTTCTTCACCCAGCGCACGTTCATCCAGGGAATCGCCACGACCGGAGCAAAGAACTGAGTAGAGATGGCGGATACCGGAGGACGAGACCGATGAGATCAACACACGTTCTGTCCGACAACTGGCATATCAAGCAGCTCGACATGGACCGGACCGAAATCATTACGCTGACCCGAGAAGCCGCCGCGCGGGACGCCTCCTGGCTCGCCGCACCGGTATTTCCCGCGCAGGTCCATGAGGTACTGCTGGCGCACGGGCGCATCCCAGACCCGCACATTGGCAAGAACGCTGCGGAGTGCGCCTGGGTGGGCGAGAATGACTGGGCGTACGCCAGCACCTTCTCTACCCCGGCTGAGTGGGCGTCCGGCGGGCCGGCATTTCTGCGGTTCGGCGGCCTGGATACCCTTGCGGAAGCCTACCTGAACGGCACCCTCATCGGCCGCTTTGATGACATGTTCCGGCAGTACGCCGTAGACGTCCGAGAACAGCTCAAGCCGTCCGGACAGCGCAACATCCTCGTTATTGTGTTCTCCGCACCATTGCGTTTCGTGCGTGACATCCAGCAGCCCCCTGAACACGCGGGCAAGATTCCTCGCCACTACTACCTGCGCAAGGGAGCGGGCGACTGGGGCTCTTACCTTGGCGCGCGCCCGCATTTCGTCAAGGTCGGCATCTACCGCGACGTCGTTCTGGACCTACCCGATCCCGATGGGTGGCTGGAGGACGTCTGCGTGCGCACCGACCTGGCCCCCGACCACAGCGCGGTGGTGCTGGACGTACTGGTCGAGACTGTGGGTACCTCAGGTTCCGGGGTGCAGCTTGCGTGGACGCTGATGGACCCGGACGGGCAGGCGCTCGCGCAGGGAACGGGAGACGCCGCGGAAGGCGGCTTCACCCTGACCGTGGATCACCCCCGGCTCTGGTGGCCCTGGAATCACGGCACGCCGCACCTGTACCGGCTGGACGTCCTGCTTACCCACGATGGCCGGGAGCTCGACCGCCGCAGCGTCCGCGTCGGTATCCGGAGTATCACGCCCATCCTATCCGACGAGGCCACGGGGGAGAAGCGCTTCGCCTTTGCCGTCAACGGCCGGCGTCTCTTTCTGCAGGGCGCCAACTGGATTCCGGTCGAGGGCATGACTCACTGCTGGGACGGGGCGCGCGCCCACAAGCTCCTGGATATGGCGCAGCACGGACGGATGAACGTGCTGCGGGTCTGGGGCGGCGGTTACGAGCCACCCCAGGAGTTCTATGATGAGTGCGACCGGCGTGGCATCCTGATCTGGCAGGACTTCTTCTTTGAGTACGGCATGTACCCCAGCGGCGAGGCGGGCTTCGACGAGAACTGCCGCAAGGAGGCCGAGGGAATGGTCCGCCGGCTCCGTAACCATCCCAGTTTGCTGCTCTGGTGCGGCGGTAACGAGAACTACATGGGCTGGGACTTCCGCTTCGGGGGCGCGCCAACCATTGGGCGTCCGCTGTTCGAGCGCATCCTGCCGGATGCCTGCGCACGGCTGGATCCAACGCGCCTCTATCATCCCAACTCCCCCTTTGGGGGCCGTGCCCCCAACTGGCCACTGGAAGGGGACTGGCATGACTACTCCACGCTCACGTTCTGCCATGAATCCTCCGTGCCCACCTTCATCTCCGAGCTAGGCCGCGCCAGCGCGCCCTCGGCGGGGAGCCTGCGCCGGTTCCTCTCGGTGGAGGAGTTCTGGCCGGCGGACTACGATCCCGCGATTCGGAGGCCGGGGCAGGCAGCCTGGCCGCCGATGTGGCAGTATCGGTCGGTGGACGACTCCTGGGATAAGGTCGGCGCGCTGGAGGAGTTGTGCGACCCCACCACGGCTGAGGACCTGATCCGAGTTCTCGGAACCGCGCACGGCGAGTATCTGCAGCGCAGCATCGAGCGGCTGCGGCGGGGCGTCCCGAACGGAATGCCGGACGGGAACCGCCGCTGCGGCGGGAACATCGTGTGGCGGCTAAACGACGCCTGGCCGATCCTGTACTGGAGCATAGCGGACTACTACCTGGAGCCCAAGATGGCGTTCTACTACCTGCGCCGCGCCTACGCGCCCGTACTGGTCTGCTTTGAGCGCACACCGGACCGTCTCGCCGTGTGGGTGGTGAACGACTCCCCCGAAGCACTGGCGGGAGCGCTGGTAGTGCAGCGGCGACGTTTCGACGGCAGCCTGCGCGGCGAGATGCAAGCGCAGATCGAGCTCGGGCCCGGCGAGTCCCGGCGCTGCCTGCATACGGTCGATCTCGGCCCCATCTCCCTGCGCCACGAGTTCCTCCATGCCGCCTTCCGCGACTGCGAAGCGACCTACCTGCTCAAGGGTGAGCGGTATCTTCATCTGCCTCCTGGGAAGCTTGAGGCGCACACAGTCGACGGGAGCGTCGCGATCTCGACGGACGTGTTTGCGCGGCAGGTCACCCTGGAGACGGAGGGCGCAACGGACGTACGATTTGAGGACAACTTCTTTGACCTGGCGCCCGGCCAGGTGCGGCACGTCCGAGTATCGGGGACCCTGGCAGGGAGTCCGGTGACCGTTCGTGCCTTCAACGCGGAAGCGATCCGGCTGGAACTGGGCGGATCCGGCCAGCTCGAAAGCGCCTGCTGTCGATAGGAGTCAATGTGTTCACTAACTTAAGCGAGGGCATCGGAATGAGAGTGCTGGTAACCGGCGCATCGGGAAACGCGGGGCAGGTGGTATGCCGCGAGCTACAGGCCGCGGGTGTACAGCTTCGAATGGCGGACGTGACACCGCCGGGAATCGGATTGGAGCAGGCCGAGTTTGTCCGCTGCGACACACGCACGGAGAGTGACGCCCGACGGGCGGTCGAGGGGATGGACGCGGTCATCCATCTGGCCGCATGGCACTGTGCCCACGTGCCACCGGTCAGCGACGAGACGATCTTCGCGGTGAACGTGGGCGGCACATTCAACGTGGTTCAGGCGTGCAGGGCGGAGGGCGTCCGAGCTTTCATCTTTGCCTCCTCCATGGCGTATGGCTGGGGATCGGTCTATAGCGTCAGCAAGGTCTTGGGCGAGGATCTGTGCCGGATGTTCCACGAGGTCACGGGTGCGCCGGTCGCGATGCTCCGCTATCACGATTTTGTGCCGAAGGGCTACCTTGCCTTCGGCGCCAAGCTCCTGCGCAACGCGGTGGACCGGCGTGATGTGGCCAAGGCGACGGTTGCCGCGCTTCGTGCTGCAACGGACCGTCGGTACACCCGGTTCACGACGATCGTCCATACCAACCACGGAATGCCTGCGGCCGTCGTGCAGGACTTCCGCCGCCTGGGGCCGGACTGGTGTGATGAGCATCTGCCCGGGGCAAGTAGGCTGATGGAGAAGTACGGCATTGACTTGCCCGAGCGTGTAGAGCAGCACGACCTAAGCGAGGCCGCGGAAAAGCTGGATTGGCGGCCTGCTGTCGGGTTCCTCGACTTCCTGGCGGACCTCAAGCGACGGGACGAGCGTGGTGAGGACGTTAGGTCGCTGTGGACACCTTCCGACCTGTCGGTTGTGGAGCAGCGGGCATAGGGGTGGGGCGGGTCACACGCCCCCTTCCTCATCTGGGCGGACGAGGCCCAAGCCCCGCACATTCCTTGCCGGCCAACATGCCAGCGAAATCCCTTGCTGACTTGCTGACTATTCTGACCAATTTGCGTAACCAGAGCTGTTAGACCTCCCACGGGTTTGCTTTATCACTGTTCAGTTCCGAAGAGAGGAGGAACGCAAAATGGTACGCTTCACCATTCGCAGCTCCGCGACGCCGGCGATCGCCGCCGCGATCCTGCTGCTACCTGTCGGTCTGCTCAAGCTCGCCGCCCAGACCCCCGCTAAGCCGGTCGGCCCGATCATCCGGCACAATGCAGAACAGATGCTGGTGGAGGGACAGCAGACCTTTCGCTACGACACGTTTGGCAGCGAAGAGTTCTGGGGCGGCCAGCTCAAGCTCCACGAGGCTATTGAGGGCGCCAAGCTGGGCGGCGCCGGTCCGGGTGTGAGCCCCAAGCAGGCCCTTGCGCTAGGGCTCAAGGTCGACATGGATGCCGTGCCGAAGGCCGTGGCCGGGTTGATCAAACGCGGCAAGGTGGACCTTGACGACCCCGCCAATACGCTGCTCCTGCTCAAAGTGAACGCCGTCGTAGGGGTCACGGGATTCTTCAACCCGGATGGAAAGAGTCTTCGCGCCGTGGGCATCCAGTGCGCTCTATGCCATTCGACGGTCGATGATGCCTTCATGCCCGGCATTGGTCACCGGCTTGATGGGTTTCCGAACCGGGATCTGAACGTTGGGGCGATCATCGCCTCGGCGCCGGACCTGAGCGCTTTCACCGGCATGCTTCAGGTCGATGAAGCAACGGTCAAGAAAGTGCTCAACAGTTGGGGACCGGGCAAGTTCGACGCGGAGCTCAACCTGGATGGCAAGGCTTTTCGGCCAGACGGCAAGCCGGCCGCGACGCTGAATCCTCCCGCCTATGGACTGGCGGGCGTGAACAATCATACCTGGACCGGCGCCTGGGGTACCGTGACCTACTGGAACGCCTACGTGGCCAACCTGGAGATGCACGGAAAGGGAACGCTCTTTGATCCCCGCCTGGACAATGCGGCCAAATACCCTGTGGCGGCGCGAACCAAACAGGGCCACAAGCGGGACCCGGAGGACCGTATCACACCCAAGCTGGCCGCGCTGCACTTTTATCAGCTTGCAATCCCAGTTCCCAGGCCACCTGCGGGCAGCTTCAACGCCGGTGCGGCGCAGCGAGGCAGCGCCCTATTCAGCGGCAAGGCACGCTGCGCCGAGTGTCACGTGCCGCCTACCTTTACTGAGCCGGGCTGGAACCTCCATACGGCGGAGGAGATAGGCATAGACGACTTCCAGGCCCAGCGCGCGCCCGACGGCCGGTACCGGACGGCACCGCTGAGAGCGCTCTGGGACATGCAGCGCAGCCATAAGGGCGGCTTCTACCACGACGGACGTTTCGCGACGCTGATGGACGTCGTAAATCACTACGACGAGCACCTGAAGCTCGGTTTGTCCGACCCGGAGAAGGCGGACCTCATCGAGTTTCTGAAGTCTATCTAGTCTCCCACCCCGGGTCCGTTGGGGCTACGACCATCTGAGGAGAAGGTGGTGGATTCACATGTTGTAAGTACGGCCGTGGAGCGCCAGGACTGGCTGGACCCCGCGGCTGAGACGCTGTCGAACGCCGTCTCATCAGCCTTCCATGCGGACGGAGGTCCGGTGAGTAGCGCCGCCGTCTCAGGCGCCTCCGTTTGCAATTGATGCAGAAGATACCGGCAGTACTTGCCGCACTTGGAACATCCTTTATCGCGCTTGGTGTTACTGCCTCGCCCTCGCTTTCGCCGGCAGATGAGTACTCGGCCCAGCACCCGTTTACAGACTGCCCCACGACGCAGCGGCTGATGGGCCTGTTGTTGGCAAAGCGGGTCGCGCCCCGAGTTCCGGGTGTGGGCAGCACGGACATGGGCTGGCGCTGGCGGGATGCAGCCTACTACGGCCGCATCCCTCCCGAGGCCAGACAGGTTCCCGTTGATTGGTCCCAACTGCCCGTGGTGCGGTTCGAGAACACGCAGCTAGGCGGCGTGCGGGAGGTCCGGCTGCGCGAGACGCATCACTACGACCAGTGGCTCCTCAACGATTCGAAGCACAAGCTCCGCGCGTGCATCAGCATCGAGCGGTCCACGCGGCGGGTCTACTTCTTTGAGATAAAGCCGGACGGCAAGGGCAGTTTCCGCCGTGACGCATCGACGGACAACTGCTACTCATGCCATCCGAGCGGCCCGCGCGTCATTCGTACCTTTCCGCGGCCGCCCGCGGATGAGCGCATACTGATCGCCTTCAACCGCCGCATCCTGTCTTACAGCGCGTGCGACTTCTGGGGCAGCGAGGTTACCCGGTGGAGGGGGAAGCCGTGGCCGGATCCACGCTGTGCCGGATGCCACAACGGTGTCGACCGTGGAAGGCTCTACGCCATCCACCGCACCGCCATCCGATTCAAGCTGGACGAGGAGCAGTCCATGCCGCCCGCCTTCACTGCTCCACAACCTCGGTCGCTGGCCCCAAGCCTACCTCGTACTGAAGGTCAGGACGGCGCGGGTCTCGCCGGAGATTCGCATGTTTTCGGTGCCTGCGGCCGTGTGAGCCCACATGGACTGCGGCTCGTCCGATGACATGGCATCGAAGCCGGGGGACACCTGATCTCCCTGCAACGCCTTGACATGGCCGTCGGCGGCTGTGTAGTTGGAGGTCGGGTCGTGATAGGGCCGGAGGGTCGTGCTGAGCGGTGGCGTAACGCCGCCGATATTGCCGGTGGCGTAGTAGTCCGCGCCGAACGGTTTGCCGCATGAATCGGGGCAGTTGTCCATCGGATGCCCCCTGCCGGTCGGGCTCAACGATTCCGGTCCGGTCATATTGGCCGCGGCATCATTGACCTCAAACAGGAGCACGGTTACGGAGGGGGCGTTGAAGGCAGCCTGCGCCCTGCGCGCTGCGTTGCAGTTCATGGCGTAGGAGACGGTCCAGAGACGGGCACCCGAGTCCTGTCCTTTGTCATTGTCGTCCGGACAGCGATAGACGCGGATGTTCCGCACAATGGGGTATACCTGTCCGGCCCACCCCTGTCCTTTGTATCCGGTCGTTCCGGACGGGAGCCGCTCGTCGTAATCCTGCGAATACTGAAGCAGCGCGAGCCCCAACTGGCGCTCATTCGAGAGGCAGGAGGACTGCCGCGCCCTTTCGCGCGCGGAAGCCAGCGTCGGGAATAGCAGACCGGCCAGTATTGTCAAGATGGAGACCACGGTGAGCAGCTCAATGAGCGTGAATCCCCTGCTGGAGAGTTCTGTAAACCGGGTTGAGCCATCAGATCGTGGCATTGCATTCTTCCAGTAGATCGACTGGTGCGGTCTGCTCCTCTATGGGGCTGCATATCTCATACCAGGTAGTCACCGCTTAATCTGTGCGGGAGTCGGCGCACAGTGTGTGCGCTCCCAGATCGCCTTCGCAACCGGCACAATGTTGTGCGCGACGACCCAGCCTGCCACTGTCATAAGCGCCAGCAACAGCAGCACCTGTGCAGGTGACCCCCGTAGCGCAAGACGGCGCGTCGGACCGGACGGCTGCCTGCCCGCTTCCCGCCAGAGCCGCTGGCGGATGCGCGCCTCCACCTCCGCCGGCATTGCCGGCCCGCGCAATGCTTCCAATCTGTCCTCCAGATCGCTCACTTGATCCAATCGCTCTCCAGGCGCTCGCGCAGTATCTGCAGTCCCCGGCTTAACTGAAAGCGCACCGTCCCGGAGGGGCGCCGCAGCGCCTCCGCAATCTCGCCGGTCGCCATCCCGCTCATGTAGCGCAGCACTACTGGAGTCCGGTAAGGCTCCGGGAGCGCCCGCACAGCCTGCCAGAGGAGGCGATCCTCCTCCGAATGAAGGAACCGCTTCGCCGGATCGTTCGTTTCAGGAAGCGCCTCCCTGGACAATGCTGGCTCGTGGAACGAGAGCAGACCGCCCAGCCGGCGGCGGCGCTTCTGACGAATGCGCGCCCTTGCTTCATTCACGGCGATGCGGTACAGCCAGGTAGACAAGGCCGCTTCGCCCCGGAAACGTGCGAGGCCACGATACGCGCTGATGAAGACGCTCCCGACGGCCTCCTCGACCTGATCCGAGTCGCCGTTCAGCAGATGCCACAGGCAGGCGTAGACGCCGTCCTTGTGGGATGTGAAGAGCCGGTCGAACGCCTCCGCTTCTCCGGCCTGCGCGCGCCGGACAAGCTCCTCTTCAGGCCACTGTGCTCTCTGCCGCTCCTCAGCCAACCGGTCCGCCAAGCCCATCGGGAGTTGCTCCATCAATATTAGATAGGGGCCCAAGAGTGAACTGTTGGCTTTTTTCTTCGAACGCTTTTTCAGCACGTAACCAGGGAAGATTCGCCAGCACTCGCGGCGTGCCGGCCATCAAATAGGATAGAGGCCCGTACCTGCTAGATCTACGCAGGCGGCTTGAACAGGTCAGGCGATCGAAGGGCTCGAGAAAGGCTATATGACAATGGGAGAAAGGCAACGAGCCGTATGTAGAGTGCATGCTGTGACCATAGCAATCACCCTGGCGGCGCTGCTCTCTCTGTTCGGATGCGGAAGCAGCAATAACAGCAGCGGTGCCATGACGGCAACAATCACCACCAGAAATAACGCAAGCGCTCCCATGGGCTTCTCCTTCGACAGCCCCGTGACAGTGCGCTCCGCTACGGTGGTGAGGTGGAACAATATCAGCTCCGCGCCACACAGCATCGTATGGGATGCGCATACGCCCTCCTCGTCGCCGGCGCCCGGAGCAAATATCGGAACCTTCCAGCCCGGCACGATGTCAGATGCCTGGACGGCTCCGGTGGTGACCACCGCCACGAACTACAACTACCACTGCGGAATCCACGGCCCCACCATGGCAGGAGTGGTTACTGTTACGCCGTAGTCTGTAGACATGCAGCGTTGGAGAAAGGAAGAACAGTACCGGGAATGCGCGGAAGGGGCCGGCAGACGAGGCAGACCGCTGGCAACGCGCGACTACTGAGCCTATTGACTGCCATGCTCCTGGCCAGGACGGTCGCGCTCGGCCAACCGCAGGTAAGCGGCCGTCCTGGCGACGAGGATCGCCTTCTCAACCGCTTTGGCGTCACGGGTCTTATCTCTCTTCCGAGCGCGTACGTACAGCGAGGCGGGCAGCTATCCGTCTATGGAGCCGGCGACCGAGACCTCCTCACGGTCGGAGCGGCGGTGGGGATCGCGAATCGTCTGGAGGTCGGCGCCGGCTATTTCCATAGTCGAGCCGCGATCACGACCAGTCGGGATGGCCTCGTGGTAGACGGGAAGTGGAACCTCGTGCCCGAGCAGCTTCTGCGGCCGGCTCTATCAGTCGGCGTCGCGGACGCCGCGAGCCGCCTCCAGCGAGGCGCAGGCTGGTATGTGGTAGCCAGCAAGGATCTGATACGGTACTTCGGCGAAGCGCTGGCCGGATGGCCGGTTGCGCTCAAGGTCCACGCCGGATTCGGTGGAGGAGTCTTCGGCAACCGGGCATTCGCCGGAGGTGAGCTCTTCATTACGCCTGCCGTGAGCGCGATGGCGGAGAATGTGGATGGACACTGGAACCTGGGAGCGCGCCTGCACGGCGGACATCTATACGCCTCGGCGGGGCTCCTGGACTTCCGCCGCGCTTCCGGCGAGATCGGCTATTCCACGGCAATGCGGTGAGTTTTCCGAGTAAGAAGGTTGTGCCTGGGATAGGGGTACGGCGCTCGCTGGCCATGCTGTGTGGCGGCACGGCCGCGCTTTGTGCTGCCTGCAGCAGGTTTCCGAGCCCTCCGGCCGCACGCTCGCCCATCGAGCAGCGGGGCCGGCACGTGCTGGTCATGGCTACCTCGTGCGGGTGCCATGGACCCAACTTCGCCGGATGGAAGGCTGGCCGCCCGGATAATCTTCCCGGCTCCGCCCCATACGGGGAGCGGTTTGTGGGTCCGTTCGGGGTCGTTCCGGCAGCCAACATCACGCAGGACCCGGAGAGCGGCATCGGGCGCTGGACCGACGAGCAGATTGCGCGCGCCATCCGGGAGGGGATACGCCCGGACGGATCCCGTCTCTATCCCACCATGCCGTACGCCGCCTACCACGGAATGGCCGATAGCGACATGGCCGCCCTCATAGCGTACCTCCGTCGCCTCACTCCCGTCCGCAACCGGGTACCGCCAAAGGAGCTGCATCAGACGCCGCCTCCGCCCGAGCATCAGCCGCCGGCTCCCCCCCGGCCGCCTGGGAACCGACTTGAGCTCGGCGCGTACCTTGTAGAGAGCGTGAGCGGATGCGGAGACTGCCACACGCCGAAAGGCCCGAACGGGCCAAGGCGCGAACTGGCGCTTGCCGGCAACCGGCTGCCTATGGGCCCCAACCGCACGGAGCTTGTACCCAACATCACTCCTGACCGCGAGACCGGCATCGGCCGATGGAGCGAGAACGACATCGCGCACTACTTGCGCACGGGAAGCCGTCCGGATGGCGGCGTGGCGCAAGGATCGATGGCCGGCCTGATCCTGGCGAGTTTCCGCCACTACACGCCGGAGGAGGCTCGCGCCGTTGCGGCGCACCTGAAATCCATCCCGCCCATCCGTAACCGTCCATGACCGCGTACTACAGTAACGACATCACCGGCCGGCGCGTCGTGATAACAGGCATTGGCGCCATCACGCCCATTGGGAGCGGAGTGGAGGGCTTGGCCGCAGGCGTTCACCGCGCGCGCTCCGCGGTCCGCCCTATTACGCGGTTTGACCCTTCACCGTTTAACTGCCGTTTTGCCGCAGAGGTGGACGACTTCGAGCCCACCGCCTACCTGGACCCCAAGGCTGTGAGACGGCTGGACCGCTGCTCGCAGTTCGCCGTCGCGGCGTCCCTCATGGCGGTGGCGGATTCCGGTCTGCAGCTTGAGTCGGAGGATCCAACCCGGATCGGCGTCTGCATCGGAAGCGCCCTGGGGGGAGCGGCCTACGCGGAGGAGCAGCACGCGCGGTACAAGGCGGACGGGCCGCGCGGCGTCTCCCCATCCGTGGCGCTCCAGATGTTCGTCGGCGCCGGCACGTGCAATACCGCCATCGAGCTGGGCGTTACCGGCTACTCCACTTCCAACGCGGATAGCTGCGCCTCGGGCGCCATCGCCATCGGTAACGCCCTGCGCGCCCTCCAGCGCGGCGACGCGGACGTGATCCTGGCAGGCGGCGCGGAGGCGCCTCTGGCGCCACTCTGTTTCGGCGCTTTCGCGCTCATCCGCGCTCTCTCTACCCGCAACGAGGATCCCGCGCGAGCCTGCAGGCCCTTCGACCGGAACCGCGACGGGTTCGTGATGGGGGAAGGCGCTGCAGTGCTGGTACTGGAGGAGTGGGAGCATGCCCGCCGCCGTGGCGCCCCGGTCTATGCGGAGCTGGTGGGGTACGCCCTCACCAACGACGCGCACCACATGACCGCGCCCCGTCCAGATGCGGAATCGGCGGCGCGATGCATCGGGCTGGCGCTGGAGGACGCGTGCCTTCCACCGCAGGCCGTGGACTACGTGAACGCCCACGCGACGTCCACCCCTCTCAACGACCCCACGGAGACGCTTGCGATCAAGCGTGCGCTCGGCGACCATGCCTTCCGGATACCGGTGAGCGGAACAAAGGCCATGCACGCCCACGCGCTGGGGGCTACCGGCGCCATGGAGGCCGCCATCTGCTGCTTGGCACTCAAGCACGGCTGGATACCGCCGACTATCAATCTGGAGGACCCCGATCCGGCATGCGATCTGGACTATGTGCCGAATGTCGGGCGGGAAGCGCCCCTGCGAACTGTCCTCACCAACTCCTTCGGCTTCGGCGGCATCAACGCTTGTCTCATCCTCCGCGCGGTATGACATACTAAGGGCCGAGCGAACGGTCGGAGAGTTAGACGAGTGTGCCTGAGAAAGGAGCCTTGGTCCCCGTGCGAATCCTTATAACCGGCGCAAGCGCCAACATCAGCCGGGGAGTAGTCCCGCGTCTGGCCGCCGAGCACGAGATCGTGCTTCATGATCTGAATCCGGTGCCGGATACCGAGCCGTTCTCCGGGCTGCCGTTTATCCAGGGCGACATCCAGGCCGGTATCGGCCTGGACCGCGCGGTCCAGGGCTGCGACCTCGTGCTCCATACGCCGGCGTGGCACGGAATCCACTGGCGCCAGAAGACCGAGGCGGACTACTGGCGGCTCAATGTGGACGGGACCTTCTGGATGTTCCAGGCCGCTGCCGCTGCCGGCGTAAAGGGAGTGGTCTTCCTCTCGTCCATGGCATGGCATGGGCACTACGACAAGTACGGCTTCACCAAGCGCGTGGGCGAGGAGTTGTGTGAGTACTACCGCCGCAACCACCAGATCGGCTATGTCGCCATTCGGCCGCACGACTTCACTCCCTGGGGCAATGACTATGTGAACCGCTTTGGCGCGCGACTCCTGTACGGGGGCGTAGACCGCCAAGACGTGGTGGAGTGTGTGATCCGCGCGGTGGAGCGCCTTGCCAGACCTCGCGATGAGTCAACGGAGCCGGCTGGCTTTGTGGTGAACGCCTGCCGGGCCAATGCATTCACTGCGGAGCAGATAGAGGACTGGGAAACCGATCCCCTGGCAGCGTGTGATCGGATCTTCCCAGGCTCGCGACCCCTCGTCGAGAAATACAGAATTGACATTCGCCGCAAGCCCGGCATCGTGGACTTGGAGGGCGCAGACCGCATAGACTATGTGCCGCGCCGCCACTTCGGCACGTTCCTGGAGGAGCTGCGACGCCTGGACGAAGAAGGCGGTCCGGAAGCCGTGGCCGCCATGCGGTGTCCGTATTAGGCCGTCGCAGAACTGAAAGCAGAACGCGCGTTAGGTGGAGGTAAACGAGGACGCGGCCGGTCAGCCGTTGAGCGCGGAGGACGCGGAGTTCATCAATTCCACGCTGCGTCCGGCTTGACCGGCCGCGCTGTCCGCTAACGGTCTGCCGTCATGTAGCGCCAGATCCAGGTGCCGTCCGGCTGCTGGATCATCTCCTGGTGCGCCGCGCGCCGCATGAACTTTGCATGGCCGTCCAGGAAACCGACGTTCATTCCGCTGCCGGGATAGAGCCGCGCGTCCGGCGGTTTTGCAGTGTATACGGGGCATGAGTTCGCGTCGAATGCAACGCGCACGCCGGGCGCGGGGAACGGGGGCTTCTCGTCCGACACCATGTGGCGGCCGTAGAAGAAGCGCTCCAGAATGGTATTCCCGTTGCTCGTGTACCCCACGAAGCCGTCTACAAACGTCATCGCTTCGGCCGGCCGCGCTGCCCGGGCGAGAGTGAAGTCATATCCTGTTCCGTTTCTGCGATAGAAGCTGCCCGGGAACTGGATATAGGGACACGCCTGCGTCCCCTTGCCACCGAAGAAGGATGCTCCCAGATAGGCGTAGTCCGTGATGAAGATGGAGCCCGCCGGGAGGCTGTTCACCTCAAACGCGTCCATCGTGGCGCTGGGGCAGCGCAGAACCTGCTGGCTCTTCATGTAGGGCTGCAGGAACTCAGTCCACGTGTAGAATACGCGCGGCGGAAGGCCCGGGATGTAGGCTGTGCGGGCGGTCGGCCCATAGAAGAGCGCCGGGACCACCTCGTCATAGTCCTGCGTGTACATGGCCAGTGCGAGGGAGAACTGCTTGATGTTGCTCAAGCAGGCTGCCTGTCGTGCTTTCTCCCGCGCCTGGGCGAAGACTGGAAACAGGATCGCCGCCAGGATCGCGATAATGGCGATTACTACAAGTAGCTCGATAAGCGTGAAGCCGACTCTACGTGTGCCTTTCATGTAGTTTGCCTCCCGATAACAAGAATAAAACAACCCTATAAGGAAGTAGTACATCCGATACCGCCAGGCATCACCTCCCAAAAAGAAGTTCTCAGGCAATCGCCTCTTGGACCACCGCACCGCCATTGACGGTTGGGCGCTCGTTCCGGCCGTCGTGGAGGTAGGTGAGACGCAGGTGATCCAGTCCCATCAGGCGCAGAATGGTCGCATGAAGGTCGTTTACGTGGACGGGCCGCTCGGACACGCGGAGCCCCACCTCGTCCGTCGAACCGATGGTCTGACCCGGCCGTACACCGCCGCCCGCCATCCACACGGTGAATCCCCAGGGGTTGTGGTCGCGCCCGTTGGCGCCCTCCGTCATGGGGGTCCGGCCGAACTCGCCACCCCAGACTACCAGCGTGGATTCCAGCAGGCCTCGCGCCTTCAGGTCCGTCAGCAAGCCCGCAATCGGCTTATCGGAGATGGCGCACATACGTGAGTGGTTGCCCTCCAGATTGGCGTGGGCATCCCACTGGCTGCCCGTCCCGCAGTAGAGCTGGATGAACCGCACGCCCCGCTCCACCAGCCTCCGCGCGAGAAGACAGTTGGTTCCGAACCGCTCCGTAACGGGGCTATCCAGTCCATAAAGGGTCCTGGTGGCCTCCGACTCTTTGGAAAGATCAACCGCCTCGGGCGCGGCCGCCTGCATGCGGAACGCCAGCTCGTACGCGTCGAGGCGCGCCTCCAGCTCGGAATCGTCGCTGCGTGCCTGGTTATAGCGGCTGTTCAAGGTCCGCAGGTACTCCGCCTCGCTGCGCTGCTGCTCCCGGGATACGGCGGCGGGCGGATCGAGGTCAAGGAGCGGCGAGCCGGAAGCACGGAAAGGCGTACCCTGGTAGGTGGCCGGCAGCCATCCGCTGCTCCAGTTCTTGGATCCACCCACCGGCTCCCGTTCGTCCAGCAGCACACAGTAGGCCGGCAGGTCCCGGTTGGCGGCTCCCAGTCCATACTGCACCCACGCTCCCATGGAGGGCCGGCCTGCAAGGATAGAGCCGGTGTTCATCTGGCACACGGAGCCTACGTGGTTGAGACCGTCCGCCCAGCAGGAGCGGATCACCACCATGTCATCCACGTGCTCAGCGATGCGCGGGTACCAGTCTGACACCCACGTGCCGCTACGGCCGAACTGCCTGAAGGACCGCTTGCTCGGCATGAGCCCGTTGTTGGACGTACCCATCGCCGTAATGGGGCGACCGAACGAGGGCGGGAGCGGCTTACCGGCCAGCTTTGCCAGATCCGGCTTGGGATCGAAAAGGTCGATGTGGCTGGGACCGCCCTCCATGAAGAGCCATATCACCGATCGGGCCGTGGCCGGCAAGTGTGGCGGTTTTGGCGCCAATGGATCCGCAGCGCTTGCCGAGGCCTCCTCCGCCAGCAAGGCGGACAGCGCAAGCGCCCCGAACCCTGCGCCGGCCCTGTATAGGAAGTCACGGCGGCTCACCAGTCGCGGCACGTGCGGCGCCCACTCTCTAAACCGCAGATCGTCTCTCATTTTCCGCCCCTATTCCATGTAGAGGAACTCGTTTGCGTTGAACAGCGCGTGGCACAAATCCACGAGGGCGGCGCCCTCATAATCGTCGTATTGGGGTGGCGCCCACGTGGGAATCAGCAGGGGATCGGTCTCATCCGGCGCCTGGCGGCGCAGCAAGCCCGCTTGGCGATCCAGGAATGCCAGCGCATCCGCGAGCTCACCGTCGGTAGGCGGTCGGCAGAAGGCCAGGGCGTACGCCCGCGCCACCTGCAGCCTGTGGTCCCGTCCCGCCTCGCGGAGCACCCGGCCCGCCAAAGCCCGCGCCGAGCGCACGACGACCGGGTCATTCATCAGCATGAGCGCCTGGGTAGGAGTGGTGGTACAGGCCCGCCGGGGACAGGGCTCGTGCGTATCCGGCATGTCGAACGCTTCCAGCATGGGGTAGCGCAGGTTACGCTTGACAAAGAGATAGATGCTGCGGCGGTTCCGCTCGGCCAGATCATCCGTCTCCTTCCAGTAGCCGCGGGTGGTGACGCCGGGCGGCAGCTCCGCCATGACGCCGCGTCCGCCCATCTTCAGGTTGAGCTGACCGCTTACGGAAAGTATGGCGTCCCGCAACACCTCGCCCTCCAGCCGCTGTCGAGGGAAGCGCCAGAACAGCCGGTCGTCCGGATCCACCCGGGCCGCGTCCGTGCGGTAGGCGGCAGATTCCCTGTACACGCTCGACATCAGGATCAAACGATGAATGTGCTTGAGCCGCCACGCGGGTGACGGAAGACGGGAGACGGAAGACGGACGGAGTAGCTCGGTCCTCATACCTCCGTCCTCCGCCGGA
>CAYNFH010000081.1:10625-25049 GCA_964396385.1 uncultured Chthonomonadaceae bacterium | reverse complement strand
GCGCTCTCCCCCTGAGCTAACCGCCCGTGTCGAGGTCCTGGGGAGCCGGAGGGATACCCGCCGGGCACGATGCCGCTACTCGTTGTCGGACCCGTCATCAGGCATTTCAAACTGAAGATCCAAAGCGCGGAGACAGCAAGTGCGGACTGCTGTCCAGTCCGCTGGTGTTAGACGCCCGATAACTCTTGCTTCGGTGGCTGGACGTGTCGCCAAGAAGGCGCGGAAGGCGCTTGGTGCATCGAGCCCGGCTGCCTGCCAGTCACTAAGGACGTGATCTGTTGGCCCGGTTGCGCGGTTGACCCGCGTAGTCAGCAGCCCGATGATAATGTCCGGCCGGCTTTTGTGATATAGCTCGGACGAGAGCACTACCGCGGGACGCCGTTTGGCGCCCTCCACACCGGGAAACTCAACTACCACAACCTCACCAGGCTCAATCATCTTCACCTAGACTGGCCGGCGCTCGGTTCATCGTGTCGCGACCGAATTCTTCTATGTCTTCGTCGGTCCATTCGCCGCTGTATCCGCCTTCCCGCTTGATCGCATCCAGGGACGCGTAGGACTTCGGCTCTGCGTCGGTGGCCGCATCGCGCTCCAGTAGCCGTCGCAAATACGCGTCCAGCTCCATCCCCAGTCTGGCCGCCTTCCTCCGAAGGGCCTTTTCATCTGCTGGAGAGAGCTCAAGTTTGACCGTCATCCTAGATCTCCTCACACTGCCCCGGTGTGCCGGCAGTCGTGATCCGATTATAACCGCTTCGGTTTGGCAGCCAGCCCCGCAATTGAAGTGCTGCCGACGTGCTCAATAGCCAGGGCGAGTTCTCCCAGCGCCGCCACGGGCTCGGCAATCTTCGAGAATACATGCGGCCACATGGGATCGTAGTCGAAGATGATTACCGGCTGAGGCATTGCCCGCACCTTTCCAAGCTACCGGGCAGATTGTACCGTAGCCGACGGAAAGGCTGCCAGGCCCAGCATAGAGGAGTCCCCTGAAAACGCACCGAAGTGGGAGTGAGAACCGCCGCCTTGCAGCGCCCCGCCAGAGCGAACGGACCCCATGCCTCCTGAACCGTCCCTTCCACCGCCTCCCGAGCCGCCGGAGCCGGAGGCAGCAGCCACTCCCCGGGCGCCATCCGGCAGCCGACCGGACGCGGAAACCAGGCTGCCGCAGTCGTCCAGGCGGCTGGTCCGGGAATTCTTCCGAGCGCTCCTGATTGCCGCTCTCATCATCGTGGCCTCGGCTGCATGGGAGCATACGCCGGACGGGGAAGCGCTGGAGTTCTTCACCTACGACCGGCAGCAGCGGGAAGCCGCCGGCTCGCCGGCTGAGAACACTCTTCCGGTGGCGCTGGTAGACATCACCGCGTTCGGGCCGGTGAGCCAGCATACGGACGAAGGCACGGAGCTGGTGACGCCGCGGGCGCCCCTTACCAGTACCCTGCAGCAGATCGCCGCGCAGGACCCGGCTGCCATAGGGGTGGACGTCGATTTCTCGCCGCGAAACGGCGAGCTGCTCCCGGAAGATCCGCCTTTCTTTTTCGCCTGCCGGGAGCTGCGCGATTCGCACAACCGCCCGGTGCCCGTGTTCCTGGGCGTCCTGCGCGCGATGGGCCAGCCGCCCGAGCGGTGGTTGAACAGTCCTGACCTCGTGCCGCTGGCTGCCGGGATCGGGATGCCTCGCACGGACAGCCGTAAGATGCCCTTATGGACCCGCGCGGCCGGCAGTGACCGGCTTTGCAGCCTCTCCGCCCGGCTCGCGGCCGTCTATCCTGGCAGCGCTACGGCCTTGGCGGATTGCGCGCCAATGCACGGGAGACCCACTTTGGGGCGGCGGAGCCCCGCCTGGCCGGGCTGGCTGGCAGGACAGTTTGAGGAACGGACCGTGGGTCCCGAGCTGGAGGCTTCCGAGTTCTTGGTGGACTACAGCCCGGCCAATTCGCTCCTGGAACGGCGGGTGAAGGTGGATCAGAACGGCAACCTGCCCAGGGAGCTGGAGACTTCTCTTACCGGTAAGCTGGTCCTGGTGGGCTATGCGACTCCGGACAAGACCACCGACATGGTGCGCCTGCCGGGGCACGACGAGGAGGAGCCTGGCATCCTCACGCACGCGTGCGCCGCGAACACGCTGGTTGCCCGGCCATTCTTCCGGCTGAGGCCCGGCGTTGAGCAACTCGTGGACGTGCTCCTTGCCGGCATAATGTTGGGCGCAGTCTTCGGCGTCCGCTGGAGAGCAGAGCGGCGTGGAGAGCCGGCCGTCAACGTCCATCGCCTGCAGGCGCTCGCGATCGCCGGTCTGGTCGTGGCCACCTGCTGGCTAGGCACGCAATTACCGATCCGGGCGGCGCTCGTCTGGGCGGACTATGCCGTGGTGGCGCTCGCGCTGCTCCTGCATCCGTATGTCGAGCACCTGTGGGAGTGGTTCTGGGAATTTCTGCCGGTGGTGCTACGCCGGAGTTGGCAGGAGGGTAACGAAGAATGAAGTGCGTCTCACGCCGCGAGCTTGTTCTGGGCGGTCTCGCGACACTGGCTGCGAGGGGTGCGGCCTCGGCGCCCGCCGCGCCGCGCCCGTGCGTGGGCTGGGTGGAGGAGCTTTCCGGCACAGTGGAATGGCGGGCGGACAGCCACAAACCCTTTGTTAAGCTTAAGCCGGGGCGGGATAGGTACAAGGCCCTGCGCACCGGCGACCAGTTACGCTGGGACCGGGGCGCGCGCGTGGTGGTGACGGTGAATGCGCGCCGGCACGCGCTGACGCCGGCACCCGGACCTTACGTCGTGCCGCCGCCTAAACGGCTGGCGTCGCGCGCCGACGAGGCTGCGCACATATATGTTCGTAGGACGGGTGCGGAACGGGGAGGAGACGGTGTAGTGATCTCCCCGGACGATGACGAGCGGGTGCTTCCAGCGGAATTCACGGTGCGTTGGAACCACCGGCCGGGCCTGGAGGCGGTGAGCCTTATAGTGACCGACACCAGCGGTATGGAGCTGTGGCGCGGACCGGTTCGGGAGGGCGCTTCCTCTTCGGCGGACCCGGCCGCGCGGCAGGCGCTTAGGGACTACCGGCGGAGCCACGGCTCGGCGACGTTGAAGCTTACCCTGATCGATAGCTCAGGAGCCGAGCACGCCGTTTCCTTCCGATTATTAAGCCCGGAGGAGGAGACCGCCTTGGAAGGGGAGCTCGCGAGCGCCCCGCGCGGCGCCGGGCTGCTGGGCCACCTGATGCGGATCCGGGCATACATGCGCCGGCAGGTCTATTTCGGCGTCGACCGGGAGCTCCAGAGCGCCCTTCGCGAAGCGCCGGAGAGCCACGACCTGCTCGCGATGGCGCTGGACTTTTACCGCTTTCTTGGCGACGCGGACCGTGTGGCGGAGCTGACGCGCCGGCTCCTCGCGGCTGAATGATGGGCCACGGCCCCGTCGCCGGGATCTCCCACAAGCATGTAGGCAGCCCAGAACCGCGGATGCGCCGTCTCCGGGCTGCTGCGGGCCAGCGCCATTGCGCGGCTCAGCGCCCGGTCCTTCGGCATTCCCTCCCTCAGCATCCCGTGGAAGGCGATGGGCACGCGAGTCGCCAAATCGGACACCCTCCAGGACGCCGCCACCACGGACCGGGCGCCAGCATACTGGAGCGCCCGGCTCAACCCGATGAGCCCGCCCCCGCGGCCGGCGGCGCCTCCCGCAGTGTCGCACGCGGAAAGCACCACCAGGTCCGCCCTCAGACTGAGCTGAGCGGCGATCTCCCAGGCGTGCAGGTCGCCGGCATCCTCCGGTCCGCTCGCGGCCCCCGCCGGAACCGCGAACGAGATACTCGATGACATGGGGCGGCCGGTATTCAGGTGTCCGTGCGTGGCCAGGTGGATGACACCCGCGGCGGGGGCGGCGCGGCGGAAAGCCTCCTTGGTAGCGGCAGCGCCAAGCGTCGGCGACACGCCATAGAGGGCCGCGACGGCACGCGTCTCCGGTGTCGCGCCCGGCAGGGGAGGCAGCACGGCCGGCGCCATGACGAGAGCCGAAGGACGGGCGCCCGGCCGAATAGGGCCGCGACGCTCGCGGAACTCCCGGAAAAGAGTGAGCGACTGCGTGTAGGTAAGCGGCACGTCGGCCAGATAGCGGGGCGCGCCGGCGCCATTGGTGACCAGCGCCGCGAAGGGCACGTCCCACAGCACGTCGTCAGGAGAAATGAGCAGGTGCGACGCGCCTCGCACCGTGGCGGCCGCGGGGCCCGGGAAGAGGATCTGGAAGAGGCGACGGCCGGCGGAGCCAGCCTCCTGAGGAGTGGATGCGGGGCTTGTCACCACGGCCCGAAACGCCTGCACCTCCTGCTTGAGCCTTTGGAGACCCACCCCGATCGGGACGGCCCGGACGGCCGGAGTACTCCGGCGCTCCTCGCGGCCTCCACGGGCAAGAAACAGCAGCGTGCCCTGGTCTCCCACCGAAAAGACAGCCGCAACCATCCCGGCCGGCAGGACGGCTGAGAGCTGCGCCGCGCGCACCGGCGCCGGCAGCGCCCGGGGAGCCGCCGCGGCGACAAAGGCGGAGAGGCGGTCGCGCTCGGCAAGCGCGGCAACATATTCGGCGCGCCGCGAGGCCGCTTCCTGCGAACGCGCCTTGAGCAGCTCGCCCGCGGCCCTGCGATCCGCGGGGATGGCGCCGGCGGCTAGATGTGTAACCTGGTCGCGGGCCGCACCCTCCAGATTCACGGCCAGGATGAGCTTCTGGGCGGCTAGCTGGGCTGCGGCGACGGCCTGGGAATAGTCCGACCAGAGCTTCGCGCCGGCGGCGCGCGCCACTATCTCCCTCTCGCCCATCAGCCGCCGAAGCGCCCGGGCGCGGCCCGCTTCCACGGCATCGAATGCATCCACGTCCCGCCCGGAGGCGTGGAGGTACCACGCCAGAGCCGAGGCGGTCATGCCGCTCCAGTCGGCAGCCGCCGCGCCGGTCTGGGTCTCCGCAGCCTCGATGGGCTGGGTGGCGGCGATCCGGTACGCCTGCTCCTCCAGCCGGGCCGCCTCCGCCGGGCTGTGACGCATGTACGAGGCGGCGGCCAGGTTGTGGAGGATCGGAACCAGATCGCCTGAGCGCGGCGCGCGCCGCTCGACTACCTGCCGGGCCACCTGAAGCTGTGAGACCGCCGCCCCCGTGTCGCCACCCTGAAGGGCGATGGCCGCGAGATCGGTGCGGCAGAGGGCCTCGACGGCGGCGTCGTGATAGCTCTTCTCCATGCGGCGCAGGGCGAGCTCAAGGTGGCTCCGCGCAGCAGCCCTCAGGCCACTCTGCATCTCGGCCGCGCCCAGGTTAACCAGACTCATGAGGGCCGCCGGCGACACGGGGTTGCGCGCCTCTTCCGCCTCCCAGATCTGGCGCAGATACCCGCAGGCGAGCGCCGGCCGGCCCTGCGCCATGGCGACCGCGCCCAGGTCGTTCAGTGCCATGGCCCGAACGCGATTGATGCCCGTCTGCCGGATCGTGTCGTTCGGCGGGACCTGGACCTGGTCCAGCAAGCGGCGAGCCTGCTCGGCATACTCCCGTGCTTCTGTGTAGTCCCCATCCTGGGCGCTGATGGCGGACAGGTTGCACAGCGTCTCCGCGACGTAGACCGGTTCGAGCGGGGCCGCCTTCCGCTCTTGCAGCACGGTCAGCATGCCCTGGCGGGCGGCGGTAAGATCGCCGCGCAGCCGCTGCGTGCTGGCCAGCAGGGTTTGCGCCTCGGACCGTTGCGCCACAGAAATCGTGGAGTTCGATTCACAGAGCGCGACGGCCCGTTTGAGGTATCCCTCCGCGCCCTCCAGGTCTCCCATGGCCTGGCTCTCTATGCCAAGCTCTTCCAGCCGGTCCACCTGGCTCTCAGGAAGGCGCGAGCGCTCTTCGATGGCGAGCGCCCGCAGGTCGATGTCGATTGCCCCACGGAGGTCGCCCTGGAGGAAGGCAGCCACTCCCGCGACCGTAAGGTAGCCCCTAACGTCCGGGGAGTCCGGCTCGTGCAGCGCGGTCAGGTCGGAGGCGGCGATGGCAAGCTGGCGCGCCGGGAGAGCCGCGGCCGGGTCCAGCGAGCCGGGGAGAAGGCGGTCCAGGTTCGGCCGCTCGGTGTCGAACACCCCAGGGGCCAGCGGTCCCTGCGCGACGGCGACGCTGCCGGCCGTCTTCAGGGCCTTGATGGCGGCTTTGGGCCGCCGGGTCTCCGCGCGCGCCAGCGCAATGGCCCTGTCTACAAGCCGCCGGCCCTCGGACGCATCACGCGGATAGGCGGCGACTCCGGCGATGCCGAGCGCTGCAATCTCTCCCGGACCGTCTCCGACCCGCTCCCATGCCGCGGCAGCGGCGCGCGCGGCGTCCTCCGCCTCCGAAGGGCGCTCGGCCAGCATGAGCAGCACGGCGCGGAGCTGCTGGACCCAGGCAAGATCTACCGGGGCAGCATTCGGACCGAGCTGCCGCAGCGCGTTGTCTAGCTGGCGCAGGTAGTCCGGGAGCTTCTCCTTCTGGAATTCGCTCCGGAACCCGGGCTCCAGAATCTTCTGAAGCTGCTCGCTAGGCTTGGGGTCCGGCGGCTCTTCCCCCGCCTGCCGCGCCGCGCAGGGCGCGACCGGCCAGCAGCAGAGAACCAGCGCGATGCATACCACCAGTCGGTTTGCCGGTATACATCGTTTTATGGTCATTGACGAATTACTGCCGCTATCGGGCCACCGGGGCGGCCGTCGGACAAAGGTCCTCGGCTGGGTGGCATTCTGCCGAGTGTCCACCTCCGTGGACACGAGTCGGTGCGGGACTATTCTCGCAAAGGCCATGAAACGTATTGCCTCATCGCCTGCGTGCGGAGCGCGCCGCGTTCGGATCCGGCGGGAACTGCGCCGGGGTCGCGTCCCAGGAGACCGAGTTCACGTAAGTGGCATAGGGGGTCGTGCTCGTGTTCGGGTAGGTGATCTGCCCCGCCTGGATGCCGTAGCTGCTGTCGAGCTGGAGCGAATACGGCTGGCTCATTGCGTTCGGCTGCGCTACTGTGAACACGAAGAACCCGGAGGTGTCGGACATCGTGGTGCTCGTGCCCGTTCCGGGACGGCTGATCGTCAACTGGTGGTGGAGCGGGGCGTTCAATCGCGCCGTGATCCAGGCCATCAGCGTGTGGGCGGCATGATGGTAAGAAACCTGGCCGTTGTCGAAGTGTTCCTCCAGCGGGGCGGACCCATCGAACGAGAGCGGCGGCTGGGGCGACGACCCGGTGGACCAGGTGTCCACGTTAGTCTCTTCCAGGGAGTCCACCGGCGTCGAGTACTGGTGGGTCGACTCGGCCCCGCTGAAGCTCCAGCCCGTGATGCTGGCGAGCTTCGTCGCATTTGGCGTCCCAGTAAGATTGCATTTCTGCTGCGGCTCCAAGTCGAGGTCCGGCGGGGTCTGGCCAGGCTGGCCGCGCGGGTCCCGGACGTCACACCGTATGTAGACGGTGAGGTCGATGGTGGACGTGTGGCCGCCGGAATACGCAATATAGTCCGTCTGGCCGCTGGTGTTGGGGTCCGGGTTGCTCTGGGTGCCCGATACCTGCTCCTGCTTCACGAAATGGAATTTGACAGGCCACATGGTGAGCTGGGCCACGTTGCTCTTGTGGCCGTTCGCCGTCACAATCACGTCGCCGGCGAATCCGGGCTGGCCCGGGCCGGGAAGGTGCGCGGTGATGTTCCCGGAGCCCCAGTCGGCCGGGACCTCCGTTCCGTCCACGGTCACTTTGCCCGGAGTGTTGCCGAAGTTGCCCGCGATGATGAGGTCCGACCCGAACACGGTCATGGCGGAGATGGTGGGCATGAGCAGGTTCGAGTTCGTGGCGTGGAACGCGGATACTGTCAGGTTGGCCGTATCGCCGCCGCTTACAGGGGGTACGAAGACATTGATGGCCTGATGGGACTCGGTCAGCGTACCGGACCTCCCATCCTTGCGCGCCACGCTCTGCATCTTCTGCCAGACGGAGGTGAGATCGAACGGCCGCTGTGGCGGAGTCTCCGCTTCAAAATCGCTCGAGGTCCCTGACTCACCCAGCAGCCTATCGAACAGATACTTCGCGCTCTCCTGCGCGTCCTGGTCGACAACGTCTTTCGTCCATCCGAGGTAGCGGCCGGCGCCCTTGTCGAAAAACGCCTGCTTGAAGTCGGCCGCGATCGGGCTGTCGCTGCCGCACGCGTTCACGAAGGCGACGCTGTTTGGATCGAACGACATGTGGTTCCGGACGAACTGAGCGGTGACGAAGTACGTGTTTGTGAGCTGGTACTTGACGCCGCTGGTATTCGCGCCGATATTGAAGGGTCCTGGAGCCATCATGTAGCCGATCGCGTTGGACTGAAGGTCGCTTGCCAGGGCCGAGTCCACCGTGTCTCCAATGGCTGAGTCGGTCTGGAGCGCAAACACCGTCCTGCCGTCACGGAGCATCACGTCGCCCCCATGGCAGTCGATGTAGAACACCGCGGCATTGCTCACGGTCCGAAGCTGATCCAGCGTCGCATCTCCAATCGCGCCATGGTAACCGGCGGCTTGCAGGCGGGCGCCGATCGCGTTCACCGTATCGGTCGAGAAGTCCGCTGCAGATACGAAGAGCGAGATCGGCGAGCTCGCGGCCGGAAGGTCTCCCGGGATGTCCCGCGCGCGCACGGCCTTGCCCGACAGCGTGGGGAGCCGGTTGTTGGCGATGACCAGGAGCCGTCCGTCCGTGAAGCGCGCCCAGACGCCGCCCGTCTGGCTCATACCGGAGGCCTCGAACTCCGGCCGGCCTTGAACGAAGGCCAGGATCTTCTGGTTGTCGGCGTTGAGGTCCTGGCCCGGCAGCGTCTGGTACATCTGGTTGATCGCCGTCATCACGGCGGCGCGCTGCGTAAAGGTGAGCGGCCCGGAAGACGAGCCTCCCCCTCCGCCTCCACAACCGGCGAGCAGCGTCACAGCCGCCGCGCCAAACAGAGTGAGCCCGAAGTTCAGTTTCAATGCCGTAGTGCCTCCTGCAACGGGTCTTTACCCGGACTGCCCGCCCGCGCGTAGATCGCGCCGCCCCTGGGTCCTACGCCCGGCCGGTTTCCGCGGAGCGGAAGTCTCCATGCGATATAGTCGTTATACGACATGTTGCAGCCTGTTGGTCACTCCAACTGCTTGCACACAATCCCGGAGCTCTGGGTACCGCGGAGGCGCTACATACGGCCGGTAGACCGGTCGGCCTGCGGCGGGGATCGTGCGGGGTTGTGCAGGTTTTGCGAGGTGCTGCTGCGTATTCCTCAGAGCGTAGCCTGAAGCGTAGAAGAGCGGAAGGTGCTGAGAGCCCGCTCCAGCCTATACGCATAATACCTTAGAGACTGTATAGAAGGGCACCTCCCCCTAACCCCCTCCTTCTCAAGGAGGGGGAACCTACCGCCGCAGAATGCTCCCTCCCCTTACGAAGGGGAGGGTTGGGGTGGGGTTCCTATACTGTCTCTTAGAAAGAACGGTGTCGTCTGTCAATAGGTCACCCGGAGCAATCTGAGACAATTGTCTCAAATTCGTCGCGGCGGTGGGTCTGCCTCTCCCCGGACCACCCGCGCTGGAGATGATAGCCTGGCCGAAGCAAGCTTGCTACCCTTTGGTCGAGCCGTCCATACAACTGCTGGAGCAATAGCGAAGGGATTGCCGGGGTATCAGCGCGCCTGCGACGAGCGCAAACACAAGTGCCGGCCCAGCCGCGGCGAGCGGCCACACGACCACAGTGAGCAGGTACTGCCAGTGCGGGGTGCGTGATGCCACGCTGAAAGAATGAATGATCGCTGCTGTCGCGAGCAAGAGGGCCCCAAGGGCGACGGCAGCGGCGGCGTGCAACGCCAATGTGATGGGCGAGCGGCCCAGCCGAAGCCGCTCGTACAAAATGTGCCATGCGTACAACGCCACGCTAGCCACGAACGCTGCCAGCCGCCACACGCGCACGAAATGGAGGTCGGCCGAATTCGCGGCTGCGCCGACCCCAAAGTTGACTGCAAAGTACGCGACGCCGATCAGGATCGCCACGCGGACCCACTGTTTGCGCTCGACGGTCACCATAAAATGTCCTCCGCCACGGGAAGAACTCCCGCGACCTCCGCGTCTAACTGGATGAACCCGGTCACCTCTGAATGAAGGAGAACACCATGAAGCTCTCTGCCCTGGGTCTGGTCATCACAGTAGTCAACCTGGCGCTCTTGTCGATACTGCTGGCCCGTGGACAGCGTGTGGAAGCCCGCAGTGGTCTGCCCGTACTACGGGGACGTGCGCTGCAGATCGTGGATGACATGGGCCGGGTCCGCGCAAGCATCAACGTCTATCCAACCAATCCTCATTTCAAGACGGCGGAAGGCAAGCCATATCCCGAGACTGTGGTACTGCGCCTTATCAATTCGCAGGGTGGTCCAAATGTCAAGCTAAGCGCCTCCGAAGAAGGCGCGGGGCTCGGACTGGGCGGGGCATCCAACCCGACCTACATCCAGTTGATAGCCCAGGGAGATGAAACGTACGTCCATATGACCAACCGGGATGGGCAGAAGCGCACGCTTAAGCCTGGGAAGAGAGAGGGACCACCGCCGTACTATTCGGCCCCTTGAGCGGGGCGCGCACAGACGTGCCTCCTGCTCGGCGGTAAGCCCTATTGTAAGTGTCATGACCATCCTTGAGTCTCCCGCGCGTACAGCTCTGCACGCAGCCTGTGCGCGCAGGTTTCCCTCCAGCCTGCCGACATGCAGCTCTAGTTGTTTGAGCAGGTCACTTCGGACCGGCTCGCCGTGGGGTGAAAGCGAATTCGGAACCTCGTGGGACCGTGAACGTGAAGCGCCTTGCGTGGCTCCCACGGTTCGTCACTCGCGGGCTCTAACGCGTCTACTCGCCCAAACAGCTCCGAGAGCGCTATGCGCGCTTCCAGACGGGTGAGGGGCGCCCCCATACAGAAGTGGCTTCCCTGGCCAAACGCCAGGTGCGGGTTGGGCTCCCGCGAGACATCGAACCGGTTGGGGTCCGTGAACTGTCCGGGATCCCGATTCGCGGCGCCGATCAGCGGCATCACCAGCTGGCCTGCCGGGATACCCACCCCACAAACCGAGACCTCGCGTCTGCTGGCCCGAAATAGAAACTGAACGGGGGTACGGAACCGGAGAGTCTCCTCGATGGCGGAGGGCAACAGGTCCGGCGCGGCACGGAGGCGGGCTAGCTGCTCCGGGTACTCGAGGAGACAGAGGATTGCATTGCTGATCAGATTTGTGGTCGTCTCATGACCGGCGATCAAGAGGAGCTGGAAGAAGCCGAGGATCTCCTCTTCCGTCAACCGCTCTCCGTCTACGTCGGACTGGAGCAGGCGGGTCAGCAAATCATCACGCGGATCGGAGCGCCGCTCCGCGGACCTTTCGGCGAGATAGGCGCGCATCTCCTCCCACACGACGCTGCAGTCCTCTACTGCCTTTATCGCCTCCTCGCCGCCTCCAATGGTATAGCTCAGGCGAAGGATAACGTCACTCCAGCGTCGGTACAGCGGCCAGTCGCTTCGGGGGACGCCCAGCATCTCGGCAATCACCATGAGAGGCAGAGGCGCCGAGAAGTCGGTCACAATGTCCATCTCCCCGCGAGGCACGGCGGCATCCAGTAGCTCGCCCGTCAGCTCACGGATCCGCGGCTCCAATGCGGCGATGCTCCGGGGCGTAAAGGCACGGGCGATGAGGGCGCGCAGTTGGCTGTGGCGCGGTGGATCCATGAAGATCAGCCAGTCCGGATTGCCGCGTCCCGCTACGGACATGCTGGAGCTGAAGTACTCCTCGTCACCCAGCACCTGGCGCACGCCCTCATAGCTCGGGATCAACCACGCGTCCGTTCGAGGGTCGTGTGCCACGGGTGCTGCTGCTCGGAGCTGCTCATAGCAAGGGAATGGGTCCCGCCGTACTGCCTCAGAGGTGAAGTCGATCACGGTTTGGCCTCTCGCTGGATGGTGACGTCTTCGGTGTCAACGAAGCGCTCAGTTTGAGCACGATCCGCGACGCTCCACGCTCAAAACAGGGGTTGGACTGGCCTCGAAACCCGGAAACTATGCGCTGAGTGTTCGGACGCTCCTACTAAACCGCCGGAATCGGCGGAGTAGGGGAGCCTTACTCAGACACCAGAATGGCCCGCCAGGATCCCCTGCCCGGGAACCGTGACGGGCCATTCGGCCATAGCGAGGCGCGGGGCCTCGCAGCCTGAAATCTCCTGGCGGTCGCGGGGCAGCGCTTCCACCATTCCGCCTCCAGTCTACACACGTGTGTCTGTCTGGTCAACACTCTGCCCGCAGCCAGGATCGTCATCAACCTGACAGTATCGCGCGAGCTCTCCGTCTCCGTGAAAGAGGAACTTCTCCGCGCTGCCGCATAGGTTCTCACCCGAAATCCGGAGGTGGATGCGGTGATGACCGTGTGATCCCAAAAGGCCTCGGTGTTTCGAATACCTGCACACCGTCCCTTGGGTCTCTCTGCGGGGTCTGTGAGACTATGAGGGGCGATGGTGGCCGCCCGAATACGCGCAGCCCCGTGATGGTGGGATCGGAAACTGTTTCGATGGATGCTTCAATGCGTGACATTCGCACGTTTAGGTCTTGGAGCAGCGATAGAACCTGGGCCGAAGCGTTCTGTCCGGGGTCGGCGCTGGCGCGCAGTGCTTGTAGATCGATGGCGGTGGAAATCGGGTTGTCAACGAGTGTTGGATCTGCCTCAACGGCCTGTATTTGTTTGGCCACCGCCGACACTGTCTCTCGCAGGGTCTTTCGGATATTCTGGTGATTGTAGAAGATCGTACGCTGGGCTGCAATGTCGAAGGGTAGCTTGTCTTTCTCGTGGCATATCTGAACGACTGGCTGTTTCATGGCGTGCCTCAGGGCCAATTCGTATAGTACGTTCGGATTATGGTCCGTCAGGTCCGCGATAACCAGTGGCGCTGAGACGACGCTGAGAATAACCTGGGTGGTAATCAATCCAGGCTCGTCTATGTGGTCTGCGCGCTTGACATTGTTGGCGTCGTTGCCACACTTCTCGGCCGCGGGCCTGATGATGAACTCAAGCACATCATCCGCCCGCACGCGCGTTTCACTTCCAGTATCGCCTATAGGCGAGATCACGAAGCACCAACGATCAATGACCTCGGCGGCCTGCTCTCTCGCGGATTCACCTCGGGCTGCAGCCTTATTCACGTGCCACCTCCACTGACCCGTCACCGCTCCTCGTAGATGCCGCGCGGCATGATGCGCTTGCCGTCGCGGTAGATGGTGATCTCGTACTCTGGCGCCGGATCGCTGTAGCTCTCAGTTGCCCGCTCCTGGCCTTCTGAAGGCTTCTCTCTGGGCGAAGATGCCAGACGGGCGAAGTGTGCCTCTATGGTGGCTATCTGCTCGGTGAGGTCCGGCAGTATCACCTGATGGCCCTGCGGCTCACTCGCGTCTTGCGGCTCCGGCTGTGGGGACTCGGGCGGCTTAGTGGTTGGCTGCTGCTCGTGTGGCTTGCGCATCTTCGGCACGCTGCTATTCCCCGTCCCATCCCGAACCGGCGGGGATGAACGTCAGGGCAGGCTGCACGGCTCGGATTTCCTCGCCTGAGTCGTAGTACCCGGCGAAATTCCTCGTAACTGCCATGACAAGCCAGCCACCGTGTACCCGGGCACGGTAAAGCGCAACTTCTCCAGCCGGGTTGGCGCCGTCAGCCTTGCCCTTGTTGGTTGTCGGTACGTCTTCCCACTCTATCTCCGTCACTGTAGCCCTCCTCACGTCAACACCCACTCGCTATTCTGCAGCGGAGTCAGCGGTCCTCTTGCTCGCCCGCTCGCTTTCTCGTACAATAGGCAGGCAGATATATAGCGATAATAGCAATACACGCACACCGTATCAGCGTCTACGTATGCGGGCAAGAGGTGAGTACATGCCAACCGATGTGCAGGTGCCGGGTCTGGGTGCCGTCCGCTTCCCTGATGGAATGTCGCCCGACGACATTTAGAAGGCGCTCGCGTCCGACCCGATCGTCAACTGTGCGGCTGCGCAGCAGTTCGTTCGGGAGAGCGCGGCCCGACTGGGTATGCCTACGAAGACGGGCATAACGCCGGCCGGGCAGCAGGGTGTCGTGCCGGACCCGGACGCCTTCGTACAGGCGGCTATCCAGCACGAACAGCAGAACGCGGACAACTACACCGTACTCGGCAGCAACTTGCGGGGCCGCGCGTTGGCAGACGTGTTGTCCAGGCCGCGCAACGCCGTTGCCGCCTGGTACCTCGGCAACCCCACAGGCGGCAGCTCCATCGACGTGCTAGGCGACGCTGAGAACCCGAACGCCCCGAAAGTCGCCGACCAGATGACGGGGTTCGAGCGGGCCGTACGGGAGCGCGTCGCGCAGTTGCCAATTGATCAGCGCATGGCCTATGCTGCCGCGCTCGGGGCAGGTGCCTACCTGCCACAGCACGCAGCCGAGCAAG
>CAYNFH010000081.1:4629-10615 GCA_964396385.1 uncultured Chthonomonadaceae bacterium | reverse complement strand
CACGGCGTCTTGAGCCAGGCCGCGCCGGCCTCGCGCAGCACCGACCAGCGGCTCGACGGCGCATGCGCGAGATCGCATCCCGGCGCGGCGGCCGGCGTGAGTGCGACCAGCGCACCGAGGATAAGGGCGAAGCAGCGCATGGCGGCGGCGTTGCTGGGCGAGTACATTCTTTAGTTCCTGCCGAAAGAGCGTCGCCGGAACATTATCAGTGATCTCGCCGAAGATTACGCAGAGATCTATGAGTGGAATGGACTCGGCAGAGCACGTCTGTGGTATTAGTGGCAAGCGGGCGCGTCGTTCTGGCCCTCGGTTTGGTCGTTAGGCGGGAAGCTCATGAGATACGGGCTTGTGCGGCGGGTTGGAGAAACCCTGCGCCACTTACTCGGCTAAGCGTGCGTACGCCAAACGGTCTGGGCACCGCCGTGCAAGAGCTGCGTAGCAGTTGCCAAGTCGCGGGTCGCTGCTATGCTAAGCCTCATCCGCTAGTGAGGTCGCTTTCTTGGCCGGACGGTCAATCATCTGGAACGTCTGGGGATCGAAAGTCCTTCGCTCCCGCTGGAGGTCGTAGTTGGACCGGCGCGCCGTGTAGGCTGCCCGAATCTCGCCCCAGAACTGCCGCTCAGCGCCCGTGTCACGACGGTTGGGGTATTCGGCTGCATATGCTGCTAAGGCCATACCCCAGGCGTCACCCTTCAGGCTTGGCGGCCGTCGCTCAGAGACGGCACAGTATCGCTCTTCGAAGCTCTTGGCATTTCCGATGCTGGTCCAGTCCGCCGCACGTACGGGATCGCCTGTTCCCCCCTGCCCCTCATCCATCCGCGCCGCAATCTCAACGAGTTCCGAGAGCGTGAAGTTCGCAAACTCAAAGTCCGGGTCGTGGGCTGCGATCATCCCGACGATCCGGTCCTCTTGGACCTGACGGCGGATCACCTTCACGTTGGCAGGCACATCCGCATCAAACGAGACCATACTGTAGCGGCGCATCTGCAGGTCCGTAGCCAGCATCCCCGCCAATTTGAGCGCGGCATTGCCTTTGCTGGCAAATTCACCCTCGAGGTTTACAATCTCAACGCGCAATAGCTCCGGGCGGGGGATGATGCGCAGAATTGCGTGGTATTCGGTGGGACCCTCGACGTACCAGCGCACCACGCTGCCGGTTAGGAGCCCAAACTGCCATGAGACTCGTGGCACGCAGTCCAGGGGATGATCAAGCGGGCGCTCTGCTCCAAAGAACTTGGTTCTCGAGCCTTCTGGCCATGTGCCAAACGCGACATCCTCCTCTGGCCACTCAACTTCTTGGATCTCCTCGAATCCGCGGCGGATTACCTCCGCCATGTGCCGCAGCCACAGGGCGTGGCCGACCTCACCGCACAGCCCCAATCGCCGCTCGGCGTCTGCGAGACGCAGTAGGAGATACAGCTGATCGTTGCGGTCGGTCTGCGCTGCGTCAAGGCGCAGTTCATCGTGCACTTCGCGCCAGACGTCTGAGTCTAGCCCCTGCGTCAGGTCATACATGCGCTCCCGGTGTCGTTGCAGCGCAGCGTCGTACTCCGCTTCCATGTTGAAGCCATGGATTTGGTACGAGCCGATAATCTGCCGCCAATATAGGGGCTCCAGGAGCACCGCCAGGTCGACAATGCGGTTGCGCCGGTCTGTCTCTTTACTGATACCCTTCAGTGACGGCAGGGCCGAGCGGATGCGGCTTTCGAGGTCGCTGCAGCTGCTTGGGTCCAATGTGAGCGGCGGCTTGATCGTCAGGCGGGTTGCCCGGACCGCCTCCGCTAACGGATATAAGCGGAACGGATGAAAGAGGGTGCCACCGTCATAATCCAGCCCATCAGCCCTTATCCAGCCGCGCTGGTGGAAGTCGGAAAGCAAATCAGCCCATTCGCCAGAACTGATGACGCGACGGTTGTGGGCGAACGTCCAGAAGTCGTGCTGGTTCAGGAGCTGGCACTGCCGGAGGATATCGAGGTCACCGGACCAGGCATTGAGGTGACCGGAGAGGTCTGGAAGGCCGTCAACGTTCATTACTTCTACTAACCCTGGGAAGTGGATTGGGCGGGTGAACCTAGTAATGCGTCAACTGTGATTCAACGGCCATGCGCACCCGAGTAGCCCCGGGCCTCAGTGCCCGGGGGCGGGCAGGGGCGCCCGCCGCCACTCGGTGCGTACGCTTCGCTTCACAATTGATAGAGTACTAGATCATCTGGTGAGCGCCACGTGCCCCATCTATAATACGCGTGATGACGGCGGTCGCTCTGAGCGTGACAGGGCTAACTTGGGGGCACATGGTGCCCGTCAATTCTTTGCTAGCTCGACCGCTCGCCAACGCTGTCGCGAGACGTTGTGCCTTGTCGCCGCAGAATGCTTCACCGTTTGTGCACTGTCGGACGCCCACCTGAGTGGCTCATTGGGCGGCGCCGCCCAATGCAGAGCTCAGAGCCCGCCGGCAACCGGCCCGGAATCCTGCTCCCGCGATAAGCGGGCGAGCGGGCACGCTAACTTTGACGGGCATCCTGGCGCGCACGGAGTGTTGACTCCTGCGCAGGCTTCTGCGATAGTGGGACGAGACCTCTTGCGCCTATCGCCAGGATAGTGAGGCGCGCCCACCGGCCAGATTGAGCCCTGAGCGCGTACGCTCCCTTGGACGCGCCAGGGTTTTTGTCCTTGCGGACGCTACTTCCGCTTCGCCAATTGGCGGCGAGAGTAGGGCTGCCCGGTGCGTTGGGCACACCAGGCCGCGGTGAAGACGGGAGGGAGCTGCTACCTTGCCGGGACAGAAGCGCCCTCCGGCTCTGGCCTAAGCGTAACACCGTTCGGGCCGAATAGTCAACGCCGCGACCAGTGCCCAGACGCGCCGGGCTCCGAAAGGAGACGGTGCAATGATCGAAAGTAATCTCCTGTCCATGGCCGGGGCCGTGGCGAGCATCATCTGCCTGGCGGCCATGGCTTCCGGGCCAATTGTTCGTGCGATCAGACAATGGCGATTGGAGCACGAACGCAAGAAGCTGGAGCGCATCGCCGAGGACCGGCGGCTCCAGTTGCGGCAATGAGCGAGCCACGTGGCTGGGTGGTCCAAGACAGAGCCATGCTATGAAGATGCAGCGCGTCTTGCTCTCAATTATCGCACTGCTGCTCCTGGCGCTCGTCTTGGAGCAGATGACTGTGGTCGTGCTGCTCCGGCACCATGACGCGCCAGCGCCGGAGCGCATGGCAACCGGGAAGCCGCTCGACTACTCGCTCTTCCTGCAGCAAGTCGATGCCGGGAATGTGCGGGAGGTGCGCTTTAAGCCCGGCGGGGCCGACGTTGACCTGTCGCGGCCCCTGGCTGGCGCGACCGAGACGCATTTCACCGTAAACATTCCGCAATCCCCGGTGGCCAAACGCGCCCTGTACGACAAGCTGAGAGGAGCTGGGGTCAGGTTCGTGGTGCATTGACCCCCCTGGCCATTCGCGCCTACCCTTCCCGTTGTCAGGCGTTAGCCTACGGGTGTATACTTTGGGCGGTCGGGGAATGCCCGGCCGACGCTATCAGGTTCCGCTCAACGGACGTGCAGAACATGCGCACGATGGCAGGAACGCACAAGGTTACGGCACGGCTCACGGCAGACGCATTCAGTAAGCTGGTGGCCCTGGAGAACTGGACAGGGTGAAATCGAACCATACTCATCGAGCAGGCGGTACGCGCCTACGACCCTGGGTCCCTGGGTGCCATTGTGCCAGTACCGGAGGCACCCAGGACAAGCACGGACAGCGAGGCGGCGAGCGAGACTGACGAGGACTGGAGATTGTGACCATCAGGGCGCGTATGGCTTGATGGGGCGGCGGCATCCAACCCGAACGACACTGACAGGGGGTTGGCGCTCACAGCCGTGGCTGCGCCGCAGGAGCAGTTGGGTGGCCCGCTACGACTTGGGTAGGGGGATTGGCGCGCACGCGTTAGGCGTGACGGGCTGAACGGCAAGTCGAGGTTTTCGGCATGGCTACAAAGGCTGTCTTCATAGACACCAGCTCACTCTACAACTTCGAGCGGGTCGATCATGTGAGGTGGCGGGAAGCGGTCTTCCCGAAGACCGAGCGCATCGTGGTCGTGCTCAGCCGCGTGAATTTTCGCGAGTTGAACGACCACAAGGACAGCGGACGGAAGCCGCACCTTAAGGAGAGGGCCGCTGGGCTGCTAAGGCAACTCGATGCCATCTTCGATAGCTGCGGTAGCGCGGACACGGCGGCGATTCGCGACGGTGAAGACCTGCACTTCTTTCCCAGAAGCGGGGAATTGCAGCCGGGCCTATCTGCGCACAATGCCGACGACCAGCTCATCGCTGATATTCTCGCCTACCGTGAGCTGCACCCAGAGCAGGAGGTTGTGCTCATAACGAGCGACACAGGTATGAAGTCCGCGGCGCGCTCCTTCGGCATAGACTTTGCGCGCCTTCCGGACAAATACCGCCGCCAGGAGCCGGAAGATCCCCATGCCAAACAGGTCAAGGTGCTTGAGGGTCGAATCAAGGCTCTCGAAGTGTCGCGCCCGGCGCCGAAGATCGTGTTTGCCGGTGGATCCGAAACTATCACGCTGGAGGTACCTGCGGACCTCACCATAGACGACATCCCGGCAGTAATGCAGCAGATTCGCGACAGGAGTCCACTCCTTCACATCGCACTGCCGCGCACCGCAGTGCCCGCGCAGCCTCCCAGAACTGAGGCAGTCGCCGGCAACACGAGGTCGTTCACCCTGGAGGACATTCTCGCCTTGCCAGACTTGCCCCCGGACCCGAATGATCCAGATGCTGAAGCCGAGCGACGCTACGGCGCGTTCAAGATCGGCATGCTCTCGGACGCCGGCCGCAAGACATTCAATGCGGCTTTGCAGAATTACTATGCTGCTTGCGAGGAGTACCTGCGGCAGAACTTGCGGCGCGAAAATGGCAGGCGACGTACTTACACCGTCGCGCTGGAGATTCGGAACGACGGCGGTGCACCGGCAACGGACCTGGACATCTTCCTACGATTTCCCGTGGGCATGACGGCCGGTGCTGTGCCGAAGCCGTCCAAGACGGAAATGCACGCCACTGATGCGCCCCAGCCCCCGGACCCCGAAGACTTCGGGAACGCAGCGTATATGAAGAACCTCATGGCGCTCTCTCACATTGGGGCCGGGAACAGTGCGTTGGAGGAGCTGAGCAATATCGCCTTGCGTCCAACGGGGCTACCGCCGCCGCCACCAAATGTCTCGCGGCCAAGGGTGTGCAATCCTAGTGCGCAGGACGCAAGGACTAACGGAGTGCAATTGCGCATCAACGTGATTCGGCTCAAGCACAAGATGACGGCGGATGTGGACGCCCTGAAGATCACCCTGCCCACCGACAATGTAGGCTGTCTGGAGGTGGAGTACCGCATCATCGCTCAGGAGTTGCCGGACGAGATATTCGGCCGGCTGACCATTGAGAGGATTCGCGGTGACAGTAATCCCTGAAGTGTCCAGAGGGGCGAGGGTGGGGCTGGAGGTAGATAGTGGAAGACGGTGACAACAGGCTCTTCAGCTTTTGTATGTTCGCGTGCTTGCTGCTGTTCGCGTGGTTCGTGTATCAGCGACAGTGCGATTCACGGACACAAGAGCGGTTCAGGGTTGAGCAACGTGCATACGCCCAGCTGCAGATTCACCTAACCGTGGAGATTCGCGACTACCTGTCGATTATCTGCGCCACACAAACGGACCTGCGGCCCGAACACCGCGGGGGCTGGGCTCGGGATTCGTAGATTCGCTTATCATGGGCTCGATCACGCTCTCAACGCCACCGGATCTTCCGTAACGTCTTTGCTTGTGGACTCGTTGCCGATGAACGTCCAGGCCGCCCTCGGCGGGAACAGTCCGTTCCCGGGCCGGTGGAACAGCTCCAAGTACGGTCCTTCGACCAGGCGCTCGATGCGCTCGTACTGCTCCTCTGGCTTCTCGCTGTGCTCTCCCAGCCCCGATACGATGACC
>CAYNFH010000081.1:0-4619 GCA_964396385.1 uncultured Chthonomonadaceae bacterium | reverse complement strand
CGCCCTTCCCCAGGCGACGAGGTGTGACGGGAAACACTGGGCACGGTACCCCGTAGCGATGAGCCGCGACGATTCCACGACCGGCGGCCGTTCCCCAGCGTCGCAATCCACCGCGTCCGTATAGCGTAGTTGCCCTGGAAGGGGCAGCCGGATCCTTCAGCACGTCCCCGATCAGAGCGTCAACGCCCCAGAGCTGCGATTCTGAAGCAGCAGCCAGAGGTGCCGCGACATCACGGCGTGCCGCGCCGGATTGATAAAGACCGGCAGGTTCGCGTCGGACGAGGCGCTCACCAGCATCTGCTCTCCGCCCACCTCTCCGAAAGCCGCCCGTGAGCGTCCAGCGATGGGAGCAAAGCACTACAATCTGGGGGGATACCCCCAGATTGTAGTGGAATGACATCAGACCTATACAATCGGCAACAGACGCCCATCCAACAGGGCCGCGATCACGGCAATCTGAGACAATGTCTCAGATTTCGTTACCTGGAGAGCAGGGACGGTAGCGATACGGATATACCGGTCAAGCCGTAAGAGCGATACGGGCTCCGTTCCGCTGCGCGTGGTCGCTTGAGGAAAGGGCTGCTTCAGGGTGTGATGTGTGGGCAACCTGGATGGCTATCGCCGAGAACGGGATCTCTAAAACGGAACCGTCGCTGCTCAGTATCCTGTGCCAGAACCGCCCATCAGACCCGTCAACTTCGTCATAGAGCCAGATGCGACTCCGAGGGTCAAATGGGAACTCTCGAACCGGCTGACTCTGTTTCACCTCGCCACAGAGCGCATATCGAAGCGTCGTCGCGTTCCCCTGGGCCGATACTCTGACCGTGGCGGAAGTTGGCGGAAGCAAGTTCGAGAATGCTCGCATCGTGTAGCAACAGCCGAGCAAGCTGCTGAGGACCAGCCGGCAAGTTCTTCAGGTGACGCTCGTATTCGGCGATGGCGGCTTCCCACAACTGGCTGGCAACCTCCGCCTCTGCCTCATCCGACGAATTCGTCCGTGCGTATAGAGCTGGAGTGAAATACCGCATGGAGTGATTGCTTCTCTGTGATTGATTTGCGTTTAACCGTTTCATAGAATGCGTGCCCGCCTGGTTGTCGAGACACCGGATGAAAATGGGGAAGCGACTTGGAGCCTGCCTGGGGCGGGTCCCCCACCGTCGGGCCGTTGGCGTTCTGCTCGATCTGCTGAGCAAGCGGCCTATTGGCTCTCACGTCGATGCCGCATACTACAATATCGTTCCCAGCCTTCCGCTCAGATTCAGCTTCCACCTGTGTCGGCAGGCTCGCGTCGGACGAGGCGCTCACCAGGATCTCCTCTCCGCCCACCGCTCCGAAAGCCGCCCATGAGCGTCCAGCGATGGGAGCAAATCACTACAATGTGAGCGGGCCCGCTCACATTGTAGTGGAACGCCATCAGAGCTATTCAATCGGCGAGAGACGCCCGTCCAAGAGGGCCGCGAACGCGGCAATTTGAGACAATGTCTCAGAGCAAGACTTGCAGGAGACGGGGGGCAGTCGGGATTCGACGTGGGCGGTACAAGACTTGAACTTGTGACACATCGGCGTCAACGAAGCGCTCTCCCCCTGAGCTAACCGCCCGCCTTTAGGCGCTTTCCACGCTTAGCGCGCGTACCCGCAAGCCTCAGAAAGTGGGGAACGAAGGGCTCTCCCGAAGCATCGTTTCAGGGTACATCCGTCTAGTTCCTCCGCGCGTCTTAGTCGCCGAAGTCATCACGGAGCGGCAACGAAGACTTCGCAATACGTCACGAGGCCGATGGGGGCGCCGTCGTGGATGCATGCTGCCTGACTGCTGCCAGCAATCGGCCGTCGATGTCGTCGGCCAGCCTCTCTGGCTTCTTGCCGCCAGCACACCAGAGAACTACGTGGCGCACGATGCGGCGCGTGTAGTCATGGAGGCTCTCGACGAATCCGGTTGGCTCCTGGCCATCTAGCTTGTTGCGGATCATCTGCGCAAGTTCGGTGCCGTGGAGCCGCTGGCCCTTGTGGACGATCCTGCTTCGCACCGCATACGCGACCTTGAGGAACTCCTGCGTTTCAGAGGGTGGCCTTTCCTGGGCAAGAAGAGCCGCTGCTCGCATCTGCAGCTTATAGGACAGGTCGCGGTTATCGCTATCCGGTAGAAGGCAGCTTTCCAGCGCGATAGCACAGTCGATCACGCGGTCTTCCGGCTCCTTGCGATTGTAGACCTGGTTCAAGCGACTAACCGCTACCGTGTTCTGCACCTCTGGCCCCAGCAATGTAAGTGCGCGGATGGTCTCTTGGAGAACAGCGATTCCGTCCCGCCTGAGGAGGTAGTCTGGACCGATCCCGGTCTGAACCATGTGATTGCCGAGCGTTGCCATTGAGAGTATATTGCCGTAGTGCTCGAACAGGCGGAGCGCGCCCACGAAGCCTGGAGCGGCCAGCCGAAATGCCGTTATGGCCTGACCAACCTCGGGGGCCACTGCTGTGCCTATCTGTACTCCGTCGAATGGCACTTTGGCGGATAGCTTGTACGCTGCACTGGTGAATGCCTGGAAGTCAGCTTGGGTGGGAGGGAGCATGCTGGACCCAGCGATGCCGAAGACCTCTGTCTTCTCCGCAGGCGTGAATGGACTGAGATGCAAGCTCTCTGTTAGGTGGAGTTCCGGCACTTCAGAACTGAAGCCGACCAGGGGAGCCACAACCCACGCGACTCGATTCTGGGGCTTCGATGCTTCTACAAACTGCTGGAAGGCGCCGAAAAGCAGGGGTTCGGTCGGCTCCAAGGTATCGTAGTGCTCGACCACCGCCATGATGAGCCCGCGCAGGCGCTCTACGAGCCCGTAGAGCATTTGGTCGAGGCTTGGGTTGGGGATTGGCGTCCCGTCTGGAGCGGACATCTGCAGGGGGAGCAGTACCCCCATCGCGAGGAGCTTGCCCACGCATGCGCGGGCGCTCGGCAGGAGCCACAAGCCAGCGTCGTTCCAATGGCTACTGACCGAGGGCCGATAGTTGCGCCGGATCTCAGAGACGTCGCGAACCGAGACCTCCCCGTTCTGCCCTTCTTCGAACACTTGCCGTGTCCGCAGAACCTCCGGAACGCCATCTAGGGCAGCCCAAGCTCTCCAGTGCTCCAGAACGGTGTTCGCGAAGTCTGCGAAGTCCCGGGCAGCATCGTGGATGCCATCGAGCGCCACCCTCTCCCTCCCGCGTCAGATTCCACTTGGCTGAGCGCCTGACCGCTCCTTGTCCGCGATCACAAGCGGCCGTGCCGAGGCGGGCTGGAGCGCGGTGTGGCTCGGCCCTTGGGACGGCAAGTACCGTGGTTCCTTGCCGCAGAGAACGCAGGTACGCGGCTACGCATGACTTGGGGCCGCCTAGGGCCAACGGAGCGCAGGAGGAATGCCGGCAGGATAGTCCTGCCGGCATTTTCCCAGCAACAACAGATTGAGTCTACCCTCTTGAGTTCTCGCTCTCGCCCTGTTCCGCCGCCAAGTGCAAGCGGTCGAACTCAGCTACCAGCCGGCCAGGGTATGTGAGCAGCTCCTCGTAGTCCTGCCGCTGCCGACGCGACGTGGGCGTCCAGTTGTGTGCCCGGATGTACTCCTCTAGCCGCACGCACATTTCGTGAATCGCTTCCCTCTCCATGGTCCCTCCTCTCAGAGCGGTGCTCCACAATGGAGCGGGCCATTATACGGGAAATTGGCGCTTCATTTTAGTCAGTAGGTGCGAGTCGGGGGTGCGAGCTGCACAATCCGGCGGAATCACTACGCGTCTTCAAGCGGAATCACCCCGCGCCTTCGGCGGAATGGGCACCGGAGACGGGGGCAGTCGGGATTCGACATGGGCGGTACAAGATCTGAACTTGTGACCTCTTCGGTGTCAACGAAGCAGTCACTCCTCGGGGGTATGGGGGTGAGTCCCGCCGAACACGGGGCAGCAGCCGGCCCGCGGGAACTGTCCCGAAGGGACGGTCGCGGTTCCGGCAATGCCTGCGAAGCCCGCAGAGCGGCTCGTTATGAGGGGAGGCTGAGGGGGCGAATGAAGCCCCCTCAGCGGGAGCACGAGGGCAGAGCCCTCGGAACCTGCATCCTTACCGCGCTTACCGCGCATTCCGCGCAATAAGAGAGTCCTGCCCCGCTTCAGCTTGGGAAGGTCGGCTGCGCTCCCTTACTACGCTTTCTTCGCTGTTTGCGCAACCTCTACCCATTACCGCCCAGACGCTCGTGGCGAGATGCCGGATTGCCTGCCCCGAATCTCGCACCACCGCGTCAATACACAATTTGAGACAATGTCTCACCCCGGCTCCCGCTCTCCCGTTCTTGGGCGGGAATCGGCGCGCTCAGGAGCCGGGCGGGCTTCCGCACAGCCGAGCGAGCGACCGCAGCTCCGCCGCCCGCCAGCGCAGGTCCGGCGCCGGGTCCTTGGGTTGGGGGGTGAGGGCCTGCCACAGCCGCAACATTTCTTGGCCGTCCCGCCTTCCTCGAAAGCTCCCCCAGAATTGGGGGGAGGGGCACCGAATCTGGCGCCGCCGGGACCGAATTTGACACGCGCGTGTCAAATTCAAGGATCTGCGGAGCAGGACGGAATCCGTGGCTAGCAGTGCTCTGCCTCGTGGCGGCGTGGTGGGTCAATCC
>CAYNFH010000080.1:0-25116 GCA_964396385.1 uncultured Chthonomonadaceae bacterium | reverse complement strand
ACACCTTCATGGTCACGAACCTCCGCATCGTATCGGAAATCTTCGTTCCCATCGTGCATAACCTGGCTACGCGGAGCCGAGCGCTGGAGGACGTGCGGCGCATCTACTCCAAGACCGAGCCGTTTGCCCAGTGCCGCCAATGGCTGCGCAGCCACGTACCCAGCGCGGAGCGGGTAGAGGTCTCCAGCACCGCCAAGGCCGCGGAGATCGCCGCTCAGGAGCCAGGCGCCGCAGCCCTATGCCCGGCCCTGGCGGCTGAGCTGGCCGATCTGCCGATCCTGGTGGAGCACACGGAGGACAACCCCAGCAATCGGACCCGGTTCCTGGTACTGGGGTACAACGAGCCAGAGCCCTCCGGGCGCGACAAGACCAGCCTGATGTTCAGCGTCCACAACCGCTCTGGGGAGCTCTTTCGCGCCATGGCGGCTTTCGAAAAGTACGATGTCAACCTGACCATGATAGAGAGCCGGCCCGCCAAGGTCGCCCAGTGGGAGTACGTCTTCTACATCGACGTTCAGGGGCACCTGCGCGATGCAGGAGTGTCTAAGGCAGTTGCCCAGCTCCGCGAGCACGCCCTGTTCGTCACAATCCTGGGGTCATATCCGGCAGCAGAGTAGCGTCGCGGGTAACTCGGACCGGCAGCGGGCCGTCATATTGATCAGGTTGTCACCCCTGCTGGAAGACAACCGGACTTCGAAAGTGGGGATGCGAGAATGCGTGCGGAATGGGTGATAGCAGCGGCGGCGGCCGCCGTAACTCTGGGGGCCAGTGCCCCCGTGGCCGCACAGAGTGGCCCCGAGGCTCGGCGCGAGCGACCCGGAGTTCCCTTAACCCCCAGGGGGGTCGTCGTTCGGCCCGTTGCGCCTGCCCGGGGGGTGTCGCCGCGCGTGTTCGTCTATCGCCCCCACTTTTTCCAGAGAAAGTATGTTGTGGTGAACGGCGTGCCGTGCTACGGCCCTTCATACATCTTTGGCGGTGGCTTCGCCTTTGGGTTTGGCTCGGGTGACTTCCAGTTCGGCTTCGAGCAGGCGCTTCCTGTCTACCAGAATGCGCCGCCTGAGTATTACGAGCCTACTGGGGAGAGCTACACGGCCGATTACGGCGGCGTCCCGGCGCCTCCACAGAAGGCGCCGCAGTCCCCTCCCCCGGCCCGTGCCGACGTACCGGACGACAGCGCCTACTACCTGTATCAGCCCGTACACGTCCAAGCGGCCCCGCTGACTAAGGACGCTTCCCTCGCGGCGGCTATCGCCGATATCGAGACCGCGTTTCGCAGCGCGGACATCGGGCGGCTACAGGCCCACGTGGCGGCCGGCGATACCCTCATGCTCACGTCCCAGGGTAACTCGCGGACGCCCCTGGCCGCGTCAGTCTACCTGGACCGGACCCGCGAGGCGTTCAAGACGATGCGCACCGTGGCGTACCACCTGGACAAAGTGGAGCCCGCCTCCAACGGGGCACAGATGGTCTACGGCTCGCATACGCTCGTCGGATCGGACGGGCAGGACTACACGTACAACGTGGCTTTCGTGCTGAAGAAGCGCGGCGACAACTGGTACATCACGGAGGTCAGCGCGGACCTAGCAGATTAGCCGCTAATGAACGGGGATAGGATTCGAGGATGTCCGGGTTCTGGCTCCGTACCCTAGTAGCTTGCTATAGAATCGGTGAACTCTCCCATGGATGTTAATTCACGTTCATTCACGGCTAATTCACTCCCATAGCGGCACTTCGTGACCGATCTCTTGCTGCATGGCCCGGTCGTAGACGACGGAGGCCGCCGCGATGTCTTCGAGCGCAAGGCCGTTGGATTTGAAGAGCGTGATCTCCTGCGCGGACCGTCGCCCGGGCTGCCGACCCGCAACGACTTCCCTGAGTTCATAGACCTGCTCCCACCGAAGCTTGCGCAGCTCTATCGGCGCTAGCAAGTCCCCGGACTCGGCCCGCGCCTGGTCGACGGAGTCGACCACCACTCTCGCGGCGCGAGCGACAGTATCGACATCCACTTCCGCCTTCGCCAGTGAGTTAGAGCCCACCGCGTTGACGTGCGTTCCCGGCCGCAGCAGCTTCCCGTCGAACACCGGTGACCTAGACGTGGTTGCGGTCACGACGATGTCGGCCTCCTCCAGCACGGCCTGCGGCGAATCCACCGCCCGGGCCTCGATCCCGAGCTGATTTCCGAGCCGCTCCGCGAACGCCTCTCGTGGTCCTCGGGTCCGGCTGAACACGAGGACGCGCTCTAGCTTGCGCACATGGGCCACGGCGAGCGCCTGCGATTCCGCCTGCCACCCCGCTCCAAAGAGGCCGAGGACACGCGCGTCTTCCTGGGCCATATAGCGGGTGGCCACGCCGGTAGCCGCGCCGGTGCGCATCTGGCCCAGACGGTCGGCCTCTATGAGGGCGAGCAGATCGCCGGAAGTGGCGTCGTACAGGAGCACGAGGAAACGCGTACGGGGTGGGAAGGAGGCGTACACCTTCAGGCCCATGCGACCGGCGCCGAGGTCCGCCGCCTCCATGCAGTGCAGAAGTCCGTGGGGCACACGGAGACGGCGGCGCGGCTGGTTCTGTACGAGCCCCTGGTCCTGCCGTGCCAACGCCTGCTCCACGGCCTCGACGCAGGCCGGCATGGAGAGGAGCGCGGCCACGTCGTGTTCGGTCAGGAGGAGCGCCATCGGGAATTACTGGTTACGGTCAGTGACTATGGCGCCGTTTGCTACGCCGGTGGCTGATCTTGGTGCGAGACTTCTTGACCACCTTCTTTCCCGTGCCGTCGTCATAGATGTAGAGGCGGGCGCCGTCCAGGCGTTTTGGATTCACCTCCGCCGCGCACGACCGGGGCACCGACACCACGTCCGGGTCCCCGTCGCTCACGTAGGGCCGGAAATGGCGGCTATGCGAGAGGCGCTCAATCCATGTCTCGATGTTCCCCGGCTGCGACCCGATGCGCAGAATGGCGGTCCGGTCGAAGTGCTTGCTGATTGGTGAGGGCGTGGGGCCGCCCCAGGCATCGAGGATACAGCGGTTTTCGTACGTGATTCCACCGTCGCAGCCGTGGAGCAGTACGGCCAGGCGGGCGCCGTCGCTGGGCCTAGCGCCGCCGGGAAGGGCCATTGTGTCCATGGTGGCCGCAGGCGCAAGCTTCTTGACGTATCGGATGCACTGGGCCATCTCCCACGCGAGGGTATGTGCGTCGAGATGGGTCATCAGCCGGTGCGTGGTAGAGTGGTTGGCGATCTCGTAGCCCTGGCTTACCAGATACTGGAGCTTTCTGGCGGCGCTCTTGCGCTGATAGAAGGGGGCCGGGTTCCACCTGGACTCGGGTAGCACGTAGAAGGTCGCGCGTAGCGGCCAATCCGGATGCGTGGCGTGGAACTGCTCGAGGATGGCGACCGCGCAATCCGGATCCATGGAACCGTCTTCGAGGTAGCGGAGCTGAGTGCCGCGAGAATCGTCGAAGGTGATCACTACCGGGGTCTTGCCGACGGGCACCTGCATCCGCGCAGTGAGCGCGTCTCGCATATTGACAGGGTACCAGTTGGCCGCGTACATCATCTCGAGCTGCTGCCGGAACGTGTCTGGCGGGATGTTGAGCCCGGCGCTGTCGTATCGGACGCCATCGTACGGCGGCGCACCGATGGCGTGATACATCAGCACCGGAATGCGGCCGACCTCGTTCGGTTTGACGGCCGTGTAATCAATGTTGGGGATGGGAGGAACAAGGGGAGCGCGCCGCACTTTCATTCCGGCTGGAGTAGTTCCGGCGCTCACGGCGCGGCACCCGGGGAGCGCCACGGCTCCCGGGAGGAGCACCAACGGCAACAGCACCCTAAAGGCGAGCGCGCGTTTCAACTTCTTCTTACAGCTCCATTTCAGGACGGGAATTGGCCCTCTGCCCGTATTGTACCGATACGGACCTTGTTGGTCAAGACCGCCTGCCCGCCGTTCGGCCCCGTGTTATAATGTGATTCGCCGCAACCAGCAGCCTCAAGCCGGCGTAGTATTGCCTGGAGCACGCGAGTTGGGCAACGGAGCAATTGAAACCAATAGAGTACAGGAAGCTATAGAGCGCGGACTGGCCAGGTCCCGGGCGAACGATTGGACGGGAGCGATCGAGTCGTTCCGCCGAGCCGTGAGCCTGGACGCCCACAGCGTGGAGGCGCGCTTCCGCCTGGGCTGGGCGCTGTGGAAGCGCTCGGAGTCCATCAAGCCCACCCTGGGCGATCTTGCCGTCGGCTACGGCGCGCACGTTCTCGGCATAGACCCCATCGCTCGCGAGCGGAGCCGCAAGTTCCGCGCGCACCATGACCTTCTGCGGGAAGCCGCCCACTGGTTCCGCGACGCCATCGCCCGCGAGCCGCGGCATGACCGGGCGCATTACTACCTCGCGCAGTGCCTCAAGGGCCTCGGCTACAAGGACGAGGCTATCAATTTCGCGCGCAGGGCCCAGGAACTCCAGCCGGCCAACAACCAGTATGCCGTCCTGGTGCAGAGCTACACGCAGGAGCCCCGTCCGGCAGGCTCCGAACATGCGGCCACGGACGGCAAGCGGCTCTCCTGGAACGACCTGGTTCTCGCCCCCAAGACCAAACGCGAGCTCCGGCAGATGCAGCTCATGCTGGAGAAGCCGGACATGGCCCGCGAGCTGGGTGTCGAGACTCCCACCGGCATTCTGCTCAAGGGCGCGCCCGGCACAGGCAAGACCACCATTGCACGCGTGCTGGCTAACGAGGCCCGGTGCCGGTTCTTCTCCATCACGCCCGCGGACATCAATCAGATGTACGTGGGCGAGTCGGAGAAGCGCGTGCGGGACCTGTTTGCGCGAGCGCGCTCCAACGCCCCGTCCATCATCTTCATCGACGAGATAGACGCCCTCCTGCCCGTGCGGGCGGGCGGCATCGCCATCCACTCCGACAAGGTAGTCAACCAGTTCCTCCAGGAGATGGACGGCATGAAGCCCAACAGCCGGGTTTTCATCGTAGGGGCGACCAACCGGCCCGACATGCTGGATCCCGCCGTGCGGCGCGGCGGCCGGCTCTCCAGGGAGATCGAGATCCCCATGCCGGACCGCGACGCCCGCCTGGAGTTGCTCAAGCTGTTCACGCGCGGCGTGCGGATCGCCGACGACGTCGATCTGGGCCAGTTGGCCGACTCGACGGACGGGTTCAGCGGCGCGGACCTGCGCGCCGTCGTGAACGAAGCCGGGCTCCAGGCCCTCATTCGCATCTCTGATGCGTCGGGACAGGAGATCAATAAGCAGCTTACGTCCGCGGACTTCGCGGAGGCGCTGGCCAACCTGGAGGAGGAGTAGCTAACCTCCTCCCCAGGGCTACGGCAGAGACGTGAACTGGGTCGACGCGAAGGTGCCGCCCGTGAAGTTCCCTCCCACCGAGACCGACGCGGTCTGACCCGACGTACCGACCGAGCCGTCGAAGGTCAGCACCACTGTGGTCGAAGCCCCAACGGCCAGCGTCCCCAGCGATACCGGCAGCGGAGAGCCCGTGACCGTTGTACCGGTTTCCGCGTCCTTCAGCTTGACCAAAGTGATCTGCGCGTTTGTCGTATTCGCAGTACCCACGTTCTTGACTGTGACTGTTGCCTGGATCTGACTGCCGTTCCGGACGAGTGTAGCCGTGGCCAGCAGGCTGGAATGGCCGATAACTGTGATGACGGCGGTGTCGGACCTGGTGGGATCGACCAGACTGCTAGCCTGGATTGTAACGGTGGGCGGCAGCACGCCGCTGAACGGCGCATGGTACACGCCATTCGCTCCGATACTGCCGGGCCCGTCGATGACGCTCCAGAGCACGCCTGTGTTGGACGTGCCCGTAACCGTGGCGGAGAAGGGATAGGTATCGCCGGAGTTAATCGTGACTGTGTGCGGCGTCACGGTAACGACGATGTTGGAGGCGTCCATCTCAAAGTCGTTCGCCGGGGAGTCGCGGGCTGCCAGCACCGTGATGACGCTATTCTTGATAATCCCAAAATACTGACAGCTCACGTTATAGGTGCCGGCTGGAACGTTGGCCAGCCGGTAATTGCCATCCTCCTTGCTGTCTGCGTTGAAGGAGCGGTTAGTCCCCTGAAGAGTAGCGGTTACGGAGGCGTTCTGTACGGGCGTGCCGTAGTACGTAACCTGCCCCGTGATGCAGCCTGGCGTTGTGGCGCCTCGGCCGTCCCCGAAAGTGTCCTGAAGGGTGGCCAGGGCATTGATTCTGCCATGCCCGACGGCGGTCGTCCATCCGCCATCGGACCTCCCGGCAATGTTGTCGGAGCCCTTCTGGATGGCGCGCATCATCAAGAGCGGCGCCTGCGCCGTGCTCTGTGTGTAGCCCTTGTACCCCGCGTACAGCGACGCGAGCGCCGCGACATGCGGACTCGCCATGGAGGTGCCTTCCAAGTAACCGTAGTTGTTCTCAAGCAGCCCCGCCTCGGTTAGGGCCACAGGATACGTCGGGGTGGTCGACCAGACCTGCGTGTACAGCTCTTCCTGCAGTCCCGTGCCGAGCCCGCTGGTGCCGTTCCAGAACGTGGCGTCTCCGCCCGGCGCCGCGATACCCACGTAGAGGCCGGAGTTCGAGTAGGAGGTATTGGCCTCGTAGGGTGGAATGGTACCGGCGCTTGCGAAGGTAGTCGCCGCCACCGCCAACACTTTGTCACAGGCGGCTGGATAGCGGCGCACATAGTCCACGCCGTCGTTTCCCGCTGCGGCCACTATGAGCGCATTCTTGCCCCAGCAGTAGTTGACCGCGTCCTGAAGGGCCTGCGAGTATCCTCCATTGACCGCGATGCTCATGTTGATGACCATCGCGCCGTGGTCGGCGGCCCAGATCATCGCGGTCACGACGTCGGCGTCATCGCCGTCTCCACTAGGATCCGTGACCTTGAGCACCATCACCTGTGACGGGAAGCCCAGCGCCGCAATGCCGACGCTGTTGTTGGTGGCGGCGGCAATGATGCCGGTCACGTGCGTACCGTGACCATAGTCATCGGCGGGATTAGCGGTGATGCTGCCGCCAAAGAAGTCGCGAGAATCGGCAAGGTCGAGCTGCCCACCATACAGGGCATCCGTGCTCGTACCGCCGGCGTTAATGAAGTCGGGGTGGGTCTTGTCGACGCCGGTATCAATGACGGCGACCTTCACGGAATTAGCAGGCTTGGTTGTGGCCGTGTAGTAGGTTTTCGGCCAGACTCCCCATGCAGCAACCGCCTGAACAAACAGCAAGGGCCACTGGTAGCGCCACTCATCCCCTTCGAATAGGACGTGTTTCGGGTCGCTGGTGATGGTCTCAATCTTGCTGTAATACGGGTCGTTGGGATCGGACAGCAGGATGAAGTGGTAGTTGGGCTCGGCGTAGAGGACCTCCGGCATCCTGCGCAGCGCAGTCAGGTAGGTGTTGAGCTGCGTAGCGTCCGGCATATGGTAGACCTGAATGCCCAGCTTGGGAATCTCCCGCTGCCACACCAGCGGCTTGGCCCGAACCACGGGGCCGGCATTCTGGCGAGCCGGCGCGGCTGCCGCAACAGTCTGTACTCGCCTCATTCCGGCGATGGTCATGCCGGGCCGGAAGCGGACCAGGATGGAATCCGGAGGCTTGACGGGTGCGGCCATCCTCGGGCCGCCCCAGAGCCGTTGAGCGTCGGACGCGAACGAAACAAGAATGAAGCTGGTAAGCAGGACCAGGGTGACAAATCGGTGTCGGACCATGGTGGCGTTTCCCTCCTTGCGAGCGAGCGCCGGCGGATGAGCGCAACGGGGACGAACAGTTGCGTCTCTCTCTTCGCCACCTACCCGGGAATCCTCCTGCAAGAAATCGAGGGCGGTCCACGGGCAGAAAGGTCCGGCCCCGAGCACGGAGGCGCGGGGCTACTCGGGTAGTCGTGTCGCGGAGGTTAGACAGCAGGTCCCTGTACGGCAGGCCCTGTGGGGTGAGCGCCTGTGCTCGCTGCGACCAAGATGCAGAGAGCCGCGACACAGCCCCCCAGAATCCAGCCTCCCAGCACGTCCGATGGGTAGTGGACGCCGATATAGATGCGGCTGTACCCGATGACTAGCGGGAGCAGGAACCAGAGCCACCTGGCGCGGTTGCGCGTAAACCACCACCCCACCCCGGCAAGCGCCATCATGTTGGAGGCGTGGTTGGACGGGAAAGAGGAGGAGCCGGGGCAGTCTCTCTGCGGCGACGATACGTACCCGTGGGGCTTCGGCTTGCCCGGGAGGAGCCGCGTGTCCGGATCGGCCATTCCGGTTGTAGGGGCGACCAGGCGGCACGGGCGGTCGCGGTGGATGACAGCCTTTACCAGCCGGCTGGCGGTCAGATCGCTCATTCCCACTGCCGCGATGGCACAAATGATGGCTACGCGGAGCCGCCTGTCACCGCGCCACAGTCCCGCCACGCAGGCAAGAACGACTGGCACGATGAACCACGCCGCCTGATGGAGATTGGTGATCCGGGGCATCAGCCAATCCAGGAGCGGGTTGGCCGCGCCCCGGTTTAGAGCGGCGAAGAGCGCGCGATCCATGGCGGGGATGACCTGGTGACCTGGTGACCTGGTGACCGCGCTCCGAGTCCTTGTCACCCTGTCAGTACTAACGCTGGCGGGTGAGGGAGCGCAGGTGATCGTCCAGGGCGTCCTGGTCCTTGGCGAAGCTCTGGAGCGCGCTCTCCGTCATGAGATAGTCCAGCGGGACATCCTTCTCGTCGGCCCAGCGGTCCCAGGACGGAATCTTGCCCTGCTCGCGGATCTCCTGCACGTCCACGGACGAGAAGCTGTGGAAGAGGCCGGCGCCGCGATCGCGGTCCGCCTCGCGCAGATCGTCGCCGGACAGGTTCGCCGCTCCCCTCCTTCGCAGGTCGTCGGCGAGGGCTTTGACCCTGTCGTCAACGTTCCAGAGCACGTCCAGCCGCTTGGTGTCCACGCCCGGAAGGAAGGTCACCTCCGGCTGCTGCCCGAGCTGCGATGTGAGGCTCGCCGGATCCGGGTGGGAGTCCAGGAACTGCTTCGCCACCTTGGGCGGCATGGTGAAGACGTCCACACCCGCCAGGTCGTGCACCTGGGCCGCGTCCCTCATGCTGGCAGCGATGAGGCGGGTCTCGCTACGACCGGCGTCCCGGAGCTGGCGGATGGCCTGCTGCGTCGCGAGGGTGGTCTTCTCCCCTACATGCTTGCCGTCGCCTAGCCGGTTGTCTGAGACGAAGGAGTTCAACCGGCCCAGGAACACATTGCAGAAGGTGGGGTTGGAGATTGCGGCGGCGAGATAGTTCTGTCGGGCGGAGAACCCGAGCGTGTAGTTGACTGGAATGCCCTTCTGGCGGACCCGCGCTACCGAGCAGTAGCCCTCCGGCGTGAGGGGAATCTTGATGTAGAACCGCTCGGGACAGACGGCAAAGTACCGCTCGGCGTAGTCGACGGAGCGCTCAATATCTTCGGCGACAGACGGATGGAGCTCCACGCTCACCATGCAGCCGAACGCCTTGACCAGCCGGATCGCCTGAATGCAGTTCGTGACGAAGCCGAGCTCCATGATCATCTGCTCTTCCGAGATGTCTGGATCGGCGTCTATAAGATCGTGGATAGTCTCTTTGATCTGTTCGTCCAGCACGCCGGTTTGCACCACCTGGTTGACCAGCGTATTATTCGTGGTGAGCGCGCTGAACTCGGCGGTCCAGAGGGCCTGCGCCTCCTCCAGGTTCCCGGTATCGAGCCAGAGCTCCGTTCCGAGCTCCCTCAGCCTGGCCAGGGCAGGGTCCCTCTTGCGGCCCGTATTGGTAGCGCTCCTCACCGCTTCCTGGGCCTGGGCGCGCAGCCGTTCGTCTATTCGAGGGGCTGTAATAGTCGGCATCTCCGTGCTCCTTCCTTCTCGAGAAGATGTCTCATTATACGCCTCCGCACACACTGGAATGCAGCCGTGTAACCCGATAAGCACTGGAAACGCATAAGGTGAAAAGACAGCCGGACAGAACCTGTTATAATCACCGCGAGGAGAGCATCCCATGAGACGCGTCCGTTGGATAGTCTGCGTGATGGCGCTGGCGGCCCTGGCGAGCTCCGCCTGGAGGCCCCTCTGCGCGCAAGACAGCCCGATTCCCACAGAAGTATCCGCGCTGCTGGACGACATCGCCGACATCGACAAGTTGCGCATCCTGAACCAGCTCAAGCTCAAGCCCGACGAGATCGACCGGATCATCGCCGCCGTGGAGAAGTCCCAGAGGGACTACAACAAGGCGTTGGCGGACGCGACCGTGCCTCCCATCCGGGGCATCGCGACGGACATCCGGGCGACCCGCCAGAAAATGCTGGCTGGCGCGTCGATTCCCAAGGATTTCGACGAAAAGGTCAAGCAGCTTCAGGACGACTACGTGAAGCGACGGGACAACGCGCAGGCGGACACTTTGAGCAAACTTTCCGGCGCCTTGCGCGCGATTATCACGCAGGATCAGCTTGCCACGGCGGCATCCATCGCCCGCAAAGCGCTAACGGAGAACGGCACGCCCACCGCCAAGGGCACGGACGACCAGTTCTTCAACTACTTCGTTCTGAAGGTGTTCGTCGGGTATCCGCGGATCGTGCCGCTGCTGCAGGACATGAAGAAAGCTCAAACGGGCGACAAGGCAGGGACCGGCGGATAGAAGCAGCGGCGGGCGAGCGCAATAACGTGGATGAGCGGGCGGCGGATTTCGCCGCCCGCCATTTTCGCTGGAATGCCGGCCTCCTGCTCCTGGACTCCAGCACCTTCTTCCTGGGCCTCAGCTTCTTCGACTCCACCACCGTCCTTCCGGTGCTGCTGGCGCGGCTCGACGCGCCGGACTGGGTCGTGGGCGTCGCGGGGCTCGTGCAGACGTTGGGGTTCACACTCCCGGCCTTGGCGGCGGCCCACGCTATCCACGGGCGGACCCGGCACAAGCCGTTCCTGCTCACCATGACCTCCGTCGGCCGGGGCGGACTGCTGACCGTCCCACCCATGCTGCTCTTCTTTGGCGCCCGCAGACCGGCACTGGCACTGGCCTGGTTCCTTGTGCTCTACGCCGTCTTCTGGCTGACCGACGGTAGCTGCGCCGTCTCCTGGTTCGACATCCTGGCCAAGGCCATCCCGGGCCGGGTGCGGGGCCGGTTCTTTGGAACCATGCAGACCCTCAATGGGCTGGCGGCCGTGGGCGCGGGCTACGTGGTCTCCAGGGTGCTCCGGCCGGGAGGTCTCCCCTTTCCTCAAAACTTTGCGCTCCTGGCTGCCTTCTGGTGCGTGGGAGTGGCTGTTTCCCAGGGGGCGCTTATCGCGGTCCGTGAGCCGCACGGCAAGGCCGACGATGAGGAGAAACCGTCCTTCGGCGTCTACCTCAAACGGGCTATCCCTCTCCTCCGGGAGAACGTTGCGCTCAGACGGCTCATCGTCACGCGCGTGCTGCTGGACAGCCTGTACATCGCCGCCCCGTTTTACGTCCTGTTCGCGCAGCGGAACCTGGGAGCGCCGCTCCGGATGATAGGCATCTATGCCATTCTTCAGAGCCTGGGCAAGGTGAGCATGGGACCGGCATGGGGCTGGCTCTCCGACCACCGAAGCCCGCAGGCGGGCCTGCGCGCCATCGCGCTGGCGGTCGCCGTCATGCCGATTCTGGCGATCGGGGCAGCGCACGGAGCGCCGTGGCTGGTGTGGGTGGTCTTCTTCCTGCTGGGCGGCGTGGCCGACGGCATCTGGATGGTCGCTTCCAACGCCTTGATGGAGGCCGTGGCGCCGGTCCAGCGGCCCCTGGCGGTGGGGGTCGCGAGCCTCTTCCAGACGCCCGGCTCCCTCTTTGGCCTATTCGGAGGCATGCTCGCGGGGGCAGCTTCCTATCAGGCTGTCTTTGTCTGCGCGCTCGCGCTGGGGACTCTGGCGGTGCTGAGCTCACTCCGGCTGAATCGTGAGGCAAGGATGAGGGATGACGGATGAATTCGGAGCCTGGCAGCGGTCTGCCTGAGCTAACGGCTCGTCTTCTTGACGTTGCTCGGAAATGGCTGCCATGATGGTTGCCATGCGCAAAGCCCGAATCCCGGTCGCAGTGTCACCCTCTCGCCTTGTCACCCTGTCGGCCCTGTTGCTGTTAGGGGGCTGCGGATCTCAACGGCGGGGAGGGCCAACAGAGATCGTGTACTGGACAGGGTGGTCCGGGCACGAATACGAGGTCCAGCAGCGCCTGATCGATGAGTTCAACCGGACGCATCGCGACGTTCACGTGCGGATGCTGACCCAGTTCAGCGGCACCGGCGCTTATGAAAAAGTAAAGATTGCGTTCGCCGGGGGCGCGACGCCGGACGTGATGTCCACCATCTGGGACTTCGAGCTTGCAGGCTACGCGATGCGCGGGGTGCTGGAGCCGCTAGACGGCTACCTGGCGCGCACCGGCCGCGACGTGGACCGCGAGTACACGCCGGGCGTCGCGCGCATGCTCCACGTGAACGGCCACGTCTATGGCCTGACGGTCACCACCAACACCACGTTCATCGCCTACAACAGAGACATTTTTCGGCAGTGCGGCCTCGATCCCGACCACCCTCCGGTCACGACCCCGGAGCTGGACCATGCGGCGCAGGTCACCACCCAGCGCGCCCCCGACGGCCGATACCTGCGGTTCGGGTTCCGGCCGGGCGACCTGACCTTGTGGGCGTATGTTTTCGGAGGACGATGGTACGATCCGGTCACCGGCCGGGTGACCGCCAACGATGCGCACAATGTGGAGGCGCTGAGGTGGATGGCCTCCTACGCCCGGATGTTCGACATGCCGAGGGTGCGAGCGTTCGAGGCGACGCTGGGGAGCAACGAGACGGCGAACGGCCCGTTCTTCGTCGGCAAGCTGGTGATGTGGCAGACGGGCGAATGGGCGGAGGAGTTTATACGCCGTTACGGCCCCGGATTGCAGTGGCACTGGATGCCACTCCCCTACCCTTCCGGAGGCCGGCCGGACACGACTCCCGCGGGCGGCAGCGTCTTCGCCATTCCCACCGCCTGCAAGCACAAGGCGGCGGCCTGGGAATTCCTGAACTGGATCACGAGCCCCCACGCCGTGACGGAGTTCTGCTCCAGCATCAAGAACGTGCCGCCGCTTATCGAGTCCGGTAAAGACGCCGTCTTCCAGAAGGATTCCCTCTTCCGGTTTGCCATCGCCATCGCGCAGGGGCAGAACTCGTTCGGCCCTCCCCCCATACCTATTTGGGCCACCTACCGCCGGGAGATCCAGCGCGTTGAGGATGCCGCCGTGATGGGAGGCGGCGATCCACAACAGCTTCTTGACACGCTCCAGCGCAACATGGACCGAGAGCTCCGGCGCACCCTTGCGGAGCTGCGCCCCGGGACGTGAGCCCTATGCCGCGACACACCGGCACCACCACGATGCGCCGAGACCTGCGCAACGGCATCCTGTTCGCCTCACCATGGCTGATCGGATTCTTAGTGTTCACCGCGTACCCGATAGCGGCATCGCTCTTTTACAGCTTCTGCTCCTACGACGCCATCCGGCCGCCGCACTGGGTGGGGATTCAGAACTACCAGCGGCTGTTTGCGGAGGACGACCTGTTCTGGAAGTCGCTCTGGAACACCATCTACATGGTCATCTTCGGACTGCCGGCGGGGCTCGCGGCGGCGCTGGGGATCGCGCTCCTGCTCAACCAGAAGCTCAAGGGCATGGCGTTCTACCGCACGCTCTACTTCCTGCCTTCTATCACGCCGGTGGTGGCGACCTCAATTCTCTGGCTCTGGCTGCTGAACCCGGAGATGGGGCTGGTGAACAACGCACTCCGGGCGGTGGGCTTCCATCATCCGCCGGCCTGGACCACGGATCCTGCGTGGGCCAAGCCCGCGCTCATCCTGATGGGGCTCTGGGGCGCGGGCGGCGGGATGGTGATCTACCTTGCGGGTCTCCAGGACGTGCCGGAAGCGCTCTACGAAGCGGCATCCCTCGATGGCGCCAACAAGCTCCAGCAGTTCGTGAACGTGACGCTGCCCATGCTCTCCCCGGTGATCCTGTTCAACCTGATCATGGGCCTGATCGGGATGTTCCAGTACTTCACGCAGGCGTACGTGATGTTCAACGGCGGGCCGCAGGACTCCACGACCTTCTACGCGCTCCACCATTTCAACCGGGCATTCATGGACTTCAAGATGGGCTACGCGTCCGCCATGGCCTGGATCCTTTTCCTCGTCGCGCTGCTCTGCACCGTGGTGGTCTTCCGGACATCGGCGCGGTGGGTGTATTACGCGGGGGAGAGCAAATGAACGTCGATTTTCAATTTTCGATTTTCGATTTTCGAATGCGAGGCGGCCGAGAATGACTCGCACTCGAGTCTCGACTCTCCACTCTCGAATCAAGCCGCCCGCGTCGCACCTGGTCCTAATCGGACTGGGGTTCTTTTTCGGGTTGCCGTTCTACTGGCTGGTGAGCACGGCGCTGAAGCCGGACGCGCAGATCTTCCAGATGCCGCCGGTATGGTTCCCCCACCCCATCATCTGGCAGAACTACCCGAAGGCGCTGCGGTATATCCCCTTCGCGCTCTACACCTGGAACACGCTGAAGATCTGCTTGCTGAGCATGGCGGGGACGGTCCTCTCCTGCTCGCTGGTGGCGTACAGCCTGGCGAAGATCCGGTGGCCGGGGCGGGACGTGGTGTTCTTCGTCCTGGTGGCGACGCTCATCCTGCCATACCAGGTGACGCTGATCCCCACCTTTACCATCTTCAAGTGGCTGGGCTGGATCGGAACAATCTTGCCGCTGGTGGTTCCGTCCTTCTTCGCGGGAGCGTTCAGCGTGTTTCTGCTGCGGCAGTTCTTCCTCACCATCCCCAACGAGCTCTCGGACGCGGCTCGGATCGACGGCTGCTCGGAGTTCGGCATCTACTCGCGAGTCATCATGCCGCTGGCCAGGCCGGCGCTCGCGACGGTGGGGCTGTTCACGTTCATCGGGGCATGGAACGACTTCCTGGGCCCGCTGATGTACCTGACGGACGAGCGGACCTATACGCTCTCTCTCGGGCTGCAGCGGTTCCTGAGCCAGCACGGCGCGGAGTGGGCGATGCTGATGGCGGCGAGCGCGGTGATGACGGTACCCATCATCGTGGTCTTCTTTCTCGCCCAACGGACCTTCATCCAGGGCGTGACCGTGACCGGAATCAAGGGCTAACACACCGCTTGGGCCCTGACGAAAGCGGCGCGGGCGCGGCAACTTGAGACATTGTCTCAAATAATGTCCGGGAAGGCGAGCATTGCGGGACAGCTATGACGGCTGAATTCGATCGCGAATCCTTGAATCCGTCCGCCGCCCCAACCGTTTTATCAATTGGAGAGCCCCCGAATGGATGACAATGTGCTGATGAGGCGAGTGGCGGCCGGCGACGCGACGGCGTTCGCCCGCCTGGTACAGGCCTTTCAGCCGAGACTCACGCGGTTCGCCACGCGCCTGCTCGGCAGCGTCGAGGAAGCGGAGGACGCGGTTCAGGAGGCGTTTGTCCGGATCTGGCGCGGCCACGAGAGCTTCCGCTGCGAGGGCCACGCCGCGGCCTACTTCTTCCGGATCGTGCGCAATGGGTGCCTGGACCGGATCCGGTGCAGGCCAAACGTTCAGGCCGAGTTATCCGACATGTTTGATCGGTGCGATGAATCGGACGGGGCAGACCCTGCCGACGCCGCGCGGGCGGCCGTGCTCTCCGAGGCCGTGAGGCGCGCAGTGGAGCGGCTTCCGGAGCCGGCACGCTCCGTATTCCTGCTGAGCCACTACGAGGGCCTGAGCTACGCCGAGACTGGGGCGGCGCTGGGGCTCACGGTCGGGATGGTGGCGTCGCACAAGCGGCAAGCGGTCCTGGCCATGAGGCGGAGGCTCCATGACTGGATGGAGGAGTAAGGCATGAACTGTACCGAGGCGCGTGATGTGCTAATCGGATACCTGGATTCGGAGCTTGGCGCGGAAGAGACAGCCGCGGTTGAGGCCCATCTCGCGGGGTGCGCCGGCTGCAGACAGGAGTTGGAGGAGCTCAGGCGGACTTTGGAGCTGGCCGGCTCGTGGAATGCCATCGTACCGCCGGCAACGGCGGCGGAAACAGCGGTCGTGCTGGCGGCGCTCATGGAGGAGGTCCGGGCGCTGCGGGCGGAGGTGAAGGAGCTCAAGGCGGAGGTGAGGGATCTGCGCGCCGTCCCAGCCGCCGCGATTCGGCCGAAGCTGCTGCTGCCGTCCATCCAGGCGGAGGCGCCGCGACTGAGAATGTTGTGAGGAGAGAGGCCATGGAATTGCAGACACTCTTTGATGAAGTCAACACGCTCAAAGGCTCCGATATCCACCTGGTTACGGGCGAGCCGCCCGTGTACCGGGTCGATGGGCGGCTGCAGCGGCGTGAAGGGGCCGCACTGACCGAGGAGGAGCTGCTCAATATGCTCTCCGATGCCCTGGAGGAGCCGTACAGATCGGCCCTCGGCGAGCGGCAGGTCTCGTTCGACGTAACGCTGCGCCAGGGCTCCCACATCTGGCGCATGTGCGTGTATCGCGAGCGGGGCCGACTGGCGGCCACCATACGCGTGGGATCGTCCGGCAAAGTCCCTACGATCGCGGACCTGTATGGCAGCGGGCCCGTCGCAGAAGCGTTGACCCGACTGATGCAGGAACCCAGAGGACTGATTGTCGTGACCGGCCCGACCGGCAGCGGAAAGTCCACGACCGCGGCCGCTATGCTGGAAACGGTGAACCAGACGACGCCGGCACGGATCCTCACCGTGGAGGACCCCGTCCAGTACGACTTCCAGAGCAAGACCGCGCTGATCACTCAGCAGGCTGTTGGGGAAGACGTCCCGAGCTATCGGGAGGGGCTGCTGGCGGCGTTTCGGGGCAAGGATCCGGACATTGTGCTGGTCGGCGATCTGCAGGACCTGGAGTCTATCCAGCTCGCGCTCACGCTGGCCGAGACGGGACACCTCGTGCTCACCACCATGCACGTCGAAACTGCGTCCGAGGCGGTAAACCGTCTGGTAGAGGTGTTTCCGGAGGCTCAGCGCGGGCTCATCCGCCGATCTCTGGCGAGGAACCTGGTTGCCGTGATCGCCCAGCGGCTGTTCGTCCGGTCGGACCGCTCCGGCCGTGTGCCGGCGAACGAGATCCTGCTGATGAACCTGCGCGTCCGTCAGATGATAGCTGGCGGTGAGGAGGACTTCACGTCCGCCATCGAGGCTGGTCGGGAGCAGGGCATGCGGACGATGGACGATTCCATCGTGGAGCTGTATCAGGGCGGCACCATCGCCGTGGAGGCGGCCTGGCTCCAGGTCGCGGACCCCCGGCGGCTGGGTCCGCCCCAGGTCGCCTCCTCCTGATTCGCGTGATTCACTGATAGACGCGGACGTAGTCGATGAGGAACTTGCTTGGGAAGATGGTGTCGTCCACGCCCTTCTGGCCGCCCCACGCGCCGCCGATGGCGAGGTTGAGGATCAGGTACTGCGGCTTGTCGAAGGGCCAGGGGTTCTTGCCGTCGTTCTCGTAGGTAAAGACGTGCCGGCCGTCGTAGGTGAACTCCATCCGGTGCGCGTCCCAATCCACCGCGTACAAGTGGAATCCGTCGTATGGCCGCTCCGCCACGATATTGCCGCCCTTCGAGGCGTGCTTGCCGTCGGCGCCCTGGGTGTGGACGGTGCAGTAGATGTGGTCCGGATCGAAGCCGACGTTCTCCATGATGTCGATCTCGCCGCACGCCGGCCAGCCGACCTCCCGGATGTTGTTGCCGAGCATCCAGATGGCGGGCCACGTGCCCCTGCCCGTCGGCATCTTGGCCCGCACCTCAATGCGGCCGTACGTCCAGTTCTGGCGAGACGTGAGGCTCGCGGACGTGACGTGGGCGTTCTCGTACTCCTCTTTGCGCGCCTCGATGGTCAGATGGCCACCCTCCACGCGGGCGTTCTCCAGCCGATTGCGTGTGTAGAACTGCATCTCGTTGTTGCGGATGAACCCTACCTCACGGTCCCATTCAGCCGGGTCCGGCTGTCCGGGCCGGTTGAACTCGTCCGACCAGACGAGGTGGCGCTTCGGCGTGCGCTTAGCGTCGGCATGCGGACCGGCCAGGGCCAAGGCCAGCGGGGCGGTGACGGCCAGCCATCCAGTGAACGAAAGAACGGATTGCATGAGCTCCTCCATGTATTCTCAACTCTAGTTCTGCTTCGCAAAGACAGGGGCCCGGGAACGGTGTCGAGTGAGCGAATGGCGGCAGCTCCTTTCCTGGATTGGGAAGCTGCCCTTACCTTCCGCCTCCGATAGCAAGCACCACCGGGTGGTTGCTGAGGGACAGCGGGATGGACCGGACCTTGTGCAGCGCCTGCACCGCCGAAGTGCCGACCGTGGGGTCATAGAGGGTCGCCGAGACCGAAGGGCGGGCGAGCTCCACGGTTACGGAATCGGAGCCGGACACCCGCTCGTCCCAGACCACGAGCCAGTATGAGCCGTCGCTTTTCTGGAGCAGCAGGTCGTGGACCGTCGCCGGCTGGTTTGGGATAGTGTAGCCGAGCGCGCCCGGCTTTCGTCCCGTCCCACTGTCTGTAAGGATGGTCGTCAGGTTGTGCAGGTAGACACCAGCTTTGCGGGGCGTGTAGTCCGGCCGGTAGAAGCCGAACTGCTGATTGCCTCCCTCATCCACACGGTCGCGTAGCAGGTACACGGCGGTGTAGCTCCAGCCGCGCTTGAACTGGTCCAGGTAGAGGCTCAGGAGGTTCAGCGCGTGGACCTCTTCGGTTATGGGCCCGTCTATGGCGCAGCCCGTCTCCGTGGTGACCCTGGGCAACGACGCGAGCGCGTCGCCGGAGTAGCCAGGATAGTGGCGCGCCCAGGTCTGGCCGTACTCTACGTAGAGGCCATCCACCTTGCAAGCTGGGCTCGGATCCGAGGCTTTCCAGGTCTTGTTGTCCTCGATTCCGGGAGAGTTGGGGTGGCAGATGTAGTTGTGGACGTTGGCGTAGTCCGCGTACACCGTGCCGGGCGGCATAACGGTGGCGGCGCCGGGCGGAATTGTGAGGAACTGCAGGCCCACGTTGTCCGTCTCCGCGCCCCCCTCCGTAATGGACCAGACCGGGTACTTGCGCAGGAGCGGGTCGCTCTTGACGGCGCGGTAGAGATCGCTCTGCAGCTTCGCCACAGGCATCCAGGACAGGTTTCGTCCGCCCTGGCGGCCCTCGTATGTAATCGGCCAGTTGTTGGGCTCGTTCGGACCTTCGAAGGCAAGGAGGGCCCCGGTGGGGGCGAGCTCTCTGGCGGTCTGGAGGAGCTTCGGCAAGTCCGAGCCGCCGCTGCCAAGCCCCCAGCTAAATCGGACGCTCGCCTCCTTGTGCAGCCTGACGAAATCCCGGATGGGCACGTTGCCCTCTACACCGGCGCGGAACCATCGTAGGCCGAGGTATTTGGCGCACTCAATGGTCTTGTCCAGGCTCTCGCCCCGGCTCGCGATGGCGGAGTTCGCCCCTATTGAGTTCAGGAAGTCCACTGTGGGAACGGCTTTGGCCGGTCGTTGCGCCGCAGCGGCCCGTCCGAGTAAGGCAGCCAGCATAAGCAGGACAGGTGCCGAGGAGCGCGCTACGACGTAGGGGAAAAGCCTGCAGCAGTGCAATTGCTACCTCCGAGATGAGTGTCCAATGTCCCGCCCAAGCCCCGGGCCGGACAGGCGCGCAAAGGGCCGGCGGGTTCATTCGCCGGCCCCCAATTTGGCTCCCCGATTCCGGGAATCCTTGTTCCCTACTTCTTCTCCCCGCGGCGCTCGCGGCGATCCTCGCGGACGTCCTTGCGCTCGTGCCGTATCTCACGGCGCTCCATCTTCATCTCGCGGCGGTCCTTGCGGATGTCGCGGCGAAGCTTACGGGCTTTGACCCTGTTATGGGACTGCATGGCCTTTCGGAGCTGTCGGCGGTCCTTGTGGACGTCCTTCCGCTCCTTGCGCATATCCATCTTTTCGTGGCGGATCTCCTTGCGGTCTTCCTTGCGGTCCTGCGCTCCGGCGAGAGCGACGCTGCTGGTCAGGAGGACACTGGCGGCGCACAGGGCGAACACTAGCTTCTTCATCTTGAACTCCTCATTGTATCGGTCGGCCTCTTCGGCGGCATGGTCTGCAACTCACTCAGCGAACGGGCGCTGCGATAAGTTCCTCTAAGGGAGCAGACGTATGGACCGCGACGGAGTTCAGCCCAGGAGTATCAAGCCGGCTTCAGGAGCTGTCATTCCGAGCGCCAGCGAGGAATCTGCTTTTTCCGGCAGAGTACGCGCAGTTACCGTAAAGCAGATCCCTCCCCAGGGGCCGGCCCTCGCCGCTGTCCGCTATCGCGGCCAAAGCGCGGCTCACCCGTGTTCGGGATGACATGTAACCGCGGTAGCTCATCCGCAGATACAGAGTACGTATTGTTGCCATAAAGCAGGGCACTCACTTCGTTCGGGGTGACACCGGAACGGTCCTGTCTACCGGCGTAGATACTTCCCGGTGATCTCCGCCAGCTCCGAATCCGTGAGGTGCTCCTTGCCCTCCGAGCCGATCTGGACGGCGACCCGGCCGAGGTCTATTAGAACCTCATCGCCGACCGCGGCATACCGACTGAGGGACGGGACCGCGTGGAGGAGCTGGAAGTGGGCGTCGCTGAGCGCCTGGATCTTCACCACCTTGCCGCCGGCCTGATAGCGGTCATCCATCCAGACGGTTCCCCAGCGGAAGAAGACACGCCCCGCCACGGCCTGGATTCGGGCGTTCTGCTGGATCTGTTTGTAGCCGGGCTCCTGGGAAGTACGCTGCTGTGGTGCCACCGCTGGCGTCCACGTCCTCTACAAATCTCCGCGCCCTCTTTACGTTCTCCGGTGTGGCGGCTACCAGTAGTCGGGTCAGGACGTCCGGGCTTTCATTGAAGGTAATCACGTCGAACCAATCCTGGGAGTTGAGAGCGCCCAGGCAGTAGTGGAGCGCCCCCTTTGCCTGCTCCATCTTGCCGTTGGCCTGCATGGAGCCGGTGCGGTCCAGCACGAATACCACGTGCATAGGCAGGATGCGATCGCGCGGGATGCTGAACCGGGGCGCGGCGAGCAGCAGGAAGTAGCCGACCCGGTCGCCACTCTGATAGGTGAGCAGGCTCAGGCCCACGTCTTCCGCGCCGGTGCCGTAGTAGAGCACAAAGTCGCGGTCCGTGAACTCGGCGTGGCCCTCCCAGCTCGCGGTGGCTTCGTGGTCGTCGATGCGGCGGACCGAAACGTCGTGGCTCGGAGAGTAGACGGTCTTGATCGGCGCGGTAGAGCGGAGTTTGACGGTCACGGAGGAGACGTCCGCTCATTAAGACCTCTGTGTCCTCTGCGACCTCTGTGGTGAATCAGTTGCATCAACGGCTCGCAGGGTTCACTGGGATGGCGGCCCGGAAAGGAAGGGTGAGATCCGCTGCCGGGCCGCCGGTGAACGGGGAGACTGTTCGGCCATTAGACGACCACGCCACAGCCGGCGTTACCAGCGCCATTGACGGGCGGGCGGAGTTCTGATAGAGTGGCAGCGATGGACCAGACTCGGCTCATCCTCCTGCTCCTGGACACTCCCGGAATCGGCCCGCAGGCGCTCGGCGCGGTACTGCGCCGCAACGCCGTGGCCGGCCGGGATCCGGACGCCTTCCTGGCCCTGCCGGTGGACACGCTGCGGGAAGAGTATGGAATCCGATCGCAGGTGGCGCGGGCGCTTCTGGAGCAGCTCCCAATGTGCGCCTCCGCCGCGGAGGAGGATGCCCGCCTGCTGCAGCGGTGCGGCGTGACATTGACCACCGTGCTGGACGGGAGCTACCCCTCCAGGCTCACGGACCGGATGGATGATCCACCGCCCGCGCTCTTCCTCTACGGCAACGCGGAACTGCTGACCCGCCCCCTGTTCGCGGTGGCGCAGTCCAATGGCGCAAGCGAGGCGGCGCTCGCCGCGGGGGACCGGGCCGCCGAGGAGACGCTGGCGGCTGGGTGGTCACTTGTCACCGGCCATAACCGCGTGGGATACCAGCGGCCGGCGCTGGCCGTACGGCGCAACAGCGGGCGGATATGCTACGTGCTGGACCGCGGGCTGCTCCAGGGCTTCGGCAACAACCTGCAGCGCGCCCTGTTTCCCGCTGCCCGGATATGGGGACCGGCCTACGACCCCCAGTGCGATCTGACGATCTCTCCGTTCGGATTGAGGGCTCATGGTATCGCGGCCAACAACCGGCGGCGCGATACGCTCGTCTTCACCCTTGCGGATGTCCTGTTCGTGGGCGAGGCCAGAGCGGGGGGGCAGATGGAGCGGGAGTGCATGTGCGCGCTGGAGAGCGGCCGTCCGGTTTACCTGTTGCGCGAGGAGGACCGAGACGGTACGCTCGCTGCCGCCGGCGCGCAGTATCTGCCCCAGGACCGGATTCGCCCCATTCTGGAATCCCACCCGTTCCGGACCTGAGCTCGAGAATCTAAAATCCAAGACCGAAAACCAAGAGTCTCCATGCACGTGATTCCCGCGGCAAGAACGCCCGCTACAGCCCAAGTGGAGCAGCCCGCCGTCAGTCCGGCTCCACTGCCCGCCAAGCGCGGGGTAACCGTGCGCGCCGTGCTGCTTTCCATCCCGCTCGTCGCCATCAACTGCTATTGGGTGCTGGAGACGGAGGGCATCTGGCATTCGAACCACGCCACCGCCATGTCCCTCTTCTGGAACACCACCTTCTTCCTGTTCCTGCTGGTGGTAGCCAACGTGTTCCTGCTCCAGCGGTATGCCCCGCGGTTCGCGTTCAATCAGGGCGAGCTGATCACTATCTACGTGTTCATGACGCTGGGATCCGCGCTGGCGGGCCACGACTCGCTTCAGCTCGGCATTCCGGCCGTCGGTGGCTTCCCCATCTGGTTCCAGTCGAAGCAGTCCACACTGGGCTGGGACGCGTTCAACAAGTACTTCCCTGACTGGGCTGTGGTCAAGGATCCCAAGATCTTGACCCCGTACTACGAGGGCCTCGGGTCCCGCATTCTCTACACGCGAGAGCACCTGATGGCCTGGCTGGGACCCGTGACGTGGTGGTGCGCTTTCATCGTGGCGCTCGGCACCGTGATGATCTGCCTGAACGTCTTCATCCGCAAGCAGTGGATGGAGAATGAGAAGCTGTCCTACCCCATCGTGCAGCTTCCCATGGCGCTGACGGACGGCGGGGGGTCCCTGGCCTTCTTCCAGCAGAAGCCGTTCTGGATAGGCTTTGTGCTTGGGGCGGGGCTGGACATCTACAACGGACTTGCCACGCTCTACCCGTCCATTCCCCTCATCCCGGTACGGCACGACCATCCCAGTCACAACCTCGGACAGTACTTTACGGCCTACCCGTGGAATGCGGTAGGCTGGTTCCCGCTGCCGCTTTACCCATTCATCATCGCGCTGGGCTATTTCTTGCCGCTGGACCTCTCCTTCTCGCTCTGGTTCTTCTACCTGTTCAAGAAGGCGGCCCAGGTGGGCACCGCCGCCGCGGGGATCGAGCAGGTGGGGGCGCACAGCTTTCCGTACCTCACGGAGCAGTCATTCGGGGCCTGGTGCGCCATCTTCGGCATGGCCACCTGGACCGCCCGGCACCACCTGGCGGGAGTCTGGCGGAAGATCGTCACTAACCGGGGCATGGACGACTCGACGGAGCCGATGTCCTACCGGACGGCCTTTGTCCTGCTGCTCCTGGCGGGCTCATTCCTGATCTACTTCTGCCTGCGGGCGGGGATGACGCTCGGGATCATCCTGGGCTTCTTCGCCATCTTCTTCATCATCTCCGTGGGAATCACCCGCGTGCGAGCGGAGCTCGGCCCGCCGGCGCACGAGATGGCCGGGAACATGAACTCCCCCTTCCTCCTCTCCCTCTTCCTGGGCACAGCCGGCGTGGGGATTCCGAACCTTACCATGATGACGATGTTCTGGTGGTTCACGGGCCGCGGTTACCGCACCCATCCCATGCCGTGCCAGCTCGAGGCGTTCAAGATGGGCCAGCAAGGCCGGGTGCACATGCGCGGTTTAGGGATGGCGATGGTGCTCGCGCTCCTGGTGGGCGGCTTCTTCAGCTTCTGGGCCGCCATCCATCTGCAGTACAACGTGGGCGTGAACGTGATGACCGACCACAACTGGGGCCAGTTCCAGTGGCTGAAGTCTCAGATCGACTCGCCGCAGGTGGTGACGCAGAACATCAACGGGCAGTACGCGGTGGCCTTCGGCGCGCTGGCGGCCATGGCGATGATGTGGATGCGGACACGATACCTCTGGTGGCCGTTCCACCCGGCAGGGTATGCTATCTCCCTCACCTTTGGCGCGGAGTACTACTGGTCTTGTCTCCTGCTCGCCAGCATCGTCAAATACTGCGTGCTCCGGTATGGGGGCTACCGTCTGAACCGGCAAGCGATGCCGCTGATGTTTGGCTTGATTCTTGGAGAGTACCTGGTGGGCGCGGGCTGGAGCTTCCTTTCCGTCCTGTTGAACAGCGGGAGGTATATTAACATCCGGACCTACGACTTTTGCCCTGGCTAAGATCGGCGCGATGGTGACACGAGCGAGCAGGGTGATGTATATTGCATAGAGAATGAAGTTTCAGTCTCCGTCTCGCCTGCCGCGTAGGGGGGCAATAACTCAGTGGGAGGGCGACGACAAGAAAGGAACCGCAGAATCATGGAGCTAAGCAAGGGTGCCGCCGCCGCCATCATCGTGGCGGCACTCGTCGTAGTAGGCATCGCCGGTTACATCTACTTCCGGCCCAAGCCGCAGATGGGTGGCGAGCACAAAGAGATGTACATGAAGACGATGAAGGACAAGGGTGGCATGATGTCCGGCGGCGGTTCTCCCATGGGGATGATGTCCGGTGGAATGGGTTCTGGCGGGATGGGTTCTGGCGGGATGGGTTCCGGCCCCATGAGTTCCGGCCAGTAGGAAGCCCACTAAAAGAATCTTAACCCCCGAGGAAGGAAATTGCCCGCCTGTATCCAATCTGATTCCAGGATTGCTATGCACCTGTTCTTGTGCTCTATTGACATGCCCGGGGAGGCGCATGTAGAAAGGACTCACCTATGTCGAGGTCCTCGACGGCAAGGCAAGGCTTTACCCTGATAGAGCTGCTTGTGGTCATTGCCATAATCGCGGTTCTGGCCGCCTTGCTGC
>CAYNFH010000079.1:0-25209 GCA_964396385.1 uncultured Chthonomonadaceae bacterium | reverse complement strand
CCCTGCCCGTGGATAATCTCCACCCGCCGCATGCCTTGCCAGTGCCGGCTGGCCCACTTGGCCTCCAGCCAGGCCACCATCTGCCGGGCGGTGTAATGGTGGAAGTCGACGGACTCGTCGTACTTCATCCGGAGTCGTGAGTCCTGAGTCGTGAGTCGTGAGCAAGAGTTTGCTCCAGCGTTGCGTTCGTCGCTTCGCTCTCTGGTTTGGGGTTCTGGTCTCTCGACTCTCGACTCTCGACTCTCGACTCTCCCATGAGGTACTCATCGATGGTCTCGCACGCGAACTCCTGGCCCTGCTGCCGGGCCTCCAGGGAGAGCAGGAGCGCACGCACCGTGTCCAGCGAAGTGAGGCACGGGATGCCCATCTCCACGGACGTCCGGCGGATGTGAGTGGCCTCCCGCTCCGTCCGCTTGTCCGTGGAGAGGGTGTTGATGAGCAGGTGCACCTCGCCGCTCCGGATCAGGTCGAGGAGGTTCGGCTCCCCCTCGCGGATCTTGCTCACCGGGATAGCCTCGATGCCGTTCTCCCGGAGGAACTGCGCGGTGCCCGCGGTGGCGTATATGGAGTAGCCCAGCCGCACAAAGTCCCGGATGATCGGCAGCGCCTCCGGCTTGTCATGGTCCGCGATGGTCGCGATGAGCTTCCCGCGCACCGGCACGTCTACGCCGGACGCCACCATGGCCTTATACAGCGCCCGGCCATAGTCCGTGTCGATGCCCATGATCTCGCCGGTGGACTTCATCTCCGGCCCGAGCTGAACGTCCACCCCGGTGAGCTTGGGAAAGCTGAAGACCGGCGCCTTCACGGCGAGCATTGGCGCCTCGGGGTACAGTCCGCCCGAATAGCCCTGCTCCTTCACTGTCTTGCCGAGCATCACATTCGTGGCGACCTTCACCATCGGGATGCCCGTGATCTTCGAGAGGTAGGGGACCGTGCGGCTCGCGCGCGGGTTCACCTCCAGCACCTGGGCCGTCTCTCCGCCCACCACGTACTGGATGTTCATCAGCCCGCGCACCTCCAGCCTCCGCGCGATGGCCGTCGCCGTGCGCACGATCTGGTCTATCACGTCGTCGCTCAGGGACTGGGGCGGGTAGACGGCCATGGAGTCGCCGCTGTGGACGCCCGCGCGCTCGACGTGCTCCATGATGCCGGGCAGGAGGCAGTCCACGCCGTCGCTGATGACGTCGACCTCCACCTCCTTGCCCAGCACGTACTTGTCCACCAGGATGGGGGCGTTGGGGGAGACGTCCACCACGTACCGCATGTACGAGAGGAGATCGTCCGCGCCGAAGATAATCTCCATGGCGCGCCCGCCGAGCACATAAGACGGCCGCACCAGCACCGGATACCCGATCTCGTCCGCTACCGCAACGGCCGCATCGATGCTGGTCACTGCCCGTCCCGGCGGCTTGGGGATGCCGAGCTCGGTCAGGACCTTTTCGAAGCGGTCCCGATCCTCCGCCAGGTCGATGGATTCGAAGCTGGAGCCAAGGATTCGGATGCCCGCGTCGTGCAGCGGCTTGGCGAGATTGATGGCCGTCTGCCCGCCGAACTGCACAATAACTCCCAGCGGGTCTTCGCGGTCCATGATATGGAGGACGTCTTCGGGAGTGAGGGGCTCGAAATAGAGGCGGTCGGATGTATCAAAGTCCGTGCTGACCGTCTCCGGATTGTTGTTAATGATAATGGCGGTGTAGCCCGCCTCCCGAAGAGCCCACACGCAGTGGACAGAGCAGTAGTCAAACTCGATTCCCTGGCCGATCCGGATCGGGCCGGACCCCAGGACGACGATCCTCTTGTTGGGTGGGTCTTGCATGTCACTCCAAATAATGGCATATCTCTGGGGAGATTCTGCGTGACGCTCCCCGGCGGCAATGCTATTACCGTTATGGGTGGCGCACTACCTCCCCTGGAGCGGAACACAGGCTGTGGCGCGGACAGATCATGAGATAATTCGCCTGGTACAGGGCGGCGACCACGCGGCGTTCGTAGAGCTGTTCGACCGCTACTACACGCAGATTCACCGGTTTGCCCGGTGGCAGTTACAGGATCCGGATGCCGCGCAGGATGTGGCCTCGGAGACATTCGTGCGGGCGTTTCGTGCCATTGGCGGGTTCCGGACGGGAGACAACACGCCCTACCTGGCCTACTTGCTCCAGATCTGCCGGAGGCTCGTCCACGCGGAGCGCAACCGAAGGCGCAAGGCGCCCGCATACTCTCTGGACGATCCGGACTCGCAGGCGCGCCATCTCATCGATTCCTGCGCCCCGCCGGTGGACTACCTGCTGGAGGAGGAGCGGAGGGAAATGCTCCGCAATTCCCTGGACCGGTTGCCACCGGAGGACCGAGAGGTTATAGTCCTTGCATTCGAGAGCGACCTCTCGCGGCGTGACATCGCGTCCCTCCTGGGCAAGCCGTCGCTTACTGCGGTGAGCTCCCATCTGCACCGGGCTATGAAGAAGCTCCGGACGCTGGTGGCCAACCAGGGGTACTTCGGGCTGTCGCAGGACGTTTGCGGAAGATAGACCGTGGATACGCGAGAAGAGCAGACAAGTGAGCTTCTCTGGAGGCACGTGGTGGACCTGCGCTACGGGTCCAACGGCGACAATGTCGCGCCTCCGGAAGACGTGGAGCTGCGGGAGCTGACCGCACTGGCGGATGACGTACACCGCACCCTGCGGACCGATTCCGCCTACGCCCAGAGCGCCGCGCGGGCGCGCTTCGTCGAGTTCCTGAACTCCCAGGCAAGGCCCGCGCCCCGCCATCGGCCCGTGCTCGCCTGGAGGAGACAGCCGGCGGCGGCGCTCATCCTGGCGGTACTGCTTGCCATGGCGATTGCCGCGTGGGCCTACGTCCTCCTCGCTCCGCAGCCGTCGTCCTGTCCGGCGCCGAACATGGGTCAGCCCACCAGCTCTCCCGCCACCATCACTCCCTCAACGCCGCAGCCCTCCAAGCGCGGCGCCTGCGCTCCCGCACCGCACAAGGCGTGAGTTTCACCACAGAGTACGCAGAGGACGCTGAGATTCTGATGAGGGGATGAGGGGTAGCCGGGTTCCGGACGCCTTATCGCCCCATCGCACCATCGCCTCATCCGCCGTTCTCTGTGCTCTCTGTGACCACTGTGGTGAAATGCTCCTACTTCCTCGCCCAGACCTGCGTCATGCGCGCCATGGCAAAGAGCACGGAATCGTCCTTCGCCAGCAACTCCATCTCGGCGGTGATCGCGTCGATCTCCTCCTGCGTGGCCAGCTCCGCTTGCAGCAGCGCCGGGGCGCACTCGGAAAGCGTCCACTCCGGCAGCCGCTTCGGCTCGCCGCGGGCGAAGGCGGGATGCGCCAGCATCACCTCCGGCGCCGCAAAGCCCGCCTCCACGAACATTTTGTAGAGCGCCCGCCCGATCTGGAAGTGCTGCCCGCGCGCCTCGCCCACGGCACGGTAGAGCCGGAAGCAGTCGTCGAACGCTTTGGACGGGGGATAGCAGAAGGGGCTCGTGAAGTCCCCGTCCTCACAGGCCAGGATTCCCCCGGGCCGCACCAGGCGGCTAAGCTCCGCCAGCGCGGCCTCCGGGCGCTCCAGGTGCATCAGCAGGAACCGGCAGAAGACCAGGTCGAACGATTCCGACGCCAGGCCGGTATCGTACGCGCTCGCCGCCACAAACCGGACGATCCGCAGCCCCGCCTCATTGGCGCCGGTCCGTGCCGTGGCGACCTGCTCCGGGCTCACGTCCACGCCCACCACGCAGCCGTTCGGTCCCACCTGCTGCGCGATCCAGCGCGCGACGATGCCCACGCCGCAGCCCACGTCCGCCACTCGCATCCCCGGCGCCAGCCCGGCGGCCCGCAGAAACCGCTCCGTGTCCGGCCCATGGACCGCGTTGACCACCCCCAGCCGGTACTCCGCCTCAGTTCCGGTAGCGAGGACGTACTTCCGGCTCACGTCTCGTCCTCGCGGTCATAGCAGGAGTAGAAATAGGGAGTAGCGGCTTCGAACTCGGCGGCGCAGGTGTCCACCATCTTGTAGGTGGGCACGATGCCGAACGCCTTGCGCAGCTCGCGGACGATCCGTTCCGGCAGCCCCACGTACTCGGCGATCTGCCGGTCCGAGAACCCCAGCCGCTTCGCCTGCCGGAGAAGCTCCACCTCCGGGGCATCCGGATCCAGCGTGTCCGCCACCGCCGCGAGGGCGCGGGCGGATCGTTTGAGCCGGTTCTCCATCTCCACCACTCCACGGATCTTGTGCAGGAACCACTTGTCCACGTGGGAGAGCGAAGCCACCTCTTCCACCATCATTCCGCGCCGGAACCCCTCGGCGATGGCAAATAGCCGCTCATCGTTTGGTCGGGCGATGTTGTCCTCGATCTGAACGTCCGAAAGCGCCTGCGCCCGCTTGTTGGTCAGGCCATAGGCCCCCACCTCCAGGCTGCGGATCGCCTTCATCATCGCCGGCTCAAAGGCGCGGTCGATGGACATCACCTCGCCGGTCGCCTTCATCTGCGTGCTGATGTGCCGGTCTGCCAGGGCGAACTTGTCGAAGGGCCAGCGCGGGATCTTCACCACGCAGTAGTCCAGCGCCGGCTCGAAACAGGCGAGCGTCTTGCGCGTAACCGCGTTCTGGATCTCGTCCAGCCGAAGCCCGATGGCGATCTTGGAGGCGACCCGCGCGATGGGATAGCCCGTAGCCTTGGAGGCTAGCGCGGAGGAGCGGGATACGCGCGGGTTCACCTCGATGACGTAGTACTGGAAGCTGTCCGGGTCCAGCGCGAGCTGTACGTTGCAGCCGCCCTCTATCCCCAGGCTGCGGATGATATTGAGCGAGGCGGACCGCAGCATCTGGTACTCGCGGTCCGAGAGCGTCTGGGACGGCGCCACCACAATGGAGTCGCCCGTGTGGACCCCCATAGGGTCCAGGTTCTCCATGTTGCACACGGTGATGCAGGTATCGTTCCCATCCCGCATCACCTCGTACTCTATCTCCTTCCACCCCAGCAGCGAGCGCTCCACCATCACCTGGCGGCGCATGGAGAGCTTGAGGCCCCGCGAGCCAATCTCCATCAGCTCCTGGGGCGAGTACGCCACGCCTCCGCCGGTGCCGCCGAGTGTGTACGCCGGTCGCACGATGAGGGGGTAGGGGCCTGCGCGCGCCACCTCCTCCAGCTCCTCCTCACTCTCCACAATCCAGCTCTCCGGCACCGGCTCGCCGATGCGGCGCATCAGCGATCGGAACTCCTCCCGGTCCTCCGCCATCCGGATGGACCGGAGCGGCGTCCCCAGGAGCCGCACGTTGTAGCGGTCCGTTACGCCGGACTCCGCGAGCTTGGTAGCAAGGTTGAGGCCGGTCTGCCCGCCGAGGGTGGGGAGCAGTCCATCCGGCCGCTCCTGGGCGATGACCCGCGAGGCGAACTCCACGTTCAGCGGCTCCACGTAGACCCGGTCCGCGAGGTCCGTGTCCGTCATGATGGTTGCCGGGTTGGAGTTAATGAGCACCACCTCCACGCCCTCCTCGCGGAGGGCTTTGCAGGCCTGCGCGCCGGCGTAGTCGAACTCGGCCGCCTGGCCTATGATGATGGGCCCGGAGCCGATGACCATCACCTTCTTGATGCTGGAATCACGTGGCATGGAGTATTGCAGATGCGGCGACGCGGCGATGGAGCGACACGGCGATTCCGGATCGCCGCGTCCCCGTGTCGCCGCGTCGCCGCGTCAAGTGGTTACAGGCAGCTCGGTCGTCACGGAGATGTCCTCGGACGTGGCCAGCCGGTCCATCTCCTCGGCATAGATGTCCTCGTCCACCTTGCGCCAGACCCAGATCCGGACCTCTTCCATGGTGTCGCCGGAGGCCAGGATGCCGTTCACGATGGCGCGCGCGATGGGGCCGCACGTCTCGCGCCGCTGCGCGTCCGTGATGTCCTTGGGCTGGCGCAGAAGGTCGTCCGTAAAGTCCGGCACCACGCAGGTGCGGGCGCCCTGGGAGCGAGCTTCCTGGATGGCGCTGTTGACGCCCTGGGCGATCCACTCTTCCGAGGTGCGCTTGCTCTCGTCCGTTACCACGGCGAGGGAGGCGATGCGAAACCGGAACTTGCCGCCCTGTCCCGCCCACGCCTGTCCGGGCTGGAGCGGCGCGGCGGCCTCCGCCTCGGCGGCCAGCCGGTTGGCAGTGGTGTCTCGCGCCCACTTGGCGATGCCGGTGGTCATTCGGAGGTCGGTCCCCACGGGAACGATGAGGGCCTCGCCGGCCGGCGGACGCGCCCAGTCCCGCGTCCAGAGCTCGACGGTGGTATCGCCACGCTTCACCCGCCGTACCGGCTTGGACATGGTGGCGTCCCGGAGAAAGAGGAGGATCAGAGCAAAGAGCGTCGGCACCATGGTTAGCGCGATGAAACCCCACGCCCACGTCGGGATACCGGTATAGGTCATGAAGAAGCCAGCCTCCTGCCGGCGCGGCCGCGGCGCCGGATGCTGGCCGGTATTATACCCGCGCGGCGGAGGACGGGGTGAGGGGGTGAGGAGGAACCGCCTTCTCGCCCGGGGCTAAACCCGCCGGGCTATTAAATGGGAACCCCTTCGGGCTGCGGAGCCGGCTTCAGCCGGGTTCTCTTTCAATAGCGCCGGGGGCTGTAGGGGCCGGGCGCCGTCCCGGCCCGTCCGGCGCGGCCTGGAGGGCGGCATATATTCCAATGCGCTGCCGGTCACCCCCTCACGCTGGTACCGCCGGCACGGGCTCCGCATCCACCTCCACCTCGCGCTTGGCGGCCTGCTCCCGGAAGAGGAACGCGAAGAGCAGGAGCACCACCAGGGCGCCGATGGCGGGGATGGTCCAGATGGTGGTCCAGTTGTGGGCTTTCGCGCCGGTAGCATACTTGCCTACCACCGCGCCCGAAATGTTGGACCCGACGAACATCCCGGCACCATAGGTGATGAACGCGATGAAGCCCTGCGCCGCGCCCCGGATCTTCTCGTTGGCGACGCGGTTCACGTAGATCTGGCCCGTCACGAAGAAGAAGTCGTAGCAGATCCCGTGCAGGATGATGCCCAGGTAGAGCATCCAGACCAGCGGTCCGGGATTGCCGTAGGCGAAGAGGAAGTAGCGCGCCGTCCACGCGGCCATACCGATGAGCAGCAGGTTCTTCACGCCCAGTCGGGCAAAGACCAGCGGCAGCACCAGCATGAAGCCCAGTTCGGACATCTGCCCCATCGTCATCTTGGCCGCCGCCCCCTGGAGACCGATCTCGTTGAGGAAGGGGTTGGTCCAGGCATAGTAAAACGCCAGAGGGATGCAGATCAGGAACGAGCCGATGGCGAAGATGGCAAACGAGAGGTCTTTCATCAGCTTCAGCGCGTCCAGCCCGATGATGCTGCCGATATTCACGCGCTCGTCGCCGCCCTTGGGCGGTGTGTGGGGAAGCGTGAGGCAGTAGACACTCATCACCAGCGATGCGACCGCCGCCATGAGCAGCGGTGTCTTGGTGGCGTCCAGACCCATGGAGCCGATGAGCAGCCCCGCCACGATCCAGCCGATGGTGCCCAGCACCCGGACGCTGGGGAACTGCTTGCCCGGATCGCTCATCTGGTGGAAGGAGAGCGAGTTGGTAAGCGCGATGGTGGGCATGAAGCAGAGGGTGTAGACGAACAGCACCCAGTAGAAAGCGGTGAAGCTGGTAAGCGTGGTGGCGTACCACATGAGCGCCGCGCCCAGGATGTGCAGGACGGCCAGGATCTTCTCCGTGGAGAAGAATCGGTCCGCTACAACCCCCACAAAGAACGGTGCGATCATCGCGGCCAGACTGGAGGTGCCGAACGCCGCGCCGATCTCCGCATCCGAGAACTTCAGCGAGCCCAGGTATGTGCCGAGTGTCACCCCCCACGAGCCCCACACAAAGTACTCGATGAACATCATTGCGGAAAGCTGGAGGCGGACCCTGGCATTCATGGCGTATCTCCCGTCCCTGGCGCGGCCCCGCGCCGTTTCCGCCCTGTTCGCCACCCACCCCCCGCTCTCCTCCGCTAAGCCGCCTCCCGACCGTCCGCGACCCTGTGGTCACGGCATTGCTGGGCTGCGGATTCCCGGCTCCGTCATCAAGGCGGCGGCACTGATCCGGGCACGCCAAGCTCCCCGTGCCATCTGCGGCCCCATGGCCGTGTCCAGCAATCAAAGCAAACTATCACAATGTGAGTGCATGCACTCACATTGTTCCTGGAAGCGAGTGTAGCGATATAGGCAGGCACGGAGGTACACCGCTCCTCGGCAACGGCGATTCCCAGGTTGCGGTGCCGTGGGCGAATGTGGCGCGGCCGCGCCATTTTGAGACAACGTCTCACTCGGTACTCTCCGGAATCCGCTCTCACGACTCCCGACTCCCCGATTTGACACGCGCGTGTCAAATTGCCGCGCCCGCCTCTACCTAACGGTCATCGCCTGCACCTCCCGCACGGCGGAAAGCTCGGCGTCGACGGACAGCAGCAGCGTTTCACCGAGGGCGCAGGTAGGATTCGCCGTCAGCGTGAGAAGAGCGGCGTCGAAGAGTGATTCCAGGCGATGGAGCCGGAGGCGGCAGCGGTCCTCCTCCTGCAGAGCGCCGTCCGCAAGGGGTGACGCGGCAGCCAGCAGCCGGCGGTCGTGGAGGTCCTGGATGTGCCGCGCCAGAGGGAATGCGGACGCGCGCAGCGTGCGGAAACGCGAGGGCAGGGTGCTGCCCCCGTGTGCCCGCGCCGCCCGGATCGCGGCGGAGCACTTGGCATCGATTCGCTCCAGCGCGGCCCGGAGCTCCGGATCCAGCCCGATCAGCAGGCTGCGCCGCCGGAGCACCCATCCCATGCCGCCGGCCGCCGCCAGTGCGGGGGCCGCACTCAGCAGCATCGGCCAGGGGATTCCTGCCGCCAGCGGCGTGCGGAGCACCGTGAGCGTCAGCCCGCCGGAGAGCGAGGCTCGGACCTGCGAGGGGGCGATCAGGTACCGGTCCACCAGCCGGTCCACGTCCACCTGTGCCACCACCGACCGCCCTTCGCCGCACCACTCGCTGGGAATCCGGAACAGGTATCGGTGCGCGCCGGTGTCGGCCTTCTCCAGCAGGGGAGCGGCGGGCAGCCACTTCAGGTACTTGTGCCGCGCGGTGAATTCCCCGGCCGGATCGGTGCGGTACAGCGCGTCAAAGGATTCCCCGCTGTACCCGCAGCGCATCGCCCCGGCCACCTCCACCTGGTAGCCGTACCGCTCCGGCTCGCCCAGAACCGGCGTCGCCACCCGCGCCCCCGTCCCATCCAACGTCGCCACCGACAGTACGTCCGGCATAACAGTCTCCAGGTGGATTCACCACAGAGGACGCGGAGAGCGCGGAGAAAGGCGGATGAGGGGTTCGGCTTCCGGGCACGCCTCATCACCTCATCCCCTCATCGAGACCTCTGTGTCCTCTGCGAACTCTGTGGTAAATCCTCCCTACTTCGTCATCTGGTACCCGTTGTAGCTCAGCGCGCGGGCCAGGTACTCCCCGTAGGCGCCGCTGCTCAGCGCAGGATTCCGCGCCACCTGCGCCAGCACCGTCTTGTACCGGTCCAGCAGCCGGCCATCGCGGTCCAGGTCACGGTCCTGCCACTCCTTCGCCGCCACGCCCAGCACCACCATCCGGTCGTCTATCCGGCGCACCGCATCCGCGGCCCGGCCCTGTTGCATCAGCGCCGCCGCCTCCTGGAGCGCCTCGCCCGTCTGGAATCCCAGCAGGTTCTTCTTCACCCCCCGATTGACGCTGGCGACCATCTCCGGCCGGCTGTCCGTGTAGGTGATGGCGGCGGTGGCTCGCGCCTCGCGGTTCGCCATGGTCACGAGATCCTTGTACTTCAGGTACACGTCTGCCACGGGCCGCGCGCCCTGGCCCGGCGGCACCGCCACCTCCAGCATCACCACGTGGCTGTCGCCCCGGTAGAAGGCAGGGATGAGCAGCTTGATGCCCGGCTCGTCCCGGTCCTGCTGCCGGTTGGCGGCGATGCCCAGCTCCTCGTAGACGTGCCGGTCGATCCGCTTCTCCTGCGCTTTCACCTGCCGTGTCTGATCCGCGTCGAGCTGCGCGGCGCCGAGCACCCGCACCAGCCCCACGCCGTCCGCCAGCCGGATGCGCAGCTTCACCGCCTTGGCCACCACGTGGGTGAGGTCCTCCAGCTCCTTGGCGAACACGCGCTGCGTGTCGTCGCCGCTGCGGATGAAGTGGTAGCTGCCTCGGCCCTGCCGCGCGATCGCGAGCATAAGGTCCTCATTGAACTCCATTCCCAGGCCGATGGAGGTGGTTTGGATATCCTGATCCGCGTTCACGGAGACGAGCCGGTCGAAGGCCCGCGGGTCGTTCACGCCCGCCGTCACCTGCCCGTCCGAGAGCAGGATGACGCGGCTCATCACCTCCGGCGCGGCGTGCTTGCGCGCCTCCCGGTAGCCGAGTGTGAGGCCCTCGTAGATGTTGGTCCCTCCGCCCGGCGCCAGCGCCGCAATCCGCGCCTTGACCCCGCGCGAATGTCCTACAGGCTCAGAGGGGAGGAGGACCTGCGCCTGGTCGTCGAAGGCGATGACCGCGAACGTGTCGGTGGGCCGGAGCCGGTCCACAAGCTGCTCGGCCGCCGCCTTCGCGTTCTCCAGCTTCTGCTCGTCGCCCATGGAGCCGCTGCGGTCGATCACCAGCGCGATGTTGAGCGGCGGGCGGCGCGGCGCCTCGCCCTCGATAGCCTGGATCCCTACCTGAAGGAACGTGTGGCCGCCGTCACGCAGGACTCGGGACCGCTCCGTGTCCGCCGTCACGCTCAGCGCCGTGCGCGTGGGGAGGGGGAAGGTCTGGTGATAGGAGCGGGTGAACGCCTCCAGCCGCACCCGCTTGCCGTCGACCATCACGCCCTCGTCGATGAGCTTCTCCAGCCGCTCCTTCTCTCCCGTCCCGCCCACGTACGTGCTGGCGATGTAGACGTTGGGATGCAGGGAGTAGGGAGCACGAACTACGGGCCGGGTCGGCACAGCCATCGCCGGGCTGGTCGCTTCCGCCGGTTGCGGTTTCGCGATACCGGTCGTGTACCGGCCGAACGACTGCTGCCGCTGGGCGACCGGAACTGGAGCCCGCGTGAAGGCCGCACCTCCAGCGGCACCAGGAGCGCTTGCCGCCATGCTCTCCGCTTGTAGGCTGGCGCCTCGGTCCTGGCCGGTGCACCCACCCAGTGCAGCAGCCGCTACCGCGCACAGCAGCACACCAAGTGAAACATATTGGGCTCGCATATTAACCTCCACATTAATCCTGAACGGTCTGTTCAGGTAACCTGCTCAGCGATTCGCGTCTGCTCACCTGAACACCTGAACACCTGAACGCCTGAACACCACCACTCACCTCGTTTCGTTGTCCCTGCCGCCCAAACGGTTCATTGACGCGAATCAGCCCACCGGGGTATACTCTGCGCCAGTTTGTGAAAAACGCAACGAACTGCGAGGCAGCCATGCCCGCCCACCCAACCATCCAGCCGGGCTGCCCGCCGGGTCACGCCCACACCGGCTACTACACGGGCGACAAGGCCGAGTACGTCCGCGACATGTTTGCGGGCATCGCCGGCCGGTACGACCTCCTCAACTCCATTCTCAGCTTCAACCGGCACCGGGCGTGGCGCCGCTACGCGGTACGTCTGGCGAAGCTCCAACCCGGCGACCGCGCGCTGGACGTCTGCACCGGAACGGGGGACTTCGCGCTGGACCTCGCGCGCGCCGTCGGAGCTCGCGGCCTGGTGGCCGGCTCCGACTTTTGTGCGCCCATGGTGCGGATCGGGAAGCGAAAAGCGGAACGGTCGCCCGGAGCGCGCATTGGGCTCTCCATCGGCGACGCCCTCCGGCTGCCCTATCGCTCGGACAGCTTCGACTGCGTCACGGTTGGGTTCGGCATCCGGAACGTGGCGGATACCCAGCAGGCGTTCGCGGAGATGGCGCGCGTGACCACGAGGGCAGGGCGCGTGGTCTGCCTGGAGTTCAACCAGCCCCGCAGCCGGTTCTGGCGTCCGATCTGCCAGTTCTTCGAGCAGCACGTCCTGCCGGTCGTCGGCGGAATGCTCAGCCGGCGGGAGGCGTACACCTACCTGCCTCGGTCCATTCAGGCGTTCCACTCGCGCGAGGAGCTAACTCGCATCATGGAGAATGTAGGGCTCCGGAACGTACAGGTTTTCGACCTGAACTTCGGCAGCGTCTGCATTCATCTGGGAGTCAAGGAGTGATCAGGTTGACTCTCCTATGGCCTACCACGAATGCGGTCCAAAGTCCGAAATCCGGCGTCCTGAATCCCGTCTCTCGACTCCGGCTTCCGATCTCACGACTCACGACTCACGACTCACGACTCGGGGCCATCACCCGCCCATGACCGCCGCTACCACCTATATCTCGCGGGCTCCGTCGCTGACCTCCGCTACCGCCTTTCTGGCCCTCGTGCTGCCGGATCTCGCGGCGGTCGAAGCGCGGCTGAACGAGGAGATCACCTCGGACGTGAAGGAGGTATACAGCCTCTGCGGCCACGTGCTGAGCGCCGGGGGCAAGCGGCTGCGGCCGGCCATGGTGGCCCTCTCCGCCCGGGCTGTGGACGAGGATCCCAGCCCCGAGCGGATTGCCGCGGTCGGCGCCGCGCTGGAGCTCGTCCACATGGCCACACTCGTCCACGACGATGTGGTGGATAATACCGCCACGCGCCGGGGCAAGCCCACCGCCAATGCAGTGTTCGGCAACGGAGTGGCCGTCCTCACGGGGGATTTCCTCCTCGCTCGTGCTATGCGGCTCCTCACCACGGACGGCGACATCCAGATGATCCGCACCGTCTCCGAGATCACGGTGGAGATGAGCGAGGGTGAGATCCTGGAGATACTGGCCACGGGCATGCCAGGCGTAACGCTGGACAGCTACTTCGAGATCCTGCGCAAGAAGACCGCGGCGTTCGTGCAGGGCTGCTGCAGATGCGGTGCGCGCCTGGCGGGCGCGCCGAAGGAGATGGAGGTGGCGCTGGCGGAGTACGGCTACCGCCTGGGCATGGCCTTCCAGATCGCGGACGACCTGCTGGACTATACCGGCGACCCCTCCGTGACCGGCAAGCCGGTCGGCAGCGACCTCCGGGACGGCCGGGCGACTCTCCCGTTCCTCGTGGCCCTCCAGCAGGCGGAGCCGCCCGACCGCGAGGCGCTGCTGGCCGCCTTCGGTAATGCGGCCCTCAAAGACTCCGTGGTAGCGGACCTGGTCCAGCTCATGGAGCGGTACGGAGTCATCGAGCAGACCCGCGCCGCGGCCCGCGCGCACGTAGAGCGCGCCGACGCCGCGCTGGCGATATTGCCGCCCACCCCCGCCCGCCACTGCTTCGCCGCCCTCACGGACTATGTGATTCAGAGGGACAAGTAACCCCTACACCCCATGCTTTACGTCTTCGACCTTGACGGTGTGCTGTACCGCATGAACGATCCCGTGCCCGGCGCCGCGGAGGCCCTGGAGCGGCTGCGCGGACGCGGTGACGGCGTCCGCTTCCTCACCAACAACTCCTCCCGCACGCGCCTGGACTACGCCCAGAAGCTCACCTCCATGGGCATCGCCGCCTTGGAGGAGGAGGTGATGACCTCCGCCTACGCGCTCGGCCGGCTCTTCCAGCAGTGGGGAGACGCCGGCAAGTCCGTCTACATCATTGGTGAGGTCGGGCTGGTCACCGAGCTGGAATCCGCCGGGATGCGCACCGTGCCCTACGAAGAGGATAAGTGGATCGACTTCGTGGTGGTGGGTTGGGACAGGCAGTTCACCTACCGCAAGCTCGCCGACGCCCACCTGGCCGTCGCCTCCGGCGCCAGGTTCATCGCCACCAACCGCGATCCCACCTACCCGGATGCAGGCGGCCGGACTCTCCCCGGAAGCGGGTCACTGGTCGCCTCACTGGTCACCTGTTCCGGGAAGGAGCCGCTCACCATTGGCAAGCCGGAGCGGTACACGCTGGAGCTGCTCTTGAAGAGCGCCGGTGTCTCCCCGCAGGAGTGCACCGTCGTCGGCGACCGCCTGGACACGGACATCGCGCTCGGCAAGAACGTAGGAACGAAGACCGCCCTCGTCCTCACCGGCGTACACACCCGCGCTGACGTCGACGCAGCGCCCCCGTCCCTCCGCCCGGACTACGTCTGGGAATCTCTCGCCGCGCTCCCCTAACTACCTTCTGGCTCCGGTGCCCATCGCCACGTCGCCGCTCCGCGCGGCGGATATCCGCCACCGCGCTACCCAGACGGCTGCCATTGCGCTTGCGACCCCCGCCAGCGCCAGGCAAGCGGTCCACTCTGCCACCTGAGCCGGTCCGGTGTTCTCCGAATACGGCATCGTGAAGCTGTAGATTAGCGATCCTGCGACGATGCAGCCGATAAGCGCCAGTAGCCCCAGACCCACCGCGTCCGCCTCGCGCCGCAAGAGCGTGGAGGCGCACACGCCAAAAAGGCCGCTCACAGCGCAGAGCACGCACAGGATCGCCGCACAGAGCAGCCAGGCCACCAGGGACGGCATGGCATGACCGTAGAACGCTAGCGGCAGCGAAGCGATGAGCATCCAGGCCAGAATCGCCGCTAGCCACATCGCGCTCGGCACCAGAGTCCCGAGCAGTTTGCCCCACAGTATCCGGCCCGTGCTCAGCGGCGTTACGAGCAGGAAGCCCAGCGTGGATCGGTCCCGCTCCTTTGGAAAAGCTGTCGCGCCCATAGCGAGGAAGATGAGCGGCATCAACAGCATCGCCCCGAGGAGCCACAGTGTCACGTGCGCCGCCCATGGTAACGCCGCCTGCGGAAGGTCCGGCCCGTAGAAGATTCGAATCGGCCACTCCAGCACGGCAACGGCAGCATCTGGACGGTACGCCGAGGAAGCGGCGATCCACAGAAGGAGCAGCCCGAAGAGCGCAAGCTCGCCCGGTCCCAGGTGGCCGCGAAGCAGGATGCGCAGCTCCTTCACCGCCACCGCGTCGTCCCACCGGTCGCGAACCCAGCCGATAATGCGCTGTGCCAGGGGATATTCGGTCTTTGGAAGAAACCTCTTCCGCGGCCGATTGTCCTCCCGCAAGTCTGGGCCGGCTTCGGGATGGACCGGTTTCGGCTTCGGCCGGATCGTCAGCAGGATGCCAAGTCCTAACGGCATCGCCGCCGAGAGCGGCCAGGAGGGGATTCCTGAAGGAACGAGGTGGATGGACTGCAGGGTGTCGGCAGTGTGCGGACTCAGCGCCAGCATCGCCCCCACCGGGCTGAGGCAGGCGAATCCCACCAGCCCCGGCAGCGCCAGGCAGACGAGGGGTAGGAGCAGAACGGTCCAGTACACTGCGCGGCGCGCCGTAGCGCGGCTTATGGACGCGGCCGCCCGGACCACAAACGCTCCTGCTACCACCGTCGTAAGGCACTGTATCGCCATCAATACAGCGGGCACGAAGAACGGCCAGACGCCGCCCAACAGGCAGCCGATTACAAACATGGCGCCTGCCAGAAGCAGCTCCCGCCCCGCGTACTGCGTCTCCTCCAACAGGTACTTGACGCTCAGTGGCGGCGCGCTGGGTTTGCGCGCGGAAGGGAACCACAGCACCAGCGACCAGTATCGCCATCCACCCCACAACCCGAGCAGCCACATCAGCCCCGCCAATGCCGTGCCGCGGTCCCTCGCGGTCATTGACACCAGGGAGGCCGTGAGACTGCTTGCCACATAGGGCCGCCATAGGTAACCCAGGACCACAAAGCCGAGCAAGAAGGAGTACACCGCCACAGCCCGCCGGTAGAAAGAGCGGTCCCAAAGCGAGAGGATCTGTTGCGTGTCCTCCACACGGAGGTACATACTGGTCAGCCACAACCCCAGGATCTGCCCGCAGATGTACAGTACGGGCACCACCAGTATGGGTGGCAGCACGAAGGAGTAGAAGGGCAGAGGAGTCAGGAGCAGCCGCTCCGCCGCCACCAGCCACGCAAACACGCCCGGCAGCAGCCGCGTGACGGAGCTCGGGATCTCCTGCCAGAGCGGCGTGACCAACCGGATCTGCCATCCCCAGCCGAAGATCGGCGATAGCAGATTGCCTGTGATAAAGAGCGCCCCGAGGAAGGCAAGAACCGACTCCGCGCCCGTGCCACCGCCTACCCGCTGTCGTTTCTTGGCGAGCACCTCAGGCCTGATTCCCGCGAATACCGGCACGCGCCACCGGGGCGGTGTGCAGGCTGCCATGGCGAAGAGCGTATACAAGCCCGCCAGGTCCCACACGCTCACGCCCCCGCAGTGGAGGGTGACTATGTAGAAGGGCAGCCCGGCGGCGGCCATGAGCATCGCCTGGCGGAAGGGATAGACGGATGCCTGGAGCGCCAGATGGAACGGGGAGGGGACAGCGGTGAGCAGGTCCGGCAGGGTCCCGCGGCGGTACTCCTGCAGGAAGAACATGGTCGAGTGCCGGCCGGCTGCCTGCGAGATGAACGGCAGATGGATGGCCGAGAGCACCGCCAGCAGCATCACGCCGTACGAACGGTCGAGCCAGTCCGGCACACGCGTAATGCGGCCGTCAGCGATCAGCGTCCGCACCAGCCAGAGCGCCAGCACCATCCCCGCCAGCAGCACCGCGACCATCAGCAGGAGCAGCAACGGCTGCACCACGCTTCGAGACTGCCGACGCTGTTCCCTTGTCACGAACGGATTATCGCGGAACGTCGCATCGTCGGTAACCGCTACGCGGTAGATGCCGGGGAGCAAGGAATCCATGAGAGATTTGTGAGCGAGCAAACCGGATATATAATGAACCTATGTACCAGAAACTGGGCGAGGCCGAAACCAAGGCCGGCGAGCGACTAGAGGTTGGTGTGGTGACGGCGCCCGATTCGACTCTCTCCGGCGAGGTCCATGAACTGTTAGGCCACAAAGGGCCGGAATGGCGCGAACACATCCGCTCCGCTCTGGACGGCGAAACGGACGCCCTGGAGACCCGCTTCTACCTGGGCCTGCTGGACGGCCGCCCCGCCGCCAACGTGATGACGGTGGAGCGGCACGGAGTGGGTATCCTGGGCCACGTCTTCACCAGGCCCGAGCAGCGCCGCAAGGGAATCATTAGCCAGGTCATGGCGCGGCAGATGGACGACTTCCGCGCCCGCGGAGGCCATGCCCTCACACTGGGCACCGGCTTTGAGAGCCCTGCCTACTGGATCTATCACCGCTTCGGTTTCGGCAACCTCGTCAGTGGGTTTATGCGGTATGAGACTGAGCCTGGGGCGTACGTGGAGCAGGAATGGTTTCGGGAAGCGCCCGCGTCCGTCGCGCCTGCGCAGTGGCGCCACTGGCCGCTCGTCGCGCTCCTCGCCTCTTATCCCGCGACAGACATCGTGCGGAGCGTTGCGTGGGGACTCTTCGGCATCGGCAACTTGGAGCACCCGTTTGTTTCGTTCATGGCCTCCCGACGCCGAGATCCGCGCTTGCAGTGTGTAATGCTGGAGGCCGAGCACGGGGCCATTACGGGCTGCGCCACCCTAACACGTATGCCACTCTGGCCGGGCGTCTGGCTGCTGGACGTCTTTGCTCACCCGAACTACGAGGACAGGCTTGGGGATCTTATTGCGGCGCTTGATCTATCCCCGCCGAAGATTGTTGCTTTCGCCGGCAACAATGACACGCCTCGCAAGCGCGCCCTGGAACGCGCCGGTTTCGGCCTAAGCGGCTCACTCCAGAATTGGCTGCCCCCGTGGCTGGTCGTGCTTCCATCTGACTCGTCAGACGACCCGGACCAGTCTGATAAACAGCCGTCGGCCGGCGTGCGCGTCTACGTCAAGGACACGCTTTAACCATGCGCATCGCCTACTTCGACTGCTTCTCGGGGGTCTCCGGCGACATGACCCTCGGTGCGCTGTTGGCCTGCGGGGTCCCGGAGGAGCGCCTCCGCGCGGAGCTGGACCGGCTGAAGCTGCCGGGGTGGAGGCTGGACGTGGTCGAGACCGAGCGGAACGGCATCGGTGCGGTGGACGTTACCGTCACCCTCACCGAGCCGCAGGGGCACGGCCGTCACCTCCATCACATCGCGGAGATCCTGGACCACAGCGACCTGCCGGATGCGGTCCGGCAGAAGGCGCTCGCCGTCTTCACGCGGTTAGCGGAGGCGGAGGCCAAGATCCACCAGACCACCGTGGAGCGTATCCACTTCCATGAAGTAGGGGCGGTGGACGCCATCGTAGACATTGTGGGCGCCTGCGCCGCGCTGGAGTACCTCGGGGTACACGCCGTGCGCTGCTCGCCCCTGCCCATGGGCCGCGGCTTTGTGGAGTGCATGCACGGCACTATCCCGCTTCCCGCGCCGGCGGTCCTGGAGCTGACCCGAGACGTGCCGGTCTATGGCGAAGACGTGGAGGGGGAGCTGGTCACGCCCACCGGCGCGGCGCTAGTGAAGACGCTTGCCAGCGGCTTCGGTGCCATGCCACCGATGACGGTCCGGACAGCCGGATACGGCGCTGGCAAGAAGCAGTTCGGAACACGCCCCAATCTCCTCCGCGTGGTAGTGGGCGATGCGGTCGAAAGCGCTTTCACCGGGGCGGCAGAGGTCGCCGTTCTTGAGACGAACCTGGACGATCTCTCGCCGCAGTTCTACGAGTCGCTCACGGAGCGGCTATTTGAGGAGGGCGCGCTGGACGTCTTCCTGGCACCCATTCAGATGAAGAAGGGCCGGCCGGCCACGCTCCTCACCGTGCTCTGCCCACCGGAGCGGGCGGATGCCATCGCGGAGCGCGTGTTCCGCGAGACCACCACCCTGGGCATCCGGTATACGACCATGCGACGGCTCTGCCTGGACCGCGAGTGGAGCACTGTAGAAACGGCCTACGGGCGCATCCGCGTGAAAGTGGGAAAGTGGCGCGGCGAGGAGACCACCGCCAGCCCTGAGTACGAGGACGTCAAAGCCGCCGCCCTGGCTCACAACGTGCCGGTGAAGACCGTGTACCAGGCCGCACTGAGTGCCTTCGGGAGTGGTGGAGTGGTGGAGTGATGGAATTATGGGGTCCGAAATCCAGTACACCACTCCAATACTCCAACACTCCATTACTCCTACCGATAGGTAGTCACGCATGAACCACGGCCAGGTCCGCATACCCTGCCCCAAGTGCCGGGCGAACAACTTTCCCGGCGTGCCGCACTGCTGGCAGTGCGGCGCGTCCCTCCCGCCGCCGGAGAGCGTCGCGCAACCCGTCCAGCGTCCTGTGTCTCCGGCTGGGAGGCGAGCTCTCGACCCTCGACTGCCGACTATTGAATCCGGGGTCACCCCTTCACCCCCTCGCCCCCTCACCCCCTCACCGACCGAGCCGCGCCGCATTCCCTGGCTCTGGCTGCGCGTGACGGCCGTTTCGATCTGCGTACTCTGGGGGCTCTTCATCGCCGCCTACTACGTGCGGATGCATAACCAGGCGACGACCATCGACCGCCAGAAGGACGCCATCATCGAGCAGAACGAGCGGTACATGCGGGATCTGGACAAAGCCCTGCACAACCCGGCCGCGGTGAGCGACCCCAGCGCACTGGACCCGAATTCACAGGAGGCGCAGGCTAGACGGGAGCTGGAGCGGCTAAACAAGAAGCTGGATGGAACGGCTCCGCCGCCCGTCAGCCCCGACGGCCGGGTCCACCTTGAGACCGGCGGCTCCATCTCTGCACAAGAGTGGGAGCGCGCCAAAGAGAGCCTCCGCGGTCTGCACTAGCCGTTTGGGTGCCGGTTCCGCGCAGGAACCCTGGGAATGGGGGTGAGGGCTATAGCGGGCCGACCGGCCCAACCACCGGCACGCTCATCGCGCACCGGTGGCTCCGCCTGGACCGGCGGCCCACCTGCGCCGGCCGGACGAGGGATCGCGGTCCCGTTACGGCCGTCGCATCGTGAACGCGCCCAGCTCGTACCCTGGGACGCGTGTACAAATCGATCTCCTGGCGGAGCTCGTAGGTCAGGAGAGGTCTTGCGCCTGACCCCATTTCCCTGTATCCACGGCAAGAAGACGAGAATGGGACCTGGCGGGTACTGAACCGGGGGCGAGATTCCGAGTTGAACAAAGGGCCGGCACTTGCCGGCCCTTTGTTCAAGACGGAGGTAGAACCAGTGGTGTAGGCATTCGTCCTACACGGCCGGCCATATCCATCCGGCTTACTGGCACGTGTGGTGGAGCTGGATATTGCCTCCTTGCAGCGTGCCGCCGGCCTGATAGCCGTTGCTCAACGAGATCTGGAAGGTGTCCACGTCTTTACCCGGCTCGCCGTTATCCGCAACGTCCAGCATGTAGGTGTAGCCGGAGACGCCGTTGATCTCGCATGGCCCCTCAATATGCCGGCTGGTGGGACCGGTCACCATGTACGCGGTCATTCCAGTGGCGTGAACCTTCATACCGGTTCCGTGATCGATATAGTTGAGATGGGCGGGCGTAAACGACCCATCCCCGTTGATACCGGCGTGGAACCCGAAGTTGCCATGGTCCCCGTCCGGTGCCAGTATCCATCCCCCGCCCGTTACGAAGTCGTGGCACGGCCCGTTCGAAACACCCGGATTGCAGGTGATGTCGCTATGGGAGCTGGCCAGGATGACCTGACCCACTCCGTTCACCGTCAGGTCGATGGCATTGACGGTTATGGATTGAGTGTTGCCGCTGGATGAGTTGGTCTGCTCATTGATCACGAGAGTGGCAAGTGGCTGATTGGTTAGTGGGTCCGTCACGGTGATGGTCTGGTTGGGGGCGCCGGACACCACCACGCTCTGGCCCATGAACGTAAGAGCGGCCAGCTCGCTGGATCCGGTCACGCCGGTGCAGGTGGCCTGAGTCTCAGAGCGCACGAAGGACGCCGTGAGCTGGTACTGCGATCCGGGCAGGACCGTTACATTGGCGAGCGAGGACGAGCTATTGGCTGCGCCGTTCGCGCCACTCGTGGATCCAACCAGCACGTCGGCCAGCAGAACGCTGTCAACGGCCGTGCCTTGCGTGGTCAAGAGCTCCGCGCCCTGGTGCCCTCCGCTGGACGGAAGTTGTCCGGTGTCGGCGAGGAAGACGGCTCCGCCGGTTACCGGGTAGAGGGCTGGAACGTTCACCATCGCCGCGTAGGCGCGGCCGCTGTAGCTGACCAGGTCGGCACGAGCGGTCGAGCCGGCCGCCAGCATCGAAATTGCCGCACACATCCACAGCAGAGACTTCAGTGAGAGACGAATGTCACGGTTCAGGTACTGCATGGAACTTCACTCCTTCGACTTGCCTTGCGGCCCTTTATGGACCGCCATGGTTACGGTTGTGGAGTGAGAGACGAGAATCGGCTACTCTGCCGGGTAGGCGCTTGGTGCAATTTGGTGAAGGGGAATCGCTGATTCCTATGTCGGCGACTGGCTTACAAGTGTCTCAGTACTCGATCAGCCCTTCGCGCGCCACATACCGAATGAGGTCCGCGTTCGTCTTCATGCGCATCTTCTGAAGCACCCTGCGGCGGTAAGTGCTCACCGTCTTCGGGCTAAGGGACAGGCGTACGGCGGCTTCCGAGATCGGCACGCCGGAACCGATCAGGCGGAGCACCTGGAACTCACGGTGCGACAGGCCCTCGTGCGGAGCTCCCGTCCGGTTCAGCACCACACTATAAGCAAGCTGCTCGGCGAGCGAGGAGCTCATGTAGGTCTCACCCCCTGCTACTTTGCGCACAGCGGTGACGATCTCGTCCGCGCTGCTGCCGACGGACAGGTAACCGGAGGCGCCGCCGCGTAGCGCCCGCACCCCGAACTGATCATCCTCCTGGATGCTCAGCATTACCGCCGGTACGCGCGGATAGAGGCTCTTCAAGTCACGCAGGAACTCCGTGCTATCCATTCCGCAGAACCGGCTGGTCAGGAGCACCGCGTCCAATCCACGCGAGCGCATAGCCTGAAAGACCTCTGTAGGGGTTGCAGCTTCCGCCACGAGCATTCCGGCGCTCTCCTCCAGGATCTGGCGCAGACCTATGCGCAGGATCGGATGGTCGTCTACGATGAGCACGCGGGCTCCGGAGGTCTGGCTCGCGCCCGTCCTGGTTTCGTTCTTGCCTGTCTTATCCGTTGGACACATCATCTCTGCACATTCCGGCCCGGCGGCGCATGGAGCCCGCCAGACGCTGGATACACGACCTGCATTGCGTACTTCCGAGGCCAGAAGACGAGTATCCTACGCGGCGGGTACCGAACCTGGGGAGAGAATTCGCCTCGAACAATGGGCCGGACGCAGCCGGCCGTCAGTCCAACGTGGAGATCGAACCAGAGTTGTAGTCGTGAGCCCTACGCACAGGGGGGCCCTAGTCCAGATGGATGATGCCCTGCTTGAGCGCTTCAATGGCCGCCTGGGTGCGGTCTGTCACATGCAGCTTGTTCAGGATGCTATTCAGGTGCGCTTTCGCCGTGCTCTCGGAGATGTACAGCCGGGAAGCTATCTCCTGGTTGCTGCGGCCGTCGGCTACCAGCCGGAGCACTTCTACTTCACGTGGCGTTAGCTCGGCCCGCCCAATGCGTGATGCCAGCCTGGCGGCTACCTCCGGGGGAATATGAGTCAGGCCCGCGTGTACGGAGCGGATAGTCTCCGTCACCTGCTCCCGCGGGCCGGCCTTGAGCAGGTATGCCTTCGCGCCCGCCTTGAGCCCGCGATAGATGTCTTCGTCGCCGCCAAAGGTTGTTAGGAGGACGATGCGAGCGTGCGGATGCTGCTCTCGGACCGTCGTGAGTGCCTCGATGCCATCCATCTCCGGCATCCGGATATCGAAGAGGGCCACGTCCGGCCGGTGCTGCCGGTAGAGCTCTATGGCCTCGTGTCCGTCGCAGGCCTGCGCCACCACCCTCATGTCCCGCTCCAGGCTGATGATCGCCGCCAGACCATCGCGCACCACGGCGTGATCGTCCGCAACAAGGACTCGGATTGTGCCATCGGCGGTCAATGCGTAACCTCCCGCATAGCGGCCGGCGGACATGGAACGGAGACCCTCACGCTCGTCCCAGTGCCGGGGCGGCTCTCAACCTCCAGGCGGGCGCCGATCTTCTCGGCCCGCTCTTTAATGCCGACCAGGCCCAGTCCTTTCCGCTCTCGCGGGGAGTTTAGATCGAATCCATGGCCATCGTCGAAGATGCTTAGCTCCACCTGTCCACGCTCGTAGGCCAGCTCAACAGTTATGTGACTGGCGCGGGCATGCCTGCGGGCGTTCGCTACCGCTTCCTGGCCAATTCGCAGGAGCTGGGTCTCGGCTTCGGGCGCCAGTGCCGCCGGTTCTCCGCACACGCGGAAGCAGCCCGCTGTCGAAGTTCCGGCCGTGGCTTTGCGCACGTATGTGGCAAGCGCGGAGGGAAGGCTCTCTCCGTCCAGCGCCTGGGGCCGCAGCGCCCAGATGGACCGTCTGGCCTCGGCTAAGCTTTCCAGTGCCAGTTGGCGTGCGCGCTCGATATGCGGCCGGACCGGTTTAGCGCAATCGGGGAGCTTGGCCGTCGCCGCCTCCAGTTGGATGGCGATGCCGGTGAACCCTTGGGCGAGCGTGTCGTGGATCTCCTGCGCCATGCGGTTCCGCTCCTGCAGGACCGCCGCCTGGCGCTCCTCAATCCGCCGGCTCTCCGCCAGCGACTCTATGCGAGCGGTCCGTTCGGCAACACGCTGCTCCAGCTCCGCGTTCAGAAGCCGGACTTCCTCCTCTGCGCGTTTGCGCTGCTCAATCTCCTGCTGAAGCCGCCTGCGGCTCCTGGCAAGCTCCACGAACGCGGCGACCTTGGCCTTGAGGATGCGGGGATTGAAGGGCTTGACGACGTAGTCCAGAGCCCCGCTGGCGTACCCCTCGCATACGTCCAGCTCACCGCCGTGCACGGCGGTGATGAAGATGATGGGGATGTGCTGGGACTTCTCGCGCTGCCGGATAAGCCTGGCCGCCTCGAAGCCGTCGATGTCCGGCATCTGGACGTCCAGGAGGACGACGGCAAAGTCGTCGGTCAGAACAGAGCGGAGCGCCTCCTGGGCGGAACGAGCCTTGACCAGAATCTGTCCCAGGTCCTCCAGCACTGCTTCCAGCGCTGCGAGATTCTCCTCCCGGTCGTCCACAAGCAGAATGTTGGTTCTCTCTTCGGCGGCCATGGCATGCAACACGTCACACGCAGGCGCGACCTTGCCTAAGCTTGTGAGCTACGGATGCGGCCGGCAGGGACGCCTGCCTCCGCACTCAATGACGTTCAATATGCGGAAGCTGTTCGCACCCTACCCCGGTCTCTCCCCTTCGTGAGGGGAGGGAGCATGCTGGTTCACCCTCCTTACGAAGGAGGGGGCTAGGAGGAGGTGTGGGAGACGGGGAGCTCTATCGTGAATGTCGCACCCTGGCCCGGCGCCGAAGTGACGGAGATGCTGCCGTTGTGCCGCTCCACAATCTTCTTGCAGATGGCGAGCCCGATGCCGGTTCCCTCGTACTCGCTGCGGCCATGAAGTCGCTGGAAGACGTGGAAGATGCGCTCCGCGTACTGCGGCTCAAAACCGATACCGTTGTCCTCCACCTGGATGCGGATGCGCCCCTCCGCTCCCAGGCCGTGCTCTACGTCCCACGCCATGATCCGAATGCCCGGCGCCGCGCCGGGCTGATGGAACTTCAGGCTGTTGCTCAGCAGGTTCTGGAAGAGCTGCCGCATCTGGGTGGGCTCCGCTTCGATGCGGGGAAGTGACCCAACCTGGACTTGCGCCTCCGTCTGCTCGATGCGGACCTCGAGGTCCGTCAACACATCACAGACTATCTCCCGCAGGTCCACGGTCTGAAACGGCTCCGCGCGAGTGGTGATTTGCGATAGTGCCAGGAGATCTTCAATGAGAGCCTGCATCCTGCGCGCGGCGCTCTGCATGCGGTCGAGATAGTCGAGGCCCGCCTGATCGAGCGCCGGACCGCACTTCAGCCTCATTCGCTCCCCAAAGGAGATAATCTTGCGGAGGGGCTCGCCCAAGTCATGTGACGCAATGGAGACGAAGTCCTGGAGCTCGCGGTTGTTCTCCTGAAGCCGCTGCGCGAAGGCCTGGAGCTCGCGCTGGCCTCGGGATCGCTCGCGGATGTCCCGCTGGATCATCAGGAGCCCAAAGCCCGCAACTACCACACCGGCGACTGTGGTGGAAGCCATTACGATCTGAGTGCTTCGGGCGTCCCGCTCCGCTGCCCGCTGTCGCTTGTAGAGAAGCCTGTGCTCCTCCGCCCCCATGTCCGCGATGTTATCGCGGATCTGATCCATCAGCT
>CAYNFH010000078.1:0-25589 GCA_964396385.1 uncultured Chthonomonadaceae bacterium | reverse complement strand
AAACCGTACGTCTCCCCAAGAAATGCCAGGCGGATGTTGGTGAGCAAGCGCGCGAAGCTGAGCGGCTGGACCTGCGCCTCCCGATAGTAGTGGTTCATGTGGGCGATCTCGGCGCGGTTCGGCCAGTACCATACGGCGCCGTAGAGAATGAAGACAACGGCCATGCCCGCCACAATCGGCACGAGCTTCCGCCCGACAATTCCCCGCCCCGTCAACAGAGCGAGGAACGGTACGGGCAATAGGTAAACGCACAGGGACCGGTTGACCACTGTAAGCGCCAGGATCGCTCCGCACGCTCCCATCCATCCTCCGCCTCCGTCTTCCGTTCCCCGTCCCCCATCCTCCACCGTCCTCGGTCCTCCGTCCTCCGTCCTCCCCGGTCCCACTCCGCGCACAAAGCAGTACAACCCCGCCACCGCACCGAGCGCCGCCGGCGTGTCCAGGAGCGCCATGCGGTTGAACAGCAGGTACACATGGTCGAGCGCCAGCAGCGCCGCGGCCGTGGCAGCCGTTCGGCGCCCGAACGGCCAGCGCAGCGCGGCATAGAGCAGGGGGATGGTGAGCAGGCTGGATACGACCGAGATCATGCGTGCCGGGACGGCGCCCGGACCCCAGACCCGGAAGACCGCCACCTGCGCCACGTGCACCAGAGGCATGGCGAGCATATTGTTGAATTCGTCCGTGCGCGCCCGCCCGAAGAGAATGACGTTGCGGGCGTTGTGGGTGTAGAACCCTTCGTCCGTGAGGATTCCGGTGTCCCAGTCGAGGGAGGGGTAGGGGTCTGAGTGGAGTGCGGCCGTGCGGAGCACAACCGCCGCCAGGCCTACGAGAACAGCAAGGCCGATCCGCCAGGATCGTCCATCGCGGGATCTAGGCTGCAAAATCGAGAATTGAAAATTGAAAATCGCTATCCTTCCGCCAGCACCGGGAACATCTCCCCGGCGATCGGCCCGCCTACCTCCAGCCCCAGGCCGTCCGTGACCACGTGGGGCCGGCCGTTGAAGGTGATCCCTTCCGGCATGTAGATGGTGATCATGGCCCGGCGCGGCCGGTCCGTCTGGTTGCTGCTGGCGTAGTGGAAGGTGAGGCCGTTGTGAAACGTGCAGCTCCCGGCCGGCATCCGCATGATCACAGGCGTGAAGTCCTTGGACTCCGGCTCCGGCACCAGCGCGAACAGGTCCTGCGCATCCACCAGCCGGATCGGCTCGAACTTGCCCCAGAGGTGCGACTTCGGCACGAACTGCATGCAGCCGTTCCGCTCGTCCACGTCGTCGAGCGCCATCCAGCAGGAGAGCGCGCCGGGCTCGTTCATCGGCCAGTAGGGCAGGTCCTGGTGCCACGCCGACGGCTTGCTGTCCCCCGGCATCTTGATGAGCGCGTGGTCGTGCCATAGGCGGACTCGCGGTGTCCCGGCCAGCCGCCGCGCGATCTCTGCGATCTTATGGCTGTGCACGTACTTCCGCATCCCCTCGTGCACCGTCCACAGGTTCACCTTCTGGACGAAGATCTGCTCGTACTCCGGATTGCGCGCGCTGGTGTGGTGCCGTGCGTCCAGAGTTAACTGGTTGGCATCCTCCAGCGCCGCGCGCGTCTCCTCCAGCTCCTCCGGCGTGAGCACGTCAAAGAGCTGGACGTACCCATTCTCCCGGTAGAACCGGACCTGCTCGTCCGTCAGCGGGTAGTCCATGGCCGGTTTCGTCGCTCCCATTACCGTCCTATCGCGATCACGGTTCGCTTGCCGGGGCGCGGATTCCTGTGGTCGGCTCCTTCTCCCCAACCTCCTCCGCCTCCTCCAGCGCATCCGGACCGAACTCCTCCGGATGCGACTCCTTCCACTCCGTCCAGGCGGCAACCAGCAGCGCCTGCAGGAACCCCACGATGGGACACGCGAACAGCGCCCCCTTGATCCCGAACAGCTCCGCCCCCCCGATTACCGCCAGGATCGCCACCACCGGATGCAGGCCCAGCGCGTGGCCCACGATGCGCGGACCGAGGATGTCGCCCTCGATGACGTGCATGAGGACGAAGTAGCCCAGCACCACCAGCGCCATCACCCAGCCCTTGCTGAGCGCCAGCAGCACGCACGCCGCTCCGGAGACAAAGGTGCCGAGGATGGGGATAAACGCCATCACAAAGGCCATCACGCCCAGCAGCACGGCGTAGGGGATCCGAAAGAGGAACATCCCCCCTCCCACCAGCACGGCGATGATGAACGCCAGCAGGAGCTGCCCACGGACGTAGCCGCCCACAATGCGTTTGAGGGTACTCAGCACCAGGTCCGCGCGCTCCTTGTGGGAGCGCGGCACGTTGCGGCGCAGCCACACATCCGCCCGCCGGCCGTCCAGGATCAGGTAGATGCTGAGGATCAGCACCAGGACCAGGTCGAAGGCGGAGCTCACCACGCCCTTCAGCACAGGCAGGATCCCCGTGGCAAGCCGCTCCGCCTGGGCGGAGACCTGTTCCCGCGCCGCCGCTATCTGCGCGGGCGTGACTCCCACGCGCGCCAGCAGCGACGCCAGTGGCGACTGCCCATCGGCCCCGGATGCCTGCATCTCCTTCACGGAGCGGATCAGCAGCTCTACCTGCGTTATGGCCGTCCGCACCACGACGTAGCCGAGAACCCCCGCCACGCCCACGAGCAGCAGATAGACCAGGAGCATTGCTACCGGCCGCGGTATGTACCGTTCGAAGTAGGCGACCAGGGGGTAGAGGATGTAGGCCAGCAGCGCCCCAAACACCAGCAGCACGATGATGTGCCCAATGTGGCTGAGCAGCATCAGGGCGCCGATGACGACCGCCGCCCACCCGAGGATAGCCAGCGCGGAATCCCGCGCGTGCGCCCAGTGGGAATCCGGCAGCTCCACGCGCGTTCTGCCGTCGGCGGAAGGGATTGGCTCTCTCACAGGCATTCTCAGCGGGAATACGTTCTGCCGGCACATTAGTTTCGCCCTGGCCCGCCGGGATGCCTCTTATCCCGGTCGGCGTGCTGCCTATGGCCTGCTTCTCCCCAACGAGGACGCTGCTACTTACCGCGCTTACCGCGCAACGCACTACTCACCCGGGGATTCAGGCGGGCAGAGACGCACGCAGCTCCGCTGCTGCGCCGCTACTCCAGGCAGTGCGTACAGCCAATTTGAGACAATGTCTCACTCTGCCCCTCCTGTGGAATCCGGTCTCTCGGCTCTCGACTCTGGACTCTTCATGCAATGTGGCGCCGTCGCGCCAGTCTTCAATTTGAGACAATGTCTCACACGGCCATCTGCCCGTCTCGACCTGAACGCCCGAACACCCGCACGGCCATTGACGGATAGGTGGGAAAGGTGCTAGATTGGGGCATCAACTCCCCGCGAGGTACCGCAAGTGAATCGATCACGCCTGCTGCCCGTCCTCGCTGCCGCGCTCCTGCTGGCCGGCCCGATCCGGGCCCAAGAACGAACAGAACAGAATCCGGTTGCTCCCGCAGTATTGGGGGCCGGGGGGCTGGCGGGCGGCGGAGCTACGCTCGCTCGCTCCGCTAATCGGTGGCCCACCCACCCGGCATCCGAGACGCGGGCGCAGCCCCGCTACGGCGAGCGGCCACCCTACCGCTTCGACCCGCAGCGCCTCATGCGCCGGCCCGTCCTGGACGGCGTCCTCTCCGAAGGCGAGTGGGACCCGCTCTATACCGTCGACGAACCCATTCGCGGCACCACCTACGTCAACTGGGACGCCGAATACCTGTACGTCGCCGCCAGGACCGAACAGCCCGCATGGGTCATCCTGGACGTGGATACTCGCGCCGACGGCTGGCTGCACGGGACGGACAACCTGGAGATCGCCGTCTCGCCCGTCACGGAGGCCGCAGGTCCCACCGTCACGGGTCGCCTGCTGGACGCCACCCGGCGCGACGCGCCCGCGTGGGACGAACACGCCGTGGATGCGGCGCATATCCGGGCCGCCGGCAAGTCCGGCGTGGACGGGCAGGTGGTGGAGCTCGCCATTCGGCGCGGCATGGCCGGCCTCACGCTCCGGCCCAACAGCCCGCTCTCCCTGCGCGTGGACTTTCTCCCCGCCGGGGAGACGCCGGCGCCCACGGCCCCGTACGAGCCGCACATACTGGACGACGTGAAGCTCGTCTCGAGTCGGGCAGTCGCGCCGGCCGGCGTCGCGCCAAGACTTCGGCTCGACGATGACACGCTGGTCCCGGGCCAGCCCCTCCGCGCCACTCTGGATCTTAGCGCCACCGGCAGGGACGAAGGCCAGGTGCGGGCGGTGTCCTGGAAGGGGGAGGGGGCCGCGAGCGACTGGCTCCGTTCCGTGCGGGAGCCGCTGAGCGGCGGCGTATTCGACAAGCGGAAGCCGCTGCGCGCCCGCTACGCCAGCGCCGTGCCGGAGACGGTTCCCATCGGCCTGTACCAGTTGACCTGCACCGCGGAGCTCGCCAACGGGCAGACGGCCGCGGCGACGGTCAGCTTCTCCGTGGTCGAACCCTTCCAGGTGGAGGTGGTGGCCAACCCCTCCACCGTCCAGGCGGGAGCGGAGCAGCGGATCCGCGTCTGGGTAAACATCACGAGCGCCGTGCCGGTCTACGTTCGCGGCGAGGTCGAGCTGGCGGTGCCGGCGGGATGGGTGCTGGAGGGGAAGCGCCGCAAACCGTTCGACGTGCTCCGTGAGGACACCATGAACTGCGCGGAGTTCTTCGTCACCATGCCCGCGGGTGTTCGGGCGGGCGACTACCCTCTGGCCGCCACCGTGAGCTGGCGCAGGAAGACGTGGTCCGCCCGTGGCGCCGTCCACGTCAACGCGGCATCGCCGCACGATGCGCGGGCGCCCGCCGGGAAGCGGAAGTGAAGTACAGGTGGGCAGCCCTGATGCTGCTCCTTGCCGCATCCGGCCACGCATCAGCCCGGCAGACACAAAGGGCGGCGGACACCGGCGTCGTGCACTCAAAGAGACTGGCGAGCGGCGTCCCGATGGGCGGCATCGGGTGCGGCACGTTCGACCTCGTGACGGACGGCGCCGTCTCCAACGCGACGATCAACAACAACTGGGACCAGCCCACCGGCGACCTGAACGGCTGCTTTGCCGCGCTCTGGACGCGGGCCGGCGGGCGCACCGGCGCGCGCGCACTCCTCCTGCAGAGCCCGTACAAGCTGCCGGTCGTTTCGGCCCTGGACTTCCAGGGCCTGTATCCCCAGGCTTTCGTGGAGTATCCGGACCGCTCTCTTCCGGTCACGGTCTCGCTCCGCGCGTTCTCGCCCCTGATTCCACACGACGTGAAGAACTCCGCCCTTCCGGTCGCCCTGTTCGTCTTCACCATCAAGAACGTCTCCCGCGCCCCGGTGGACGCGGCAGTGGCCCTCTCGTGGGAGAACCTCCTGGGCGTTGGAGGATCCACGACGACCGAGCGGTTCACCGACCGGACCGGCAACGCGGTCCACACCCTGGCGCCGGAGCAGGGGATGTTCGGACTGCGGTTTACCGCCACGCCGCGGCAGGCTGGGTCGCCTGCCGACCGGCTCCGGGAGAACGGTGTCGCGGATGCAGACTACGCGCTGTTGGGCGCCGCCCCCGGCCCGCAGGCGCAGGTGACCACGGCAGGCTGGAACGCGCTGGATGCGACGCCGGGCTGGTGGGCGCAGTTCGACGAGGACGGGTCGGTCGCCGGCAGCGCGGGCCTGGGGGCGGAGGGATCCGTCCACCCGGCCGGGGTTGTTGCCATCCGGGTGGCGCTCAAAGACCTGGAGTCGGTGGAGATACCGTTCGCGGTCGCCTGGTATACGCCCCGGCTGTGGACGCTCTCCGGCGTGGAGTACGGTCACCAGTACCAGCGCACCTTCAGCGGCGCGGTCGAGGTGGCGCGCTATGCGCTGGCCGACAGGTTCGCCATGGCCGCGCTGACGGATGAGTGGCAGCACGCGCTGCTCCGCTCGAGCCTGCCCGGTTGGCTGCAGCGCGCCCTCATCAACGGCGCCTCCACGCTCTCGACCAATTCGATCCTGACCCGCGACGACGGCAGCGCAAAGCCAAAGGTCGCCCGGAGCCTGTTCGCGATGCTGGAGAGCCCGCGGGACGGCCGTGGCGTATTGGGGGCGCTGGCGCATCTCGCGGTCTCCGGCAGGCTCGCGCAGGCATGGTTTCCCCGCCTGAGCGTTCAGGAGCTCCGGGAGTATCAGCGGCTGCAGGCCGACAGCGGAGCACTGCCCGCGTCGCTTGGCAGCCTCGAGTTCGGTCTGCCGGTGGGAGTCGAGAGTCGAGAGTCGAAAGTCGAGAGGCCGGATTCCGGAGTGCCCACAGGTGCGGGTCGAGAGGCGAGAGGCGAGGGGACGGCGGACGCGCAGTGCGTCTTTGTGTGGGAGCTGTATGCGTACTACCGGGCCACAGGGGACGTTGCGTTCCTGAATGAGTTCTACCCGGCCGCCAAGCACGCCGTGCAGTACGTTGGAGCACACCTCGGCAGTGACGGCGTTCCCACGGGTGAGACGGTCTACGCCACCGCCGGCCTGGGGCCGGAGCGGGGCTACACGGCCACCATTTGGGCGGCGGCGCTCCTGGCGGCGCGGCAGATGGCGGAGGCCATACAGGACCGCCCCTTCACGGAAGAGTGCGACCGCTGGCTTGCCGCTGTACGCGGTGGCGCGCTCAAGGCGCTCTGGAACGGGGGCTTCCTCCGCGACGTGGCGGGCTCGGAAGTGTGCTTCGCCGACCAGCTTGCCGGGGAATCCCTGGCGGACGCAGTGCAGGCTCCTGGCGTGCTGCCGGCGGGGCAGGTCCGCACCGCGCTGGCGTCCATCCACGGTCTCAACGATGCGGCCACACTGCCGCTGCCGCCTCTCGATGCGCCGCCGTTCGGCGCCTCTCCGCCGTCCTGGCCCACCCACGAGCTAGCGTACCTGGCAACTCTCTATGCGCACTACGGAATGCCGGATGCCGCGCTTGACCTTGCGCGGCGGATAGACCGGGTGGTGACCGAGGCCGATGCATCGCCCTGGGACATCGCCCTCTCGTACGATGCGTCTACGGGAAAGCCGCTCCTATTGCGACGGCACGTGACTGGGCCGTCGCTCTGGTGGCTGCTGGATGCGCTGGAAGGGTTTGCGGTGGACGCGCCCGCCGGCCGGCTGACGCTGAGGCCGAGCCTGCCGAAGGAGTGGCCAGGCCTGGCCGCCCCTCTCTTCTCGCCCACCTTCGATGGATGGCTGGACTACCGCCCTGGAGCGAGGAGAGCGTTCCTGTCTTTCCGGTTCGACCGGTTCATTCCTATCCCGGTCGAGCCTGCGAAGCTGCAGAGCGGGGCCGGTCTGGTGCTGCGGGAGGTGCTGCTGCCTGCCGGGCCGGAGGGGGCGCAGGTCACGGCCAGTCTGGACCGCGCGCCCGCCCCGGGCAAGGCGGTGAAGGAGGCAACCGGCTGGCGCTACACCTTCGTCACGCCGATACGCCTCCTGGCGGGCCAGCGGTTGGACTTCCGGTGGGAGCCGTGAGAGGAGGACATAGGGCGGATGAATGGTTAGGCGACTACGCCGGCGGGGCGGGGGGCGTAGTCCGGGAAGACGGCGGCCAGGTTGTGGTTGTGGACGCGCTTCGAGAGAATCTCGGCCAGGACGTCCCGGTAGTCGGTAGTGACCTTGAGGTCGCCGGGCTGCTCTAGCTGGTGCTCCTCCAGCCCAGGCCAGCGCGCATGGACCTTGCCGCCGACCACGCCGCCGCCGGCCAGGAGCATGACGCTGCCGCGGCCGTGGTCGGTGCCGAGCCCCTGGTTCTCGTAGGCGCGGCGGCCGAACTCGGTCATCACCACCATCGTAACGCACTTCATCTCCGCCCCGAGATCCTGCGAGAAGGCGGCGATGCTGCGACTGATGTCCTCCAACTGCGGCGCCAGCAGGCCGGCGGTGCTGCCCTGCGCCACGTGCGTGTCCCAGCCGCCCCGGTCCAGGCAGGCGACCTCCAGGCCCACGCGCCCTTTGATGAGGCAGGCGACCTGCTTAAACCCGTTCCCGACCTCCGTGTTGGGGTAGGCCGCGCCGTTGGCCGGCTTGTAGTGGGCGGGATCGATGCGGTTGAGCGTGTCCAGCACGGCCAGGGTCTCGCGTCCCGCGTGGGCGATGGCGTCGTTGCCGCTGCCGTAGAACTCCTTGAGCGCCTGGTGCAGGTCGTCCACCGGCGCGTCTCCGTGGCCGTCCGGCAGGTAGAGGCGGAAGTCGGCGAGGGAGCTGACGGCGGTGGCATCCGTGGCGCCCCGCAGCGAGTCCGGCATGACGCTGCTGAGGGCGACGGCGCGCAGGGGGGAGAGGTTGGCGCCCTGGGTGGCGGAGAGGTGGCGCGCGATCCAGCCGCTGGCGGTGCCGGTGGCGTTGTTGCCGAGGCCGCGCTCCATGGTGGCCATAGCCTCAAAGTGGGAGCGGGTCTGGTCCATGGAGCCGCACGCGTGGACGGCGGCAAGCCGGCCCTCGTGGAAGAGCGGGGCGAGCGCAGCCATGGAGGGATGGAGGCCAAAGAAGCCATCCAGGTCTATCACCCGCTCCTTGAGAGGAGCTTTGTAATCCTTCGGGGCGGCCAGGCCGATGCTGGGGCGCAGGCGGTGGTAACCGTCCTCGGCGTGGGGCACAACGATGTTGAGGCCGTCCGCGCCTCCGCGCAAAAAGAGGGTGACGAGTACGTCGCCCTGGGGCTCCCGCTGGCCCCGTGTGACGGCGACATCCGCCAGCGCCGTCGCGCTGCGCGCGGCCCAGGCGACGGCGGCGAGGCCGGCGCCGAGGAGGACGCGCCGCCGCGATACGGCGGCGGAGTCGTGAGTCGTGAGTCGTGAGTCGTGAGACCGGAAATCGGAATCGCCAGTCGGGAGTCGTGCGTCGTGAGAGCGAAGTTCGGAGACTCGGCGCTCGTTGGTGTGTGCGTCGCCGCGGCCGTTACAGCTCCACCAGTCTGGCTTCATCTGCCATCTCCGTTCCAATTGGTGCAGTTGAACCTTCAACCTTCCGCCACTCACGCCCATTGGAACTGTGGCGATGAGAGCAACAGCGCGGCGGCCTCCGAGAGGGCGGGCAGCTCCTGGCGGCGAGGCGCGCGCGCGATGTGCTTCGCAAGGCGATCCCGCAGGGAGCGGAGCTCCTCGCTATCCGCGCGGCGCCCGAGCAGCAGGCCCATGAGGGCGTCGGCGCAGGCCGTGTCGGTGCTGGGACCCGCCATCCGCACCAGCGCGGTTGGATCGACGGTGGTGCCTTTGATCCTCCCGCTGGTGAGCGCGAAGGCGTAGTTCCAGCGCGCCAGCAGGGAGCCGGTCCACGCGGACGTCTTGTCCGGATAGCCGTCCGGCATCGGCCACTGGTAGAGCGGCTGTCCCATCCGCGCGAGATGGAACTGCAGGTGGCGGCCGCAGTCCGAATCGGCGGCCAGGGCGCGCAGAGCGGAGACCATGAACTCCAGCGGGCGCTTCAGGAGGGGCGGACCCGACCGCAGCTCTTCCGAAAGCAGCATCGGACGGAGCATCGATTTGATGTCGCCGCCGGTCTGCAGATAGGTGGCGGCCATGCGCTCCTCCGACGCGGTGACGGAGGACGGGGGACGGACGACGGAGCCGGAGTGGCCGGATTCCGTGGCTTCGCCGCTACCCAGGAAGTGGCGGCACAGCTTGCGGGAGATGAAGCGCGCGGTGGCGGGGTGGTGCGCCAGGATCTCCAGCACCGTCTCCCCATCCTGCTGGCCCGCCGGGATGCGCCTGCCGAGGCGGTGGTTGTAGACCGTGGCGCCGGGGCGGGTGGCGGGAATCCGGTGACCCAGGACCGTCTTCTTACCGAAGTCGTGCAGGCTCTCGTCGAAGCGGAAGGTGCCCTTGGAGTGGAGGAAGCGGTTCTCCCAGGTCCAGCCGGTGAGGCAGCGCGCGACCTCCTGCACGTCCTTCTGGGTGTAGCCGCCGTGCAGGCCCAGCGTGTGGAGCTCCATCACCTCGCGGGCGTAGTTCTCGTTGGCCACGCCCCGCCTGTTGACCTGGTTATCCAGGTAGGCGAGCATGGCCGGACTGTGGGCGGAGGCGTAGAGCAAGTCCGGAAAGGTGTCCAGCGCGTGCTCGCGGACTACCTCGCGCGCGTCCGTGGGGATGTAGTAGGCCCCATGGCCCTTGCGCGCAAAGATGTTGAAGTGGTTGGACCAGAAGTCCACCATCCGCTCGCGGAGCTGGTTTGGGCTGTAGACCGCGAGCAGCAGGGTGGCCTGCTGAAGCTGGCGGAGCACGTCGCTGATATGCTCGTCATGCAGCTCCACCGGGTCCGTGTGGAGGGCCGGATTGCCGTGCAGAGCCATGCGGACGAAGGCGGGCTCCTCTCGGCCGGCGGCGAGCTGCTCGTCCACATAGGCTTCGGGGCCGATCCGCGCCACCCGCTCAAGCTCTCCCGGGGCGGTACCGAAGGAGACACGGCTCACCAGGCGGGCAAGCGGGTCCACGTTGCCGGGCGGCAGACTAACCGACTGAGGCGGCTCCGGCCCTACAAAGTGGTGGATAACGCCATCGCAGCCGGTGAGCAGCGCGCCGGCGCCGGCGAGCGCGCCCGCCTTGAGGCAGTCGCGCCGGGCGAGCCTCATTGCGCACTCCCTCCCGGAGTCAGACCGCTTAGACTGGGGGCCGCGGACGGGCGGTACACCAGCGCCTGGAGCCCCGCGCCAAAGGAGGCGAGGACGACCACCGGGATGTACGCGAACCAGCCGAAGAACGGCACCATGCCCACCAGCACCATCAATCCGCTGCCGCGGGCCAGGGCCGAGAAGCCGTTACTGCCGCTCTCCATGCTCTCGATGCGGCTGCCGGCCAGGAGGGCGAGCCCAGCGCCGCCCAGCGCCGCGATGGCGGCGATGGACGAGAGCATCACCCACGCGGCGAGCTTGACCGCGGGATTCGGAACCTGGAGGAGGGCCAGCGCGATCCCCGTGCTCACGCCTCCTATTACAATGCCCAGGAAGATGGAAATCCCGGGAGACTTTTCAAAGTAGCCGCGAGCATATTCCGCTTTGCGCCGGAAGATGAGGGCGGAGGTAATGAGGGTTGCCCAGGTGCTGAGGGCGACTCCGATGAGGATCGTGATTGCCGTCATCAGGTCGCCGCTGGTAATATGGTCGATCTCCATCGCGAATGTCTCTCCTTCCGGCCGTGGAGGCCGGAGCATGTCTGGCTGCCTGTAATACTGTGTGGCCGGGGAGGCAGTTTCGGGAATGTGGGGCGTTCCCTTCTATGAGTATAACAGCAGGCCCGGAGGAGCGCTCCTCCGGGCCTGCTGAAATGCATTGCCATCACGCGCCACTGCGCCGGTTACCTGAGCAGGCGAGGCGCCGGTCCGCCCGCGCGCGGGCGCTGGATTGGAATGCCGGTCGGAAAAACCGAAATAGACGGCGGGGGCTCGCTCAGTGTCTTAAGTCTCGGTTCACCGCTCTTATGCGCTCTGACGATCGTGGCCGCCACGCCGCTGGCGCGGTCGATCTCCTCGCCGAACTCCTCCCACCTCTGCTTCCATGCGGTTCCAATCGGAATGGCAAACCGATACGGGACCTGCGGAACGAGGTCGTCACCGGCGAGAGCGGGCTGGTACAGGCCAAGGTCTTTCGGCACGGTGGGCGTAAACCATGGGTTGTAGGGGTTGTAGGTTACTTGAATCTGAAGACGGACCCGCTCGGTATGGGTCCCCGCGGTAAAGTGGAGGTGGGCATCTCCGTCCCCGTCCGTCAAGGCGTAAGTTTCGTCGATAGGGTGATATCCCATCACGTCGCCGCCCACGAGCAATCGCGCGTGGATCCGCGCATTGGCGACCGCATGCGACACGTGCGCGCCGGCAAAACTGCGAGCATCAAACACGGACAGTACGCGTCCCGAGGGATCGCGGATGACGGCGCGCCTCACGACGATCTTGACCTTGGCGGGATCCAAGAGCGGCTTGCCGTCGTCGCCGTCCAGGCCGCTGACATGAACGACAACGTCTCCCGAGTCTGTCATGCCGAAGCCGTTTCTATTGACGCCCTTTAGTCCGTATGTTGCGTCTGCCACGTTCACGGCCTCGCGCGCCAGCCCTTCCTGGACCTGGACCGCGTCCGCAATCTCCTGCAAGCGCGTATCGGCCCTATTGCCGAACTGGCTCTGCACATCGGCGCGTACGGTGGGCATCCCGGGCCTACCGGGCTTCGATGGCGCGGCGACGCCGCCGATCCTGGGTCTCCCTGCAGGGATGCCGGGGGAGGGAGTTGTTGAAGGACCGCTCGGGCCTGACGAATAGCGCTCGTATGCGCCGCGGTAGACCAGTGGTGTGGCCGCAGAGGCGGAGAAGAGCGCGCTCGCCGGCACGCCGGAGAAGTCGTATCCAGGCCCAGCGGGACGGATCCAGTAGGAGCCGGCGGGGACCGTGAGCGAGAAGCTGCCGTCGTCGCGTGTCGGCACAGAAGACCAGCCGATACCGTAGCTTTCGGGTCCGTTCATTGCGGAGCGATAGTAGACCGCGGCGCCACGGGCGGGCTGGTTTGCTGGGCCGGCAGTCACCGTCCCATGCACGTTGGCCATTGGGCGCCTCCAGGCGCACTTGACCACGGCCTGGAGCCGCCGCTGCGGGGTCATCCCCACCATGCCTGTGTAGTAAATGAGTGGACTATCGCTATTGGTGGACGTGATGGTGCAGACGAGATGGTTCGGGGCCACCTTCGGCCAGGGGGTCACTTCCAGATGGCACCCCACCTCGGTCTTGTCTTCAACCGAGAAATCCATCGAATCTGCAACGGAACCCCTTGGAGGCGGATAGACAACGAAACTCAGCGGTTCGCCGATCCACGCGCCCGTCGCCAGCACCTTCGCCCGGACGCCCCCTTCGGCGGCTGGAGCACTGGAGACCAGCATCTCGGCCGGATGTATCTCCGTGTACTTTTCATGGCCGCAGTCTACGGCCCATCGGCCGGTCGCCTGCAGCCATTCGTAGCTCTGGGGGAAGAAACGCTGGCGATCGCCCGCGTCGGACTCCAGGGCGAAGTGCTCTATCTCGACCCCCACGTCTCGGCGCACTTCCGAGGTCAGGTAGTTCACGTCCGGATCTGCCAGCACGTGCATGTCCCAGTCGAGCCTGGGCCAAGCGGGGTCAGACCAGGCAAAGTCGCTCTCGCCCGGGAGGTGGAAATTGGTTATGGAAAAAATGGAATCCGACAAAACATCGCTGAGGGTGCGGTGAGGCGCTCTGTGGCCGTCGCTGTAGCCGTCTGTGTGATCCAGCACAAAGTCGCCTGGCGGGTCCGGGTAGTGTGCGAGCAGAATCACGCCCCTCAGAGTGACCGGCTCCCATTGCTTCATGGCCCGCTCGGTGTAACCCCTCGGAAAGTCCTGTTGGTATACGGTCGAAGAGCCGATGACGTAGTCCACGTCTACCTTGAAATGGGTCCCTGTACAGCCGGGCTGGTTTTGGGGCCGGGCGACGGTGTTAAGCCAGTTGACCGCTTTGGCGCGGTCCCCCGCGTGCAGGTCCTGCATCGCATCGTGGAGGTCGGGGCCGCTCGGCGTCAGGCCCGCGAGCAAGACCGGGCTCCAGTGCGGGGGGCCGTCCCGCCATTGGAACAGGTTCTGGACGATCACCGTCTCGGTGTCGTAGGAGTTGTGGTAAGGTCCCGCCCAATCGTCCGGTTTCCTCAGCACGTCGATCGATCCGTCTGCTGTCGGGTAGGGGCTGAACGCCATCAGCGGCTGCTTGACCGGCACGAATGTTCCGTCCGGCAGGAGCTCATACTCGTACCAGTAGTAGTTGAGCGGCGTGCTCGGTGGTGGGGCAGGGCGATTCTTCCCCTTCTTTTCCTTATCCGCATCCGGCTTTATCGCCTCGCTGATCGCATGGTCGATCACGGACGGATCCCGCAGCGATACATTCGGTACGCAAACCCATACGAACGCGGGCTCAGATACCTCGATGGATACATAGGCGTCCGTATAGCGGGAGTGAAAGAACTGGAGCGCCAGGAGCGACCTCGCCGGCAGCGTCTGGATTCCCCCCATAGGAGCGCCGATCTTGAGCGGTCCTTGCAGCGCGGCATAGGCCTGCTGGAGCAGGGTCGCCGCGCCATCCTCACCTCTCCGATTGAGCCCGGCGGCCTGCGCCGACAACGGAGAGAGCGCGCTCAACACAAGGCTCGCAATGATACAGCCGAACAGGCGGGAGGAGGCTGAGTGAATCATCATCATAGGACACCCTTTGTGCGGCTTGCCCGCCAGCTATGGCGACGAAAAGAGCCCGTCGAGGTAGGCATTGTGCCCCTCGCTGCCGGCCGACCACTGATAATCGTGGATGGCAAACAGACCGCGGCCTCCGCCGATAGTGGCCAACAGTCCGCTGGCGGAGTTAAATGTGCCGCCGTTGATTATGGATTCATCGCCGGCAGCGGTATTGAACGCGCCACCGCTGACAGAGGAGGCGGTACCGGCAGCGAGATTCCCGTCGCCGCCGCTGATCGCGGCATTGGCGCCCGCCGCCCGGTTATGCGCTCCGCCGCTGTTGGAGGAGGATTCGCCGGTTGCCTGATTGGCCCATCCGCCGCTGACGGAGGAGAATTGGCCGTTTGCGTAATTGCTCGTCCCGCCGCTGATGGAGGAGCTGGAACCGTCCGCAACGTTGGACTCGCCGCCGCTGATCGCGGCGTACATGCCTTCTGCCTGGTTGTGCTGCCCGCCGCTCACCGAACTGAATGGGCCCTTCGCCTTGTTGAGAGTCCCGCCGCTGATGCAAGCGCCTGGTTTGTAGATCTGGTTGATGTACCCGACTACGATTCCGCCGTACGAGGTGTAGTCGTGGCCCGCGCCGACGATAAGGTTGTGCGAGCCGGTGCGGAGGGCCGTAGACGAAGCTTCCCCGTGTCCCAGCCTGCTCGGTGTCTCGTTGTAGCCGATGATGAGGTTGCCCAGCCCGTTCACTATGGTGCCGTCACCGCTGACATCGCCCGGATTGTCCGGGCGGCCGTTCGTCGCGCGCAGCCCGTTCAAGATGTGCACGTTGGTGCCGATGAAATAAGTGTCCGTCGATCCTGTCGTATCATCCGGCGCGACGAAGATGAACTGGGTCTTCTTTTCAAGCGTGCCGGCCCGCGCATCCAGTGCGGATTCGACCGCCTTTGCCCGGTTCGTCTCCAGATCCGTATAGGAATCGGCCACGCGGAGCGTAGCGGCGTCTCCTTGTTTGCGGTTGGCGATCTCGGTGCCCAGGCTGTTGGTCAGCGCGCCTTCCGCTCCCTCAGCCCGTGCGATCTCGTTGTTGAGCGCGGTCTCCAGGTTGGAGACTCTTGACTCCAGGGCGGCGACGCGCTGCGCAAGTCCGTTACCGTTCTGTGCGCTCGCGGTGGGATGCGAGAATATCAATACACCTGTGACCAGGAGGGCGAGAGCTAACCCGCACAGCAGCCGAAACCGGCGCTCGGCGCGCTCCAGGCGAGCGAGGGCGTCCTGCGATGAGTCCTGCATGATGGTTCCTTTCTTAGTCAGGGACGAGCGTCTAGCTCTGTAGTAGGCGCCAACAGTTTAAGCCTTTTCATGTTTCTGGTTCCCGATAGGTAGCCGCCGAAAAGCTGCGCGGAAGCAGCCGATGATGCGGCGCTCTCCCCGCCCGGTCTCCTTGTTCTGTAGCGCTGTAGTTCCCCCGTCTTTCAGCTCACCTCCACGGCTCCTTTACGCTACGCCTGCACGGCCAGGTCTACTTCTTCGGCACGGAGACTACGACTTCGGCCGAGGGTTCGGACACGTTGCCAAAGTAGTCCAGCGTGCGGGCGCGATAGTGGTAGGTGCGGCCCGGTATGACGGTGGCATCTACTACGAAGCTCAAGGCGGAGGGACCTTCCAGCGTCACGAAGGGACCGCCGCCGACGGCCCGTTCCAGCACGGTAAGACCGTGCTCGGCAAAAACGCCGAGCAGCGCGGACCGCGAGGAGACGGAGGAGAGCTTCAGGTCCGGAGGCGCGGCGGAGATCTTGTCGGGCCTGGCATCCAGGTAATCGGAGGGCGGTGAGAGCAGCCCACGACTGTTTTCCGCGACAATCCGATAGGCGTAGTCGTGCAGAGGCTCTACGGTCGTGTCAACCATCTGTGTCTCGCCGGCCGTCTCCGGGTGATCCACCACTGCCGGGAGCTTCCCCGGTATCACGATCTCCTTGTAGTTGGAGAAGGTCTGAAGCTGGCTGACCAACGTTTTGGAGGCCGGAGACAGGTCGCCGGCGAGCTTCTCTCTGGCCAGCAGCTCCATTGCCGACTCGACCGCGATGACGCGGCGGGGGTGCTTCTTGGCCCAGGCGTCCGCCTGCTGCTGCTGCTCGTCGGCCTCCTCCTGCGACCCAGCGGTCGTGGGCAGCTTGCCGGTCCCGCCCCCGGCGGTGTGAGTGGAGCTATCCGGGGCGTACGTGAACAGGGGCGCCACCTCGAACCGGTAGACGTGGTACTTCACCACGTCCTCATCCTGCAGGTTGGCATGAATGGTCAGAAGGATGTGGTCCCGGTGGTCCGGGTCCGGGCCGGCGGAGACGAGGCCCGGGGCGGTGGGGTCCAGTGTCGGCTCGATCCGCACGTCGAATTGGGCGGGCTTGCCCTCCACACCCCATCGGGTCACCGGCACCACCCAGTAGCGGTAGGGGAGGCTCTGCGCCGGCGGCAGGTGGTCGACGATAGTGGTAGCGTCCTTTACCTCGCCGACAAGTGTGACTGCGTTTCCTGTGCTGTGCGTCGCGGCCGCCGCGTTGAGCACCGTTCGCATGGCGGCGGAGCTGATGCGCGCAACAGAGGGCGCTGCTGGGGGAGCCGCGCTCGTCCGGCCGCCTGCTGCCGGACGGATACCGGCAGCAGAGCTGACCGCCCGGTTCTTGAGGGAGACGATGGGGATGCCGGCAACCGCGAGGGGCGCCGACACGATCGCAGGATGGGGAAGCTCCTGCAACTGACGGTAGACGCGGTACGTGAATGGCTGGCCCGGCTCGGACGAGTGGTTCCAGCTCAGCGTTAAGAGGCCGCCGAATCGAGGCGGCTCCGCTTCCGCGTGGACGGGCACTGCAGGCTGTATGCTGGCGACACGCCGTGTCCGCGCCTGGAGGTGGAGGGCTCCTGCCCGTCCTGTCGACAGGCCGACGTGCGGCAGAGACGTCTCGCCCGGGCGTATCTCGACCGGCGAGCTGGGCCCGGCGGTAAACCGCGAGGTCAATCCGGTGGGCGAAGCAGGCGGAGCGGCGAGGGGCACGCCTACAACTGGAGAGATAGTCGGGGAGGAGTCCAGACCGTTGCGCGCGTAGACCGCCGTTACCAGGTAGCGATAGTAGTGGTCCGGCGGAGCCGCCGCGTCCGTGAAGGAGAGATCCGCCACGTCCGCGTGCTCTGCCCTTGCTCCCTTGCCAACCACGGGACGTTTGACGGGATCACCGTGAGTGGGCGCGGCGGTGATGAGCTGCGGCCGGTCAGCTCCTCGCAGTGCCTGTTCCGTGTCGATCCGGTAGATGCGGTAGAGCGCGTCCGGGTTCGGCGCCGCCGTCCATTCCACCACCGGCCCGGGCGCACCTGCGGGCAGCGCCGTATATACATGGACGGGTGGGGCCGGAGTATGCCAGTCCGCAACGGTGACCGCAACGCTCGCGGGCGCGCTCTCACGGCCGAAAGCGTCCACCATGGTCACACGGTAGGTGAGCGCGCCCACGGGAGCAGCGCCGTCTCGAAACTTGATGTAGGGCTCCAGCACCTCCCCGGAACCGGGAGCGCCGGAATGTAACGCCGAGTCGAGCAGCGGTTTGTCGTTGAGGGGCGTGCCCATGGGACTGTGCGGGTCCACGCGGAGTACGCGGTAGGAGGGGAGGAGCAGATCGTTCTGCTGCTGGACCGTTGGGTGGTTCCAGTAGAGGGCGACCGTATCCGCGTCGAGTTGGGTGGCCTTGAGTCCCTCCGGGGCCACGGGCTGGGCGTCATGACCCGCGACCAGGTCTGTGTGGGCGACCTCGCTCTCCTTTCCCGCGGGGTCCACAAATGCGAGCACGTAGTGGTACGTGGCGCCGGGGACAACGGCGCTGTCGGTGTAGCGCAGGCCCAGGGCCTGCCCGAGGTCATCGTGCGTGAGCGCGCCCACCAGGAGGGTGGTTCGCGCCCGGCGGATGGAGGCGATCTGGGCCTCTCGGCTACCGGCGGCCAACCGCATGGGCATTCGCGCAGCGGGACCGGCAGCTCCTCCCACCCGGACGCCCAGGATCCGGCGCACGTAGTCCCGCACGACGGGCTCCTCCAGCACCTGCTGGCGGAAGGCGGCGGGCGGCAGGGCGGGCCCGGGCATGGAGCGCAGGGCGCGTATCTTTGCCGCCATGGCGTCGAAGACGGCAGACGCGCTCGCCACGGGCCGCCCCTGTGGAAGCATCTGGAATAGTTCTCTCTGCGTGGCTCCGGGGACCGATTGCCGGGCCAGCGCAAGGGTCGCACGGAAGTCCAGGGCCGAGCCGGCCGCGGATACGGGGCCTGCTCCGCCTATCCGGACCCTGCGCGCGGCCGGAGGCGGGGAGGCGAGCTCAGGATGGACCGAGATCGGCGCGCCGCCATTGAGCGGGCCGATCCGGCGACCGCCTTCCACACGATAGACGTTGAATCCGCGCCCGTCCGGAATCCAGCCCTCGGTCACCTGCCATCGGAGGCGGACCTCCGGCTTGCCGCCAACGGTTGCGGTCGCCGCCCGGAAGAGGTAGGGTTCCGGCGCTCCGGCGCCCTGGCCAGAGGCGGCGCCGGCCAGCAGGGCTGTCAAAACTATGGATCTGTAGAGGTGCCGTAACATATCTCAATCTCCTACTTGCTTCCCACTTCAAACAGTGTCTTCTCGCCGGTGTCGAAACTCGCGCTGAATGGGCCAACGCCTATCTCGGCCGAGAACTCGCCTTTAACGGCTACGTACTTTGGCGGGAACGGCGAGCCGACGACCTCTCCGTACAGGTCCGCGGAGGCGCCCGCATGCACGACGATGAAGTCCACCTCTCCGGAGGCGTGGCCCTCAACCTGGACATCCAGGTCGTGCGTCGGCCAGTCATAGATGACGGCAAAGCTCGCGCCAACGTCTCCCTTGATGATCCCGAGGTCCAGGCTCTCATCGAAGGCCCCTTTGAGCCAGGTCTCGTGAGCGGGATCGTACAGCGTGAGTCCGATCCCGCCCTTTACATTGAAGACCCCGCCGAGCAGTCTGAGCTGCACCGGCCGCTCATTGATCGGCCACCCGACGAACAGGTGCCCCTCAACCGGCGAAACCAGAAGGTCCAGACCTCCGTGGGCCTCGCAAAGGTTCAGCGACCGGCTGGGGAAGTAGTAGTCGAGGTTTCCACCTGCCCGGAAGGTCCTGTGAGGGCCGTCCCAGGTGATGTCCGCCGTGGCGTGGCGATCCAACGAGGCGAAATCCGGGTGCGGGTTCGAGTCCCGGCGCGTGGCGAGCGCCATATCGCCATGAAGGTTCAGCGAGAACTCCGGCAGCCCAACGGTGAGGATGAGGTCCCCCCATAGAAGCGTGTGGTCCGGGGTGGAGATGGAGCAGCGCGCCTGCGCCAGCCAGCTCCCGTCGCTGAACTGGTAGCTCCGGAGGTCCCCCGGATTGGCCGTCGAGCTCAAGACGACGTTGTGTCCCAGTCCGCCGCCAAAACCCACAATCTGGAGCGGGATGGGCGGAGGGAAGGGGATACCGCCGGGGATATCAATGTTGGCTGCCACCAGCCATGCTCCCTGGTCGGCGATCAGGAACTTCGCGCCGATGCCGGATCCCAGGGCGTCGATAGAGAGCTTTGCGTCCCCTGCCAGCACGTGGTGCAGGTTCTGCTCCGGCCAGTCACCGTTGTCCACAATGTCCGCGGCAACGTGGCCGACTCCCAGGACGCCCGCCTCGATGTGCATCCCGTTGATGGTGAGCTTGAGGGGGCTCGGCTGGATGTCAAGTCCCTGGAAGCCCACCTCCGCCTGAAGCGGCAGGCTGTCCGGGAGCTTGACGCTGCCATCCAGCAGGATGTGCTTGCTTTCCGCGTTATATGTGAGCTTGGAGACATGGACGCTCAACACCTTCAGGTCCATGTCGCACGGATGGACGAGCGACAGCTCCTGCGGGCCAAATGTGCCGTTCGTTCCTACCTCCAGGTCCTTGAACGCCAGCTCCACGTCCTGGATGTCCGGCAGTTTCGGGAACTTGAGCGTGCCGGTCAACAGGAGCTGGGACTGGCCGGTGTCCTGCACGTGAACGGATCCGGCGGCGAGGTTCAGGTCCGCGCCAAAGAGGCTCCAGTGGAGGCCGGCGCTGGGGGTGACGTCTACCGAAAGGCCGGTGCGCGACATCCCCACGACCGTGTCGAGATCGCCAACATCCGCGACGTGAACAGAGGCTCCGAAAGTGCCCGCCGTCAGGCTACCGTGGTTGAACGACAGGGCGCCGTGGACGTGGTTTACGGGAAAGCCCAGTACCTCCAGGTTCGCGTCCTTGATCTCCGCGGCACCGAATATGCCGGTGCTGTCGACGGAAAAGTCCTTCACGCCCAGCGTGAAGCTCCTGTGATCCTGAGACTGGATCTGGTTCGCCTTGCTGGGCAACTCCAGGGTTGCGGTGATGTTGTGGATACCGTGCATATCCACGTCGAACCTGGTGACGGTGAGGGTAAAGAGAAGCTTATTGGCGAGGGGATCCCACTGGGCGGTAAAGGGCCGAGGACCTCCGTCGACGGAGATGCTCGGGACCAACGGCTGGACCGTTACTCCCTCTATCTTGGCCCGGCCGCCATGTCCGTCGGTCAGGGCGGAAGGGAGCAGCAGGTTGCCCTTGATGGTCATGTCTCTGAACCTGCCCTGGGTCACCCCGCTGCATGCGAAGTCCGTTACCTCCAGTCCAAAGTTCAGCGGCCGTCCGAGCTCGTAAACGGGAGGCGGGGCGCCGCCCAGGCTCACCATGCGAAGGCTGGCGAGGCGCACAGGAGATGGTGGTCCGGAAGCCAGATGGATGTTTCCGAAGGAGGGCAGACCGTTCTCATCCGCGGTGAAGTCCGTGCCGGTAAGGGTGATGTTCTTGCCGCTGAAGAGGTTGGGGATGGGCGTATCCACCGACACCGTCCTGGCGGACAGATTGAAGAGAGGCGATGCAGGCCGCTGGAGCTTGATGTGCGGGCTCGTCATGCGCACCGTAAAGCCGGCCAGCGGCAGCCCGTCATCCTTCAAAGCGTTCAGCTGGAGGTCCGCATCCAGCGAGCAGGGACCGGCGGCGTCCAGGCTTAGCTTGAGGCCTTCCATGGCCGCGGAAGCCCGGCTGCCGTCCCCGGAGCGGAAGGGGAGATCCGCCTTTGCCGCCCCGGTGATGGTCAACTGCTTGCCGGCCACATCCACCAGGATCACCGGCTTCTGGAAAGTGATGTCCGTGCCGGTGCCCAGCACGTCGCTCCAGGGCAGGTCCTGGTTGAAGGTATAGCCGGTCTTGGTGGGCTGAACCACGCCGGAGCCGTCCGCTAGGACCCCGGCAAAGGGCACTCCGTTGAGGTCTATGGCGGGGGAGCCCAGAACGATGAGGTGTAGGCTGCCGCTGCCCGTCATGGGTGTGCCGACATCGCCGGACTTGTAGGTGATGTGGTCCATCTGAAGGCTGATGCCGGCCGCGGTTACCGGCTTCAGAAATGTGAGCACCGTGGGAGGCGTTCCCGCGAGACAGCCCCGGCCGGCCGACAAGAACGCGAGCGCGAGTATGAGTGGCGCAAGCAGGCGGCGGGGCAATGCTGCGGCGCGAAGTTTGGTCATGCAAGTTCTCCTCGGGCCCGCGCGGTTCGCCGTGTGGCAGCGCGAGCACCGGAGCCAGTGTGATGGAGGCGTGCTATACGCGTCGTTATAATCCAGGGAGGAATGGCGTTATAAGAGGGGAAGATAACGAAACCACTCTCTCGCACTGGAGTTAGTCTCCGTGTCTTCAAGCAGCGCAGCGCCGCCCGCGTTCCAGCTCACGCTCTTTGGCCCATTTGAGCTGCGTCTGCACGGCGAGGTTATCCCCCGCTGGCATACGCGGCAGGGCCAGTGGCTCCTCGCGCTGCTGGCGCTGCACGCGAACCGTCCTGTGGAGCGTTCATGGCTGGCCGGGACAGTCTGGCCGGAGAGCACGGAGAGCCAGGCGCTGGCCAACCTGCGGCTGAGCCTCACTTTCCTGCGCCGCGCACTGGGCGCGGAAGCGTGGCGACTTCAGTCCCTCACTCGGCACACGCTGACGCTAACGGTAGCGGACGAAGACGTGGATGCGCTCGAATTCGACCGTGCCGTGGAGGCCGGGGACGCCAGGTCCCTGGAGGCTGCCGTGGCGCTCTATCAGGGACCGCTGCTGGCGGGCTGTCCGGAAGCCTGGATTGTGCCCGAGCGCGAGAGGCGGGCTCTAGCCTGTGTGGCAGCACTCGAGCGGCTGGCCAAGGTGGGCGAAAGAGATCCGGCTCGCGCCGCGCGCTTCCTGCGGCGGGCTATCGATCTGGATCCGCTCCGCGAGGGAGCATGGCGTGCGCTGATGGAGGCGCTGGCGGGTGCGAAGGACTATGCGGGCGCCATCCAGGCGTACCGGGAGCTCCGGGCACTGCTGCGGGAGGAGCTTGGCGTAGAGCCGTCCCAGGAGACCGCCGCGCTGTTCAGCCGAATCCGGGAGCAGGGCCGCCAGGCCGCCGCGCAGCCTTCGCGAGCGCCGCGCACGGAGGCCGTGCCCGCTCCGCGCCGGCTGCCCTACCCGCTCACCCGGCTTGTGGGGAGAGAGGAGGATACGCTGCAAGTCCTCGCCGTCCTCGCGGAGTCGCGCCTTGTTACGCTCGTCGGAACGGGAGGCGTAGGCAAGACGCGCCTGGCTATATGCGCCGCGGACCGGGCGGCTGACGAGTTCGAGGAGGGCGCCTGGTTTGTCGACCTGGCGCCGCTCGAGACGGGGGAGCTGGTGCTCCAGGCAGTCGCTAACGCCCTGGGCCTGCGGGATGAATTGCAGAGAGAGCCGCTGGATGCCCTTCTGAGCTTCCTTCGATCCCGGGAGCTACTGCTGGTTCTGGATAACTGCGAGCAGGTTGCGCCCGCGTGCGCCCGATTGTCGGAGGTCTTGCTGCAGGAGTGTCCCCGGCTGCGAGCGCTGGCGACCAGCCGCAGACCGCTGGGACTGCCCGGAGAGCGCCCCTTGCGTGTTTCCTCTCTCGCAGAGAACGCGGCAATCGAGCTCTTCCAGGAGCGAGCGCTCCAGGCGCAGCCCGCCTTCGAGCTTGCCGCCCATCATGATGCGGTCGACGAGATCTGCAGGAGGCTGGAAGGGATTCCTCTTGCTCTGGAGCTGGCCGCGGCGCGGCTGAGCGCGCTCTCCCCGGAGGATATCGCGTCCCGTCTGGATGGCTGCCTGAGCCTGCTTGCCGGCGGAAGTCGAACGAACCGGCGACACGAAACGCTCCGAGCGACGCTTGACTGGAGCTACAACCTGCTGAGTGACGAACAGCAGCGCCTGCTCCGCCGCCTCGCCATCTTCTCCGGCGGGTGGACGCTTGAGGCCGCCGAATCCATCTGCTCGGACTGCATCCCCGATGCGCCGGACGCTACAAGCGCGCGATTGGACAGCTCGGACGCCGCCGGCCAGATCGAAAATCGAAAATCGAAGATCGAAATCCGCGACGTTCTCCCCCTGCTCTGCAGCCTAGTAGACATGAGCCTGGTAGTCTACGAACCGCGGCACGGCCGGCGCGAGCGTTACCGGCTGCTGGAGACCGTTCGGCAGTATGCACTGGAACGCAGCATGCCGGGAGATCGAGAGCAGACGGCCAGACGGCATGCGACTTACTACCTTGAGCTTGCGCAGCAGGTCAAGGCCGACATCGAGCAGGACTGGTTCCGTGCGGATCGGCTGGAAGGGCTGGCCCTGGAAAGAAACAACGTGCTGGCGGCGATCCGTTGCTGGCGGAACGAGGAACCAGGCATTGCTCAGCGGCTATGGGTGGCCTTTCACGTCGGCATTTTGGGTGGGTTCTCACCGGAGATGCGAAGCTGGATTCGCTCATTAATGGAGGGGGGTAGCGTGGCGGCGTCATTTGACCCTGACGTGTACCGGTGGGCGGCGATGTGGGCGAGCTATCTGGGCGAGGAGGCATCCACCGTGCACCGGCTCCGGGAGATGGGCATCGCTCTGGCGGACTCGCGAGGTGATGGCAGCGGACGGGCGAGGATTCTAATGGATCTTGCGCTGGAGCAAGACTACCGCGGGGCGTCTGAGCGGGCGATAGGGCTGTATGAAGAGGCGTGGAAGCTCTATTCGCAGGCAGGCGACCTGTACTGGGCCGCAGAGGCAGCGATGCGCAAAGCAATCCTCGTCCATCGCCACGGCGACCGGACAAAGGCGATCCGCCTCATTGAGCAAAACCTCTGTCTCGGGAGGCAACTCGTTGACCCCCGGATCATCAGCGCATCTCTTCAGCAGCTTGCCCAATACGCATTCGATGCGGAGGAGTATTCCGCGGCCCGGCGTTACCTGGAGGAAAGCCTGCAATTGCATCGAACTGCGGAGGCGGTTGGATATCGCCCGCGGCAGGCCGTTATTCTGAATGAGTTGGGCACAGCCGCCGCTCATCAAGGCGACTACGACGCGGCCTGCCGCTGGCTTGAGCAGGCGCTAGAGATCACCATCGAGTATGGCGACCGTCCTCAGCAGGCCTGGTGCCGTTACCGCATGGCCGATCTCTCATTGCTGCGGAACGCGTACGGCGCCGCTCATGCTTATCTCGCCTCTGCCGCCCGGCTCTTCCAGGAGCTCGGCGAGAGGCAGAGCGTGGTTATCTGTATGCAGAAGCTCGCGCAGATCGCGTGCGCGCAGCGGCAATGGGAAAAGGCGGCCTGCCTGTTGGGGTACTCGGACCACCAGATGGCAGTAAATGGCTGGGTCATCTCGCAGGCCAGTCAGTCCCGCGTAGGAGTTTGGCGCGCCAAGGCCCGCGAGGCGCTGGGTACTCTGTTCGAAGGCACATGGAAGGAAGGAGCTGTCATGACGCCTTCGGAAGCTTTCCACTTTGCCTTCCCAGTGACGCGAGACGCGGGGCGGAGCTCAGACTATAGTTCGTAGTTTGGGAGGAGATAACGCACATGGGACGGAACTGTGGGTCGGATTTGACTCGCTTGTATCGTTATCCGACCAATCCTCAGACGGAGGTTCCAAGTGTACGACCGTAAAGAGATAGATCAGTCGCGCCGAAAGTTCCTGACGGCCTCGCTGATGGGGCTGGGCGCCATGGCGGGGCTGCCAGACTGGTTCGTGGCGGAGGCCCGCGCCGCGGTCCACGAGCAGGTCCGCCGCTCCGCCCGCAAGATTGGGCCGAACGACCAGATCCAGATTGGTGGCATCGGGCTGGGCGGCAGCAAGGGCGGGTTCCAGCAGGGACGCAACGATACCAGGGGCATCGCCAACCACCGCGGCGTGAAGTGCATCGCCGTCTGCGATGTGGACAAAACGCATCTGAATGAGGCGGCGGCCATGTTCGGTCCGGACTGCGCCAAGTACGAGCACTACCAGGAGCTGCTGGCCCGCCCGGACATCGACGCGGTGGTGATTGGCACGCCGGACCACTGGCACGTCAAGATCGCCATGGACGCCATCCGGGCCGGCAAGGACGTCTACTGCGAA
>CAYNFH010000077.1:0-25962 GCA_964396385.1 uncultured Chthonomonadaceae bacterium | reverse complement strand
GATGAGCGTGAAGGCCTTGCGGCGGCGGAGCAGGTTCTTCGTTATTCGCATGTGTTCTTCCTTCGGGAGAGTGGGAAGTAAGTAGCCACCTGGCCCATACCGTCCAGGAGGCTTCCAGACTGTTGTTCCGTGGAAGAGATGAAGTTTCACAAAGTCTTTTGCGCGGCGCCTGAGCGGTTGATATTTATCGGGCCGCGAGGTTATAATATTTTCGTCCCTGGCATACCGCACATCTTCCGGTGCGGTATTGCGTTGTTTACGGCCTCTTCGCCCTCTGCGTCCTACTGCTCACTCTCGCCCTGGCCGCGCTCGCCTGGGCCTACCTGGGTACGGGCCAGCCAACTGGCTGTTGTGCTCGATGGAATAAGCCCGTTAGCCGAGCTCCAGCGACTCCTTTGCCGCGCCCCAAGTGATCGGACTCCAGGCGATAGCATCGCAAACCGACGATAACAACGTGCGAGCATACACCATGGTCCTTTTGCTCGTAGCTCGCGACGGGCAGCCGCTTACCCTTTCCAGGCTGCCCGAAGCGGCTCATGGCACTGCCCGCACTTCCACAACCGTGCCATGTTCCGGCGGGCGGCTGGAGCGCACCTGTTCGTCCTCCTCACCATAGCAGTTCCGCTCCTGGCCCCATGTTGCTGCTCTTGAAGCACAGCATCCCAGCGTGGAACTCGCCAGGCAGTCGACCGCACCCTAACGATTCCGTCACCCCACTCCAATAATCGGACTGCGACACGTTTGTTCGATTGAGTCTACCTAGACCAGACAGTCCGTCGTGCCGCGGCTGCCGGAGAGGAACTGACACCATGCAGCCTTCAGCCATGCGCCGCCGCGTAGGCGGGTTCACCCTGATCGAGCTCCTGATCGTCATCCTGATCCTGGCCATCCTCATGTCCGTGGCGCTGCCGCTGTACCTTGGCGCGGTTGCCAACGCGGATAAGCGGGCCTGTAGAGCCAACATGCAGTCCATCGCAAATGCCGAGGCGGCTTACCGCACCCGAAGCTCGACCCACGCTTACACTACGGACCTGAGCCTGCTCAACACGGATCTGGGCGCAACACCGGTCTGCCCCCGCGGCGGCACCTACAGCGTCACCATCTCCGATGGGACGGCCACGGCGAACAACGGCACGACGGTCCCTTCCGGAGGCCTCGTTATCTCCTGCACCAGACCGCGCCACGGCGGCTTCGCGCCCGGCATCGATAGCGACTAAAAGATTCTCTACGAGCAGACTGAACTTCGCCGGCCCCGGCCCGTCTAAGCGACTATGTGGCCGGGGAGCGACCACAATGCAGGGGGAATCTGGCAGTAACACCAGGTACGGCTAGAATGCGATCGTACCGAACTACACTCTGGGAAAGCCAGTACCTGAGTCCCCAATAGCCGCTCGCTCCAAGCGCCACCAACACGACCAAGGAGACACAAACAAATGCGTACGCGAATCCTGGCCCTCAGCGGCCTTATGGCAGTCTTTGGCGGTTCCTGCGCCCTCGGCGTCTCGGCCCAGTCCGGCCAGAACCCGCCGCCCGCTCCCGGCCCCATGAAGCACCAGCGCCGCGAGCGGCATCCGGAGCTCTGGCAGGCGTTGCACGCGCTGCAGCGGGCCAAGATGGACCTGCAGAACGGCGCCCGTGACTTCGACGGCCACCGCGCCAAGGCGGAGGAGCTCACCGAGCAGGCCATCCAGGAGATCCACGCCGCCCTCAAGGCCGACAAGAACTAGCCAGACTGATCCACCGCAGGACAACTCAGAGGCATCCGGACACTGGACCCGGATGCCTCTGTTGTCTTTGGAGCCCCTATAGGATGCATTTGGCCGGTGGGTATGTACATTTCCTTGCCAGCCGAACGTGGCGGGATCTCTTTCCGGTATTCTTCGCAGTATGCGTGGGCGCCTCATCTGACAGAATCGGAAATGTAGCGTAAAAACCTTCCCATACCAGCGAGGTACTGATATGCCGGTTGTTCTGGACCGCTCAAAGATGAACGCCCCAAAGGAGTCCAGGAAGCGCACCGCCAGGGCCGATGAGCCGGCTGGTGTGCAGCCCTGGCACCTGATCATAGCCTTCGTGGTTTTGGTGCTCGTCATAGGCATCCTGGGCCGCGTGAACCAATTGTTCTAGCGACGCGCTGTACGCCGGGCATCGTCCGAGGGGCCGCCGCCAGGCGGCCCGTTCTCTTTGAACTTCCCCGCGAGCCACTTGAAATGGCCGACCTCTACGCAGTGAGATTCCTGCGCCCCGGCTGAATCTGGCCACAGATGCCTATGATGCTACGCCCCGTAACGGTAGCGTCGGCGGTGGGACGTCAGTGCTGCGATTCTCCAAACTTGGGCGCTTGAGGGTTGCGAATAATTGGTTTGCGAGGTTATAATCCTTTCGTCCCTGGCATACCGCTCCTATCCCCGACGCCAGTTCTCAAAGCAGGTAATCCTGCTGGACCGCCTCGCACATCCCTCGGCCCTGACGCCAAGAACCATGGAGGTGTCGTAGTGGGCATCTGTCGTTCCTGCGCCAATCCTGTGCCGTCTGCCGCCGGCCGGTGCGCCTATTGCGGTAGCCGGCACTCCTCTCTGCGAATGTGGGGTTACCTGCTCGCCCGAATCACGCTCGTGGCACTCCTGAGCGCTGCGATCTTCGAGTGGCAGGGGCTGCGTCAGTTCCTGGGAGGGCTGATCGCCGGAATCTTTCACGGGTAATGAAGGGGGCGGATGCACTCGCTGCCCCCACCGCCGTCCATTGAAGGTAATTGACCCCGGGGCTCTTTGCCCCCCTGTATCCTGGGAGGAGACCCCTGATGAGACGTATCCTGTTTGTCTCGTGCCCAATCTGTAACCGCCGGGCGAGCCTGCGCGAGGCGCGCTGCCCGCACTGCCACAACTGTGCCACGTTCCGGCGGGCGGCTGGAGCGCACCTGTTCGACCTCCTCAGCGTAGCAGTTCCGCTCCTGGCGCTCTTGTTGCTGCTGCTCAAGCACAGGATCGCAGCATAGAACTCCACAATCTAAATGAAACGTACTGCAGCTCTGGCAGGCCCTCCGCGCGCTGCAGCGGGCCAAGATGGACCTGCAGAACGACGCCCGTGATGCTACTCGGCTATTGACAGGCTCTGATATAGCCGATACAATTCAATGCGCTGGGTACATGTGCCCAGAACAATCAGGAGTCCTCGGTAGGCGAGGCTCCCGCGTAACACACAGGCCACTGCCGGGCAGGGTCGAGAGACCACTGCAAACAGGTAGACCAGGCATTCCCGGATTAAGGGTTTGCTCAAAGTGGCTGAGACCCCGGAGGTCTCTGACGGTGCGCGGTGCCGAAACTTGTACGAGCGGGGAATGGCAGCCGGAGTTCGGCGCGCTATCGGTGCGCGCCCGTACCAGGCGAAGCCGCCCTTTCCCGCGACCGGGAAAGGGTTTTTGTTTTCTCTCCCGGCGTGCAAGACGGCGCCCAGAACGAGCTATGGACATAGACAAGCAGGTGCCTCCCAGTACAGAGGCTGCCCATCCAATCTCGTGATGGAACGTAGCGTAAGCCCCTAAGCCGGCTCCCCGGCCGCCTTGCGCCGCGCGTCCATCACGGGCACAACCGTAGATGGATGCGAGGGGCGTGAGCCGGCTTCTCCTCAAGCCGTCCTCGTCCGGTCGTTTTACGTTCCCGCATCCCTGTTTAGGCGGTGGATCATCGCCGGGACAGCGTCTGCGCCGTCCGGATGACCCGCCATCTCGCGTTCGCGCCTTCACACTGGCGGGAGGAGACGAAGATGACCTACAACGAGAATGTTTTCACCCTATTGCCCAACCGCTGGGAGGACCGCGTGCAGGGCGCGGCGGATGTGCTGGGGCTTATCCCCGGCCTCAACATACCGGCGGAGATAGTCAGCGGGCTCATATCCCTGAAGAAGGGCGACTACGTGGGCGCGGCCCTCTCCGCTTGCGGCCTTATGCCAGTGGAGGGCGAGTGGGCGGTGGCGCTCAAGATAGCGCGCACGGCGCGGCAGACCGCTCACACCGCCGCCGTAGCCCGCCGCGTTGCAACGGCTGTCCGGACTTCGGCTCCGGGCTCCGCGCGGACGGAGCTCTCCCGGCGCCCGGCTCCGCGCCGAACTGCCACTGCCGCCCAGCAGCGGCCGCTGTCGCAAACGCGCGGCACAGCTCCCCGCGTCCGGCGCCGGCAGCCGGTCACCACGAATATGGAGGAAGGTGCCTTATGGTACGCTTCCTACGCTACCTATGCCCCGGGCGGCCGGACCTGGTTGGTCCAGTGAGCGGCCGCGGTCTGATCGCGATCGCGGCCGCTATCCTGGCCGCGCCCTGCGGGGCACAGGCGCCCACGCCTACCCAGACGCCGCAGCAGGTACCGCAGGCCACGCCGAAGCTGCAGCGATATCCGCAGTACGAGCTGGGGGCGCAGGCTACCTTCATCAACCAGAGCCTGTTCCCGTTCCACAGCCCGTACCAGGGCCCCAACAGCCTCCAGTCACGCTGGGAGAATGAGACGTCCCACACCTATACCATCTACTTTGGGGACCGGCTCAACCGGAACGTGGAGGTGTACTTCGATCCGGAGATGGCCCGCGGCAAAGGGCTCAGCGACGCGTTGGGGCTCTCGGGGTTCACCAACGGCGAGGTCATCCGCAACCCCACGCTGGGCCAGGGCGTGTACCCTGCCCGCTACTTCGCGCGCTTCGTCTTCGCCACCGGGAGGGGTGAGGAGAAGATCCAGCCGGCCGAGAATCTGGTCGCCGGTACGCGCCCCACGCATCGGCTGGTACTCACGGTGGGCAAGTATGCCTGCAGCGACATCTTCGAGACGAGCTCCTTCGCCAACAGCCCGCGCACCCAGTTCATGAACTGGGCGCTCATCAACAGCCCGGCGTACGATTACGCGGCCGATACGCGAGGCTATACGCGCGGCGTAGCGCTCGAGTGGATCCAGCCAAACTGGGCAGTCCGTATCGGGTCCTTCCAGATGCCCACCGAGGCCAACGGACCGGTCCTCGCCACGGACCTGATCCACAACCGGGGCGACCAGGCGGAGCTGGAGCTGCACCCGCGCGTCCTGGGGCACAGACCGGACCCGCTCATCCTGCGGTTCCTGCTCTACCGCAACTTCGGCCACATGGGCAACTACCGCGATGCCCTCCGCCTGGCCCAGCAGACCGGCACGACCCCGGATATTACGGCGGTGGAGATGCCCGGCGCAGTGAAGTACGGCTACGGCCTCAACTTCGAGCAGGCCCTGGGAGACGGCGGCAATACGGGGCTATTCGGGCGGTTCACCTGGAACGACGGCCGCACGGAGAGCTTCGTCTACACAGAGTGCGACCGCGCCATGTGCCTTGGATACCAGCTCTCCGGCGCCCACTGGCGCAGGCCGCAGGACCGCGTGGCGCTGGCGCTTGTCCAGGAGGACCTCTCCTCCTCGCACAAGGACTATCTGGCCGCAGGCGGACTCGGCTTCATCCTGGGCGACGGCAGGCTCAACTACGGGCCGGAGCGAATCCTGGAGACCTACTACGCCTACCAGCTCTCCCGCTTCGCAACCATCTCAGTGGACTATCAGGGCATCGCTAACCCCGGATATAACCGGGACCGGGGCCCGGTATCGGTGCTCTCCGTACGGCTGCACGTGGAACGGTAACGGACGAGCAAGCGAGGCACAAATCGGAGGAACCGACCATGGCCGCCGCCCCACGACAGGCGAGGATTTCGCTGTGGCGCAACAGAGACTTCGTGCTCCTGTGGAGCGGGCAGGCAATTTCGGTACTCGGCACGCGGGTCTCCGGACTCGCCCTACCGCTGCTGGTACTGGCCACCACGCACTCCGCCGCGCAGGCGGGCCTGATAACCTCCGCGCGCATGGCGCCATACCTGGTGCTGGGCCTTCCAGCGGGAGCGCTCGTCGACCGCTGGAACCGCAAGACCGTCATGATCGTGGGCGACCTGGCGCGCTGTATCGCGCTTGGGTCGGTTCCGTTCGCATGGATTCTCGGTCATCTCAGCCTGGCTCAGCTCTACCTCGTTGCGCTCGTACAGGGCACGGCGTTCGTCTTCTTTAACGTAGCGGAGATCGCCGCGCTGCCCAATGTGGTGCCAGCGGAAGACCTGCCCCGCGCCGCCGCGTTGGACAGCCTCGCGGGCTCGGCAGGTTCGCTGGTCGGGCCGGGCCTAGCCGGCGCAATCATCAGCGCGGCCCGAACCACGGCTGCCGGCGCGGTCCTGGCTTACCTGGTGGATAGCGTCACCTACCTCGTCTCCGTAGCCTCGCTCGCGTTCATCCGGGTGCCCTTTCAGGGTAAGCGGTCGGCCGGAGAAGTGGCGTCACTGCGCAGCCAGATTGCGGAGGGATTGCGGTTCCTATGGGCCAACAGGTCATTACGCGCACTGGCGGCAGCCTCCTGGACCTTGAGCTTCCTTTACGCCGGAGTCCCGCTCGCGATGATCGTGCTTGCGCGCGACCATCTTCACGCCAGCGCCCGGGCCATCGGGCTGGTGTTTAGCCTGTCGGCCGTAGGCGGCATCATTGGGGCCGCCATCGCCCCGCGGATCCAGGCGCGCCTTGGGCTCCGCAAAGTCATCGTCTGCTCTATCGCGCTGCAGGCCCTGTTCACGCCGGTGGTCGGTCTGGCGGGCTCCACGGCCGTGATGACTCTGGGCTGGGCATTGGTCTTCCTGCTGGACCCGGTTTTCGGGACGGTTTCCAGCTCCTATCGGCTTGCCATCACGCCGGACACTGTGCAGGGGCGCGTGCAGAGCATCTACCGGCTTGGAGCGTATGGAGCCGAGCCCCTCGGCGCGGCTCTGAGCGGAGTGTGCCTGGAGCTCATCTCACCCCGCGCGGAGATCCTTGCTGTTGCCGCCGCGGCAGCGCTCTGCGCCGTCGCCATGGCGCAGGCTCCGCTCAGTGGTTTGACAGCCGGTAGCGGTGGACCGTATACTGACGCAGACCACTCTCACCGCGCAGGAGGACAGGCGTGAGCGCCAGTTCCAAGCTACATCGTCCGGTTCCCACCGTCGAGAACGGACGCGGCTCACCGGCCACCGCACTACGACACATCCGGGCGTTGCTTGCGCGGGGAGAATACCAGGAGGCAAGCCGAGCGGCCGAATCCGCGGCCAGCGAATACCCCGGTAATCCCGAGCTAGAGCGGTACGCCCGCCTACTCGCGCCGCCCGTCATTGGACCTTCCCACTCGGCAGACGCTGGAGATATTGCCGCTGACAAGAGGTGGCTGAAGGAGCATGCGGCAGAGTTCCAGGGCAAAGTAGTGGCCCTTAGAGACGGACAGTTCCTCGGCGCCGCCCCTACGGTCGAAGCGCTCCAGAGAGAAGTGGGCTCGCTGAAAGGGTGTTTTGTCACCCGCGTCTTCTAATGAGCCTCCAGTTCCTCGACGGATCAACATTCTGCAGCGGGTCGATAGAATACGTTTCCAAACCGGCATCGGCAGGCGAGCGGATAAATCGTCTGTTTATCCGGTTCGAACTGGAAGGGTACCGACTTGACGCGGTTCTCGACACAGGCGGAGCCTATCTTATCTTGGCCCCAGAAGATGCCGTTCTCGCCGGTCTCGCACCGGAGCAAGGCGTTGGCCAGGACACACTCCTCATCCGGAGCCGCCGCGTCACAGGTGACCTCCATCGCGTAGTCATCGGCATCCCGGCCTCCGATGGCACCGGCTTGCAGGCCGAGGTGACGGCATTCGTGCCCAACGAGTGGAATCTCCCCAACTTCCTCGGTTGGCACTGTTGCCTCGAATGGTTCCGATTTGCAATCGATCCCGCCGCGGAACGCTTCTACTTCGGCTCTCTCAGGTGAGCCGTCGGCCGCACCCGCTACGCCGATCTCCAGCGCCGCCTCGGCCTGTCTGCGGGCTAGCTAATTCACGACCGCCGGGCCGGCTGCGAACCAGTCAATCTTCACGACGCCGCCCGTATGGGCATCTATCGCTACGGAGGCAGCCCGGCTCCCCGCTCGCCAATATGTATACCAGCTCTGTGACGTGGGCTCCGGCTCACTGGCCAGCGCCCACGCCGGCACAGGGGACGTGCAACAGAAGACGCGCAGCCATCGAGCCGCTGCAGCTACCGCGCTATCGCGACTCAGCGGTTGCCGTGTGTACCAGTTCGACTGGCCGGTTCGGCACCCTATGCTGCACGGGCCAGCCGCTTCAGCATTCCAGAGGAGGTTGCAAACATACGTTCCTGCTTCATCCAGGCAGGTGACGTGCCAGAAACGCCTGACCGTTTGGGCGCGGCCATGCATTGTGAGCGGTTCCGCCGAGAGCACCAACCTTCCTGCATCAGGGCGAATAGAACGGCAGAGCGGCTCCGAACGCTCCAGAATCTGCTCGGCCGTATAGTGACCGAACCGCGGCGAGGTAGTTGGCTGAACGTAACGGATGCGCGCGGCAACTGCTATAACACAGGCTGCAAGGAGGGAGCCGACTAGAGTCGTTCGGAGTATTCGCTGGGCAGAGTGTGCCGTTGCCATTACTGACCTCCAGGCGGCCGTGCAACGGGACAAGGATGTGCTGTCCACGGCACGGCTGCGATGAGGTCAGTATATGGGCCGGCCCTTTAAGAACTCTTTAAGTGAAATGAAGCCACACACGAAAGGAGGGAGGCCCAGGATACCTCCCTCTTAGTTCCGGTCACCCAGCTTGTGCGTCTAACCTGCTAGGGGCAATTCTTCAATGCGTATACAACTGCCTCTTGCGCAGTCATAGCGCAACCTACCTTCCAAGCGGCCGCATCGAAGCTGGTCCCATCCTTGCCCGGTAGCGTCTCCATCGCATAAAGAAAGTCGCCTTCCTCAAATCCGATCGTTCCCTTGGGAGTGTCGAAGGCGCCAGCCAGAGTCTCACATGCTCCGTATAGGTGGGCAGCCTGGTAAGCCGGCGCGAGATTTGCAAGCTTTCCCAGCCCCAGCGCGATGCCGCGCTTGCTGTTTGCACTTTCTGACAGCTGCAAACCGTCGGAATAGTAGGAACGCGCGGCACCGATCTCTCCCTGGCCCGCCGAGACATCGCCCAATGTGTACAGGAGAATTGCAGACCGCTTCTGCTGCCCAAGTTCGAGGGCTTGCGCAAGGCCGTCTTCGAGAACCGGTTCAGCGGCCGCGTAGTCGCGTTGCTCACAATCTATCCATCCTATATAATTCAGAGTCCGGGCGATCTGCCACTTCCCACCGTACTGCCGGTCGATGGCCAAACACTCTTTAAGAAGTGTGCGTGCCTTCTTTGGATCACCAAGCTTGCGCCACAATAGAAATCCCATGTAGCTGAGCGCTGCTGATACGCCTATCGGGAACTCAGTCTCTCGCGCGTTGGAAAGAGCCCGAGAGTACCAAGCCCAGGTGGCTTCTAAATCGCCCTGCATGTAAGCACAGAGTCCGAGGTTCATGGCCACCCAGCATATGCGGCCACCATTAGTTTCGCACATGGACAGGTACTCTTCAGCAAGGCATCGGGCGGCCTCATAGTCGCCCTGGTACCACCGTAACATGCGCATAAAGTCCACATATTGGGAGCGCCGGTCCAAGCCCAGTTGTCTCCAGATTGTGACCGCTTCCTCGAACAACGTTTCAGCCGCTACAGTATCGCCATCGTCAAGCGCCAATGCCGCCGCTCTACGTAGCGCCTCCGCACGTGGCTCCGACGGCCCCTCCGCCTCATGCCGGCCGAGAGCTTCCGCCATGCATGCCCTGCCTTCACGCCAATTGCCGGCCACGTTCCAGTAGCTTTCTTGGGCGCTGACCAGCTGCAAGGCGATCTCGGCGCCTCCTGCTACGGACCTGCTTTCCGCAAGCGCCGCCAGCAAATTGTCGTGTTCACCGGCAAAACGCCAGATCGCGGCAGACTGCTCCGAGCGGTTAATCTGATGGTCGGACTCTTGCGCCAGTCGAAGAAAGAAGGCCAGATGACGCTCCGTAACGCCGCCCCGCTCGTCCGGCGACATCTGCTCCTGGCCGAATTCGCGCAAGGTCTCTAGCATCCGGAACCGCATCCCAAGCAGACTTTCCTCGGCCCGGACCAAGGAGCAGTCGCGGAGATGCTCCAGGTATTCCAGCGCGCGCGGCTGCTCGCAGACGGCTTCCGCCGCCTCTGCAGTCCATCCGCCCCGGAACACGGAGAGCTGCGCGAAAAACCTCTGAAGCTCGGCAGAGAGGAGCCGATAGCTCCAATCGATGGCCGCCTGAAGCGACCGGTGACGGTCGATCACGTCCCGCCGCTTGCTGATGAGGAAGCCGTACCTGCGGCCCAACTGCGCGCTCATCTGGGCGGGCGTCATTACCTGGGCTCTGGCGGCAGCCAGCTCGATGGCGAGTGGGATCCCCTCCAGCCGATAGCAGAGCTCGGAGACGGCGGCCACGTTGCGATCCATCACCTGGAATGCCGGGTTCGCGCCCTGCGCCCGGTCCGTGAACAATTGAACTGACGCGAGCTCAACCAACGATTTGGGCGATTGATTCCCGTGGAGCTCGGGAGTGGGGAGAGGTGGTACAGGGAGCTCTCGCTCGCCGTCCAGCTCAAGCCGCCGCCGGGAGGTTATCAAGCACGTCAGATTGGGTACGCGCTCCAGCAGCGTCTTCACCATGCTCGCGCCGTCTTCCACCAGATGCTCGTAGTTGTCCAGGATCAGCAGGGCGGGATTGTGGTCACCCTGACCGTTCAGGTAAGCCACGAGTTGATCCAGCGGCTCCATCTCCGGTAACCGCACAACCTTCAACGCATCTAGCGTTGTGCCGGGGATAAGCCGGGCGTCTGAAATGTCGGCCAGGCCCGCGAACCAGACCGAGCTACCAAACGTCTCCGCTAGCCGGGCGGCCAGCTCCACCGCAAGGCGCGTCTTTCCGCTCCCACCCGGGCCGGTTAGCGTGACCAGACGGCGCGGCGCCCCGGGTGCGTGAGCTCCATTTCCGCCCCGGGGTTCTAATTCGCCAGTACAGAGCAGCGACTCGAGCTCCGCCAACTCCCGCTCCCGGCCAAAGAAGCGCGTGAGCTGCAATGGTAGCCGGAGCCTAGAGGAAGTGGCGGAGACCGGAGGAGAGTTTCCCAATAGGGCCGGAGCAAGTTGCGCTAGCTCCGCATCAATATCCGCTTTCTCTCCTTCTGCCGCCACACGCAGCGCGATCTTCTGATGGAGTGCAGTCAGCCGGCGCCGCTCGGTGACCACCCACTCGTCATAATAGCCGGCCAGCAGCTCGCCGCGATAGAGCTCCATAGCGCGCCGAAGCGCACATTGGACGTCGGCTTCTGTCTTCGACTGGGCAGCCTGCCGGAGGAGCGAAGCGAACTCAGAAACGTCAGTCGCAACGGCTGCCGAGTTCAGGCTGACCGTGAAGCGGTCCGCCTGAATAACCGCCCCTGACGGTATGCCGGGCGGCTCTAACTGGTGGCGCAGCGACGTGAGGGCGATACTCAGGCGGTTGCGGCCTGCTGCCGGCTCCGCCTCTGGCCAGAGCATGTCGATGAGGACTTCGCGCGGATGAGAGCGATGGAGATGGTATGCGAGGTAGGCCAGCAGCGCTCCGGTTTTCTGGGTCTGAAAGCGGGTGATGCATCTTCCGGCCTGGTGAGCGCGGAGCCCGCCAAACAGCTCGATACGACAAAGTGTATCCATGCGGCCCTCCCGCGCCAAGCGGGCATCTGCGCGGAAGGCCAGATGTCGCTATAGGTGGTTCATCACTGTGGCTGGCATTTCTAGCTTTTCATTCTACACGGGCGCCCGTTTCCCTCCCTGGAGGAGGGAAAGAGTCAAGCTTCACGAGTCCACCGGTACGAGCATCTATCGCGACGGCTGCACGGCGGCTACCGTCGCGCCAGAAGGTGAACCACGTTCCCTCTGTCCGCATGGGCTCGCGTCTGAGCACCCACGCGGCCGTACTGCAGGTGGCAGGCAGCACGCGCAGCCAGGACATGGCGGAGCTTAATGCGCTATCGCGGTCAAGCGGGAGGCGAGCCGGCCGCTTTGGCATGGGCTTCCGGGGCTCGATGGTACAAATCTCTCCATCGAGTGCGTTCCACAACAAGTAGCAAACGTCCCTTCCTGCTTCATCGTAACAGTAGACCTGCCAGAACGGCCGGAATACGTGAAGGCGGTTAGGGAGGCAGAGCGGCTCCACCGAGAGCAGCAGCTTGCCCGCTTCAGGTGCCACGGATCGGCAGAGCGGCTCCGAACGCTCTAATATCTGCTCGGCCGTATATCGGCCGTATCTAGGCAAGGCCGATGGGCGAATGTAGCGAATGCGCGCTCCGACTGCTAAAAGGCAGCACGCAGACAGGCAGACGGCTAGGCCGGATCGTAGGAGTCTGGACGTAGGGTGTGCCGGCAACATGATGGGCTCTCCTCTCACGGATCCTTGCGGCGTCAAACCAGAGCCCATAACGACGCTGTCGATCCCTCAACGGCGGTTTACTTTCGTGAGATGGGCGCGGATTGGCGGCTCTTCATGCATGCTACGGCAGCACTATCAACAAACTATCAGTGGACATGCGGAGCAGGCGGGAAGAAGGGGACTCGCGGGTGCGAGCCGGCATGGAAAAACCGGACGAGGAGGGGAGTATTGCGCGGAGGATTGCGCAGTTGCCTCTACTGCATGGGAGGAGCAGAGGCCTCGTCCAGCGCGCAGGCGATGGCCTCGTCCAAGGTCAGTGCGCGCCCCTCCGCCCAAGACCGCGCGAATTCTTCTTCTCCGAGGCTGGCTCGCGCGGCAGCCACGTAGCAATCGTAATGGCGGCGATCGGTTGGCCACAGAGGAATGCAGTTCGATTGACGGATGGCTTCCGCAGCGCCGAACAGGCGCGGGGCCTGTCTCATGGGGGCCTGGCTGGCCGCCACCATTCCGACACCGTCCAGGGAGTAAGCAACTCCAGAGGCTGTCGCATTTGCCGTGGAGAATGCAAGACAGTCCCTGAAGAGCATGGCCGCTCGCTCAGGCTCACCCTGTGTCAGCGCTATGAGGCCCAATTGGGCCATGTGATGGGCCGCGGCTGCGAAGGTTTCCGTATCCATTGCTATCTTGAGGCTTTCCTCGATCAAGGCTGTGGCGCGTTGATATTCTCCCTGCGCCAGTGCAAGCTCCCCGAGGCTCGCGATGGTGCTGCAGATGCCAGGCGTTCGCTTCATCCGGCGGTAGTGCGTCAACGCCTTATCGAGTATCTTGCGAGCTTCTGAGTAGTCGTCTACGATGGTATACAATCGGCCCAGATTAAGCAGTGTATTAGCGGCGCCATTCCATGTGCCCCGCTCGCCGGCTTCATCGAACAATCGGAGGCTCTCCTGCAAGACCGCCCGCGCCTGGTCGTAGTCACCCTCCATCATCGCCAGGACGCCAAGCGCCGTCAGCAAGTTCGCGCAGCCCAACTGGTCATTCAGTTGCCGATTCGTCTCAAGGCCCTCTTCCAGATGAAATCGTGCAGCCGAATACTGACCCGCCTCCATTGCCGCCAATCCCTGCGCATGTGCAGCCTTCGCTATAGCCCCCGGGTCCGCTAGAGTTCTGTAGATGGCGGTGAACTCGGCGAGCAGCGGATCTCTCCGGTGCATATCTTCTTGTCCGCCAAATGAAATAAGGTGCCACAGCTCGTAGAGCGCGTGGGCACGGCCCATGGTTGGCTGTGGATTTCGCTCGAGCGCATCACAGAGCCATCGGTATGCATCTCGGCTCGAACCCCACGCCGTCCACATTCGAGACAGCGTGATGGCCAGGCGCAGAGCTAACTCTGGATCGGCATCGAGAGCCCACGCAAATGAGGCCCGCAGATTATCAACGTCGCTCTCGAGAGCATAGTAGCGCCCTATACTCCATGCTCGCTCCGCCGCTTTCAGAAAGTGCTCTCCATGCCGGCGCTGACAGTACGCACGCTCCCGGTCAGTTAGTTGATGGGCCGCGTACTCCCGGACGGATTCCAATATCCGGAAACGCATGCCATGCTCCGTCTCCTGTGCCAATACGAGGGAACATTCGCGGAGGCGCTCGAGGTATACCAATGCCCGCGGCTCTTCGCATACCGCCTCGGCCGCCTCCACCGTCCATCCACCGCGAAAGACCGACAGCCGTGCGAAGAAGCGCTGCGCCTCAGGAGGAAGGAGCCGGCAGCTCCACTCTATCGCGGCTCGCAATGTGCGGTGTCGGTTCACAGCGTCTCGCTTTCGGCTAACCAAAAAAGTGAACCGGTCATCTAGCTGCGCCAACATCTGGGCCGGCGTCAACACTTGCGCCCGCGCGGCGCAAAGCTCGATGGCCAGCGGAAGACCCTCCAGGCGGTCACATAACCGCGCCACCGTCTTGGCGTTGTGCGCGGTGACCTGAAAGTCGGCACGAGCAGCCTGCGATCGGTCCACAAACAGCGCCACTCCGGAGTACTCCATAAGCGCTTCTGGAGCTGCCACGTCACCGTTGGGTGTGGCCAGCGGCTCAACGCAAAGTTCGCGCTCCCCATCCAGGCTCAGCGTCTCACGGGAGGTAACGAGGCAGGACAGAGAGGGGGCTCGCTCCAGCAGGGTCCGCACCACGCTTGCGCCGTCCTGGCAATTGGCGCGGTCTGAGTACAGAAGGTGCTCAACGTTATCCAGCACCAGCAGCGAAGCGCCGCCCTCCGCTCGATTGAGGTGGGCCGTCACCTGGTCTAGGGGTTCGCGCGTGGGTGCAGGCTCCATGCCAAGCGCACTTACGATCGCGGCGCCGATGAGCCCGGGATCGCTTATATCTGCAAGCCCAACGAACCACACTCTCCCTGCAAAGGCGGGCGCGCACCTGCGGGCAGCCTCAATAGCCAGACGTGTCTTGCCGCTTCCCCCCGGACCTGTCAAAGTGAGAAGGCGAGAGGGGGACACCCCTGGCCTGCCGTCCACGGTATCCGGTCCTCCGTCCAATGAGGGCGCGAGTAATGAGGCGATGCGGTCTATCTCCGACCCGCGCCCAAAGAAGCGGGTCAGGGTTAAGGGCAGCGCCACGCGCGGGCACCGAACTGAAGTAGGCTGCGCGGCAAATTGTTCGGGTACGGGACGGGCGGACTTGACGCCCTGCGCTCGCAGCGCGCGGATGACGTCCCGCGCCTTCTCGGATATCGCCTGCAGGCGGCGCTGCTCCGCTATCACCCATTCCGCATAATAGCCGGTTAGTAGTCCTGCGCGGTACATCCGCATGGCCTGTTCCAGTAGCGCCAATCGCTGCTCGGGCGCTTCCCTCCGTCCGGCTGCTCGCATCGTCTCAAGGAAATCGACCGCGTCTATACTGACAGCTTCGGCATTCAAACGGAGCGCGGAACGGTCGGCCTGTATGATGGTCCCCGCTGGTATGCCGGGAGGCTCAAGCTGGCGGCGCAGAGATGCGAGAATAACGCTGAGCCGATGTCGCGCTGTCCGTGGCTCACAATCGGGCCAGAGCATGTCGATGAGGATCTCACGAGGATGAGAGCGGTCGTGGAAGTAGGCAAGATAGGCCAAAAGCAGGCCGCTGTTACCCGTCCGAAACCGGGTAATGCACCTGCCGGTCTGGTGAACGCGGAGCCCGCCGAGGAGTTCGATACGACACAGACTGTCCATATGGCCCTCCCGCGACAAGCGGTCATCTGCGCAGGGGAGCCAGATGTCGCTATTCGAGGCAGATCACTGAGGCTGGCAATTCGAGCAATAGCTTCTGCAGACCCACCGGATTCCCTCTTTTGTGCCGTTCAGTCAGAATTGTGTGCCGCTCCGGCAGAGGGGGCCCACGCCCCGCACCATCCCCGCTATAATCCAGCCGCCGGATAGCCGCGATGGGCTCGTTGGACCTCACCGGTGCTGGATGACATAGCTGGACGGACTTGTGACCGCGCGTACCCTTTTTATCCTGCCATTCTATGTAGCTGTCTGCGCTAGAGCCTCCCGGAAAGCTGAATCAACAGTCGTTTGCGAGCGGCATCGACAGCAACAGACAACGGCCGAAATCTATCGACCTGTCGGCTCCAGGTGAACGGGGCTGGTGATGGGCGAGCCCTGGTCCATGGCGCCGCTCACGGCCTGGCCGTGGCTCAGCGGTCTGCCACCCTTCCGTAGATGGGAGATCAGGCCGCCATCCAGCAGCACTTCTCGCTCCCGCTGCGACAGCCGCGCTTTGAGGACAAAGTCCCGCTCCCGCTCCACGCAGTGGACGCGGATCTCACCCAAGCCCTGCGCCAGCGCCTCCCGGATGCCCGCCATCTCCCACGTATCTCCCTGGCAAGCCACGTCGTAGTCCTCATCGGAGAGGAACGTGAGGGGCGGGATTCCCTGGGCGATGAGGTTGCGCCGGTGGATACGCGCGAAGCTCTTGGCGATGACCGCCTTGACGCCGAGCTCTTTCGGGGCGAGCGCCGCGTGCTCCCGCGATGAGCCCTGCCCGTAGTTCTCCCCGCCCACGATGAAGCCCCCGTGCCACTCGCGCGCCCGGGCGGCGAACTCCGCGTCCAGCCGCCGGAAGACGAAGTTGGCCATCGCCCGCACGTTGGACCTCAACGCCATCACCTGCGCGCCGTCCGGGGAGAGATCGCCGGTGGAAATATCGTCTCCCACCACGATGAGCACGCGCCCAATGAGGTTCTCCGGCAGCGCGCTCTGTTCCGGAGGCGGCTGGATGTTGGGGCCGAGCGGGATGCTTATCTCTTGCGCCTGTTCCGGCGGAGGGGGAGCGATGATCTCCCGGTCGTCCACGTCCGGGCTGAACACAGGCGCCGGCCACGCAGGCTCCTCCGGGCCCAGTTCGCGAGGGTCGGTGATCACGCCGTGGAGCGCCGTCGCCGCGGCGGTCGCCGGGCTGCACAGGTAGACGAGGTCGTTGAGGGTGCCGCTGCGACCTGGGAAGTTGCGGTTGAAAGTCCGCACGGATACGGCTCCTGAGGGTGGCGCCTGCCCCATTCCGACGCACGGCCCGCACGCCGGCTCCAGCATCCGCGCGCCGGCCCGCAGCAGATCGTGGTAGACGCCGGAGCGGGCAATGGTGTCCAGGATCTGGCGCGAGCCGGGAGTTACCGTCATGACCAGCCGGTCTGAGATGTTCTTATCGCGAAGCACGGCGGCCACGATGGCGAGGTCCCCATAGCCGGAGTTGACAGAGGAGCCTACGCATACCTGTGCTACCGGCATCCCGGCCACTTCGCGCACGGCAACGACGTTCCCCGGGCTGTGCGGTTTGGCTATCAGCGGCTCCAGCTTGTCCAGCTCGACTTGTTCCACTTCATCGTAGGCTGCGTCCGCATCCGCCTTCAGCTCCACCCAGTCGGCAGGACGCCGCTGCTGCTCGAGCCACTCTCTGGTGCGCTGGTCGGAGGGGAAGATTCCGGTGGTCGCCCCCGTCTCCACAATCATGTTGCAGATGGTGGCGCGCTGCGCTACGCTGAGCGTGGCGAGCCCGGCGCCGTAAAACTCGAAGATGCGGCCGACGCCGTTTCTCACTCCGCGGCGCCTCAGCAATTCGAGGATGATGTCCTTCGCCTGCACCCACGGAGAGAGCTTCCCGCGCAGCTCAACCCCCACCACGCGGGGCCTCTCGAACTCAAACGGGTGTCCTGCCATGCACACCGCCACGTCCAGACCGCCCGCGCCAATGGCCAGCATTCCAACGGCGCCGGAGGTGGTCGTATGGCTGTCCGCTCCGATCAATACCTCGCCGGGTTTTGCGAACCGCTCGACGTGGACGTAGTGGCAGATACCGTTGCCCGGCCGCGAGTAGTATATGCCGTAGCGGGCGGCAAAAGCCTGGAGAAAGCGGTGGTCGTCGGGATTCTTGAAGTCGAGCTGGATGGTGTTGTGGTCCACGTACTGCACCGCCAGCGGAACGGCGACCCGGTCGATGCCCAGCTCCTGGAATTCCAGCGAGGCCATGGTCCCCGTTGCGTCCTGGAGCAGGGTCTGGTCCACGCGGACGGCGATCTCTTCGCCCACGCCCGGCGTGCCACCCGCCAGGTGTGCCCGGATGATCTTCATGGTCAAGGTATCGCCCATCGCCCGCAGCTCCTTACACTATTACGTATACGGATTCTTCCTGCTATTCGGACGTCCGTTCAACCTCTGGTCTGCCTTTCGGCAGGAAGCGCGGACGGCCGCCGCGAAGCGCAGGGCGGCAGAGTAGAGCTCGACGCGTGTCGAGGTCCATCCGCATCGCTGGCGAATTAGGAGAAGGCGCTGGGCGCTTGTGGGAGCGGAAGGGGCGATGCCGGTGGTGATCCTAAGGTCTGTGCTGTTATTTATCCTGGCTGGATTCTGTGAGATAGGCGGTGGCTACCTCGTGTGGCAGTGGGTGCGCAAAGGGCAGTCACTCCTGATTGGGGCAGCCGGGGCGGTGCTGCTGGTTGTTTACGGGCTGCTGCCGAACTTTCAGCCAACCGCCTACTTTGGGCGGGTATACGCCGCATACGGCGGTGTATTCATTACCATGTCGCTGCTGTGGGACTGGGTTTTCGATAAGCGTGCACCGGATACGCCGGACCGATGCGGCGCTCTGATCTGTCTCCTGGGAGTGGCGGTTATCATGTACTGGCCCCGGAAATAGCATAGGGGCAAAGCGGAAAGGACCCGAACAAGGAGAGAATTGTATAGATCAGGGCTGGGAACGATTCCTGCACGGCAGGGCTCATGATAACGAAACAGAGAACGCTGTAGGAGGAGGCATACTCATGAGGATCCAGGGTCCGGCCAAGCTGGTGCGAATCTACATCGGAGAGGCGGACCAATGGCACGGCAAGGCGCTCTACAACGCCATCGTGGATCGAGCCCGAAAGGAGGGGCTGGCCGGCGCCACCGTGACGCGCGGAATCGAGGGGTTCGGCGCCAACAGCCGGATCCACACCACCTCCATCCTGCGGCTCTCAGAAGACCTGCCGCTGAAAATCGAGCTCGTGGACCTGGCGGAGCGCATCGAGCGGTTCATGCCCATCCTGGAGGAGATGGTTGCGGAGGGCATGATCACGGTGCAGGACTGCGAGGTGGTGAAGTACGTGCACGGCGGCGAAGGTTAGCTGGAACTTCCTATTAAGCCGGTGCGTTCATAAAGTGGCCCATAACATCTGCCAATGTTATTGCCCGCGACCTCCCTGAGGGCCGCAGGCGTTTACCTCTCGGACAGGAGGAGGGGTTGGCCAGACACGCTTGTGGGATCATCTCCTGCGGCGAGGACGCCCGTTGGGTTTTGACGGTGCCCGTGGAAGGCGTCGCCATCACGTACGTCTGCTCCGCCCACTGGAGCGCCCTTAAAGTCAAGCACCCCGAGTTCGCCTACCTCTACTCCCCTATTGCCGCGCTCCCGCCTGACTTCGTGCTGCCCGCGGAGACCATGACGCTTGACGGCGACCCGGCCCGCGCAGTGACATCGACCGGAACGATTCTCGAAGCGGACGCGGAGGGCGCGCAGCAGGCTGCGCCAGCGTAGCCTCGTCGGAGCAGCCGTTCGAGCGGCCGTGGAACTCAAATCTATGTAGCGTCGTACTCACAGTCATACCATCCGGCCAGCCTCGACCGCCTCTAGGCTTCTGGTGTGGTTGTATCTTTCCCTGGCGGACAGGAAGGGACACAATCGCGCGTCCTTCCTGCAAGGAGGCGGGATTGGACAGGCCCTCTTGCGGCATCGTCGGCTGCACCCATCATGCCCGGTGGGTGCTCACCTCCCCGGTGGACGAGCCCGCCGCTACCTACCTCTGCTCGGCTCACTGGAGTGTTTTCAAGCACCAGCGGCCGGAGTTCGCGTATCTCTACTCTCCGATCGACGCGCTGCCTATCGGCTTCGTCATGCGGGAAGTGGCGGCCCGGCTGGGTATCGAAGAGACGGATAGTCCTCATCGCCTGAAGCTGGTGCAAGCCCGGGATGAGGCGGCCTCTGTATTGCGGGCGGAGGGTGACAGGCTGGCGGAGGTGCTCGCCAATTCGGAGGTGAAGCACGGTGAGAGCCCTGGCACGCAGGGAAAGGGGACGCTGGCGCTCGACTTCTCCCGCCACGTGGCGGAGAGGCGGGCCGGACCTGCGGCAGTTCAGTTCGACGTCGCCTGGCTCGCCATCGTGCCGGAAGAGACCCTCTCTCACGAGCTAATCCGCTGGCTGCGCTATGCCGTTGTGTCAGGCGAAAGAAGACCCGAATCCGATCCATAGCGCAGGGTGGCCGATACGGATACGGGCTGGGCGGACCCTGAGCTATACGATAACATCAAGACCGCTTCCCCTCAGGGCCGCTGGGGCATACCGGTCATGCTGGCCACCAGAGCGGTGCCTACCTGGCGGCCCCCGATTTACTCCGGCCAGCCGCACACGTACCTGATCGTCTAGTGGGAGGCAGCGCGGCCGTCCGTTCGGCAGTGGTTCTCGCCGGAAGGGAGACAGCCAGGAGGAGGGCCCCGGTGACGCTCAAGTCCTGGGGCTGGATACCTTCGGCAACCCGGCTATCTCCGGTCTGTTGGAGACCCGTGGCTTCGCGTTATTTTCTTGGTACATGTGGCAGGCTTCGGCCCAGTTCGCGCGGCATCCTGCCGCCGTTTTCGTTTCTTTCCTGGCAAATCGGCAAATCTCTAGCGGATTCTAGCCACGACTGTGGCAGAAGCTCTCTTGATACCGCTGTTGAGACTATTGAATAGCCAGGACGCCGCATGACTGAACCTGACACCCCCCGAACCTCTGCTCTACCGGGAATGGCCCGGTTTGCCGTAGCCGCAGCGACCATCGTGCCCTCCCTGGCGCTTGTTGGGTGGGCCCTGGGCTCGCGCACATTGAAGAGCCTGCTGCCGGGAGCGGTGGCCATGAACCCGGCTACCGCTATTGCCTTTCTGCTGCTGGCTCTGGCACTCTGGCTGTGGCAGCGGGACTCCTCGACTGCTTGTAGTCGCCTTCGCTGTATCTTAGCTGCTGGTGCCCTCTTCATCGGCTTCACGCGGGTACTCGGTTACCTCCACATCGTGGACCTTGGCCTGGACCGGCTGCTCTTTAGCGCGCGACTGGACGCGGAGCCGATTCCCAACCGCATGGCGCCCAATACGGCGCTGGGCTTCTGTATGCTTGCCGCAGCTCTCCTCACTCCGAGTGTAGGAGCAAGCCGCCGCGTCAGCCCAGCGCAGGTTCTTGCCCTACTCTCAGGGGCACTCAGCTTCACCGTGCTCCTGGGCTACGCCTACTGCGTCCATGCCTTAAGCCGCGTGGCCCAGGCCATTCCCATGGCCCCGCACACCGCAGCGCTCTTCGGTCTCTTGTCCGCAGGTTTTCTCCTCAGCCGGCCAGACCAGGGGCTGCTTAGGGCCTTCTTCAAGCGAACGCCAACCGGGGTTACCGGCCGCCGGCTACTCACGGTCGCCTTCATGGTGCCCGCCATCTGCGGCTGGCTGCGACTGGAAGGCGAGCGGCGAGGTTTCTACAGCCCGGAGATCGGCGTTGCCGTGCTGGTGGTCACCAACCTCATCCTCTTCGCTGCTGCCATCTGGTGGAACACCGAATCCCTAGACCATTCCGAGACCGCGCGCGAAGCGGCGAGTGCAGCCCTCCATGAAGCGAATCTGCGGCATCTGGAGGAGATGAAAGAGCAAAACGCCAAGCTGGAAGAGGGAGTGCGGGAGCGTACTCGGGAGCTCGCTGAGGCCCAAGTTGAGATCCTGGACCGCCTGGCGCACCTGTGCGAATACCGCGATGACCAGACCGGCGCTCACACCGAGCGAGTAAGCGAGCTGGCGAGCCGGATTGCGGAGGAGCTCGGCCTGCCTGAGCAGCAGGTGCGGATGATTCGCCTAGCGGCCGCGCTGCATGACCTCGGCAAAGTGGCGATACCGGACGACATCCTCTTGAAACCTGGCAAGCTTACGCCCGAAGAGTTTGACGTCATCAAGACCCACACCTCCATCGGCGCGCAGATCCTGACCGGCGGCCGGTCCGAGGTGGTGCGCTGCGCCGAAGAGATCGCCCGCGGCCACCACGAGCGCTGGGACGGCAGAGGGTATCCGCAGGGGCTTAGCGGTGAAGCGATACCGCTTACGGCCCGGATTGTCGCCGTGGCTGATGTCTATGACGCGCTCACCAACGATCGGCCGTACAAGCGCGCCTGGACTGGCGAGGAAGCAGCCGATGAGATAGCCAGGCAAAGCGGCAGCCAGTTTGATCCCCAGATCGTTGCCGCTCTGCTGAAGGTGCTGGAGAGCCGCACCGCTTCACGACAGGTTCGGGCTGCTGCTTAGTGGGAAGGCTGCGAGCGCTCGTCGGCAACGATTTCCACGACCGGACGGGGCAGGCGCTGCTTGCGGGCTGCAGCCCAGCAGAGTATCCGCAGCGCATCGGCGAGCCGGCCGTCCTTGCCAATGGCGAAGCGGGCATCGGCCGGCAGCACGTGCACCTTGTAGCTTACACGCCCGTCGGGGGCAATCTCTCCCGCCTGGACGGTCACCCGCTCTGGATGCTCCACGAGCGCTCGCACGACCGTTGCGATAAACGCCTCCATTAGGTGCCCTTTCTGCGCGTCCCTGCCTTTCCCGCCCGCTTGGGCGGTCTGAGAGTAACGGTTGCTGCGATAGACCACTGCTCCTGGGCTCGTCGCCAGAGGTCGGCAATGGCACTGAGCAGGAAGGCGGCTTGAAGTGGCTTCACAAGGTAGCCGGTTGCACCTGCCCCCATGGCAGCTTGGACCGTGGCGTCATCCGAATAGGCACTCATCATGACGATGCACGTGGGAAACTGCGCGAGGATCCGGCGCGCCGCTTCAATACCGTCCACGTTATCGCCCAGGTGGACATTAATAAGCACGATGTCTGGCCGCGTCTGCAGGACTACGTCAACCGCTTCGGCACCATTCCGGGCGCTTCCCACCACCGTGAGGCCGCCACGCTTAAGAACGCGCTCAAGCTGCATGACGGTGACGCCCTCGTCCTCACAGATTACAACGCGCTTGCCACACAGGTCCGACTCGCTCTCCATGCCGTGCCTTCCCCGGTAGGACTGCTGGTTACCGAACGCGCCAACGAAGGAGACAGCGCTGCACGCCGAACGTTTCAACGCAGGCGCCCAGAAACTTGCCACCCGAATACCCTGCTGCCCGTGCGGATGGCCAGGCACCTGCTCGTTGATGGCTTCGGCCCATGGCAATTAGAGTCCTATCGAGCCTCAGGAACCAAAACAGGCCGCCAACCACGTTGTGGGCGGCCTGTTCACGTGGGAGACATGGGTGAAAATGTTATCCATAATTATCGGAGGCTGCGGCGTTACGCATTAAGGCTTTACTGCTCTCCCCCGAAGGATGGCCTTTCGTGAAGAGAAGCGGTGAGCCTAAACATCCGCGCCTCCGCGGATGAGCTGGCGGCGGGCGCTCTTGTGGCAGCACGGGCTCCCATCAGGCGGCCCCTGAAGTTCTCGGCGCGCGGCGGTAAGGAACTGCAGAAAAACGTCCACCGCCGGAGGGTCAAAGTGGGCGCCCGGCTGCTGCCGTAACGAGCCATCCCGGCCGCCTGGGTTCACGGGGTCGAAGGTGGGTTCGTCCACCGGGCACATCACTTTCTCCCGCGCCTGCGGCCGGTCGCCGGTAACAGGGAGAGCGATGCGCCCCGGCGTGCCTACCGGTCGGCCGTTCTTCATCAGGCTCCAGAAGAAGATATGGCAGTGTCACTTGCCTCGAAGGTATTCACGTCGCTTCTTTGGTAAGGCCCGTGAGCCGCAACCCGCCCGTTCCGGAATACCACGGAAGGTCTGAACAACCCGTCTCCGGCCCCTCATCCGCCAAATCAGGCATCCCTCACAGCAATCTTCGCCCGTAGCGCCGCCAGAATTGGAACTGGACGGTCTCACTTCGCCTCCGACAAGGGCAAACCGGCTGTAAAGCCGAGACGCACAGCCACGGATCTGCGCCCAGGGCCGCTGACAAGCCGCCGTAAGCCGAGACAGCCGGGCCGCCTAACTGGCGCATCCTTCGAGAGGATTCACCCTCTCTTCTCGTCGGTGAAATGAGCCTCCTCTGAGCACCGCCAGCGACAGGGTCAACCAATGGCGGCGCTTACATCCATCCTTCGCAATCGTAAGGGCATACTCGTGCGCAAGCCGGGGAAGCAAAGCTACGGACCTTCGTTGCTGGATGTGGTTTCAGCAGAGGCCGCCGGGCTGCCGGACTGCGGCGACGAAGGAGGGCACCAGCGTCTGTACGCTCGGTCAGGAGCGGACCGGCCTGTCCGGCAGCAGTTGGACTCACTGCTGTATGGGGTCCTAGAAAGAGAGTTACCCGCGATGAGCAACGGACTCATGCGCATGTTCAAAGCCAGACATGGGCCTCGGATTGCCCTGGCCTGTGCCGCAGCGACTCTGTTGATGGGGATTGCCGTGCAGACGGTACGAGCGGATCAGCTCGCCGGAAGGGGTGACTCATTCCTCCAGGACCGGGTCGCTCACCAGCCCGGCTCCAACGTCGTCTCGGTCATCGTCACCCTTAATGGTGACGTTGACGCGGCCAAGGAGAACCAGCTTAAGGCGCTCAGCGCGAAGATCACGGCGCGGCTTCCGCTCATCAACGCGGTGGTGGTTCAGGCTCCGGTAGGCCGGATCGCCAATCTGGCCAACCTGCCCTTCGTGTCGCGGGTGTCGGAAGACGCCATGGTGGCCAAGCGAGACATCTTCACCATGTCCTCAAGCTGCACGGACGTGGCTTTCCAGCAGTACGGCGTCGACGGCACCAACGTTGGAGTCGCGGTACTGGACAGCGGGCTACAGCCTCGTCCGGACCTGAACGTTCCGTCCACAAGCGCATCGCGAGTGGTAGCGAACATCAGCTTCGTTCCCAACGACACCAGCACAGGTGACCCCTGTGGGCATGGGACGCATGCGGCCGGCATCATCGCAGGAAGCGGCTTCTCATCCACGGGCTCAAACTGCACCAAGACGTTCTACGGCATCGCGCGAAACGCCAATATCATCAACGTGCGAGTGCTGGACGGAACCGGCAGCGCGACGGTCTCAACGGTCATCAATGGGATCAACTGGGTCATCCAGAACAAGAGCCTCTACAACATCCGCGTCATGAACCTCTCTCTCGGGCATGCGCCGGGTGAGAGCTACACCACAGATCCGCTCTGCCAGGCCGTGGAGCAGGCGTGGAAGGCCGGCATCGTGGTAGTCTGCGCCGCCGGAAACAGCGGCCGGCTCAATGCCACTGCCACCCCGGGCGTCGACAACGAGGGCTATGGGACCAACTATGGCTCCATCAACTCGCCCGGCAATGATCCGTACGTCATCACGGTCGGTGCGATGAAGAGCGTGGACGGCACTCGCGCCCACGACACCATCAGCACCTATTCCGGGCGCGGACCGACCCTCGGAGACCTCGTCGCGAAGCCTGACCTCGTGGCGCCCGGGAACCGGGTCATCTCGCTCCGGTGCGTCAACAGCTACGTCGACAACACGTATGGCGCCACGAACGAGGTGCCGCTCGGCTACTACAAGTCCAGCAGCTCAACGTCGGACTCGCCGCAGTACTTCTATCTGTCCGGTACGTCCATGGCCGCCCCTGTGGTCTCGGGCGCCGCAGCCCTGCTGATCCAGGCGGATCCGACGCTTACCCCGGACATGGTCAAGGCGCGGCTGATGGTCACTGCCGACAAGTGGGGCTTTCCCAACGGCAAGTACGATCCGCTCACCTTCGGCGCTGGCTACCTCAATGTCGCCGCCGCGCTCAAGAGCACCCTCCGGGTGTACCAGCCAGCGCTCTCTCCGACGCTGGTGTACAACGGTGCAACCGGGCAGATAAGCCTCAACAACGTCATCTGGGGCACCAACCTGGTATGGGGCACTCCGGACTTGCCGGACTTCACCGTCCTCTGGGGCACCAACGTCATCTGGGGACAGAATGTCATCTGGGGACAGAACGTAGTCTGGGGCACTAACGTAGTCTGGGGTACCAACGTGGTGTGGGGTACCAACGTAGTCTGGGGTACCAACGTGGTGTGGGGCACCGCCGCTACAAATGGCATGTCCGCCACCGTCGGCGCCCTGAATGTCTTCGGCGA
>CAYNFH010000076.1:19562-25984 GCA_964396385.1 uncultured Chthonomonadaceae bacterium | reverse complement strand
CGCCGCCCGCAGACTGCTGCCTGCTGCCTGCGCGTCCAGGCCAATTCGTGCAGCGCTGCACACTTTGAGCACGAAAGCCGCAGCGCCCCGGACTCCGCACTGCCACCACCAGGTTCCGGAGTCAACCGAGCCGGCGCTGAGGTACGGCACGCTCCTTGCCTTTTGGCTCGCCGTTATGATAAGATGCTCTCGACCGATACCCCTTCACTTCGCGCTCTCTCCCGGCTCTGACGCCGGTCAAGGAGAATGGAAAGGATAGCGCGGATGCAATCCGTCCGGGTCCGCTCGATCGGACTCTGGTTTCTGCCGCTCGTTTCGCTGCTGCTTGCCCTCCAGGGCCCCCGTGCCCTCGCCCTCGATCCCAAGCTGGAAGCCGCCTACCGCGACCGGGCGGCCGCCGTCAACCCCCAGAACCTTCAGCGCACCGTGGACACGCTCGCGGGCTTTGGCTCGCGCGTCGCCGGCTACCCGGGCGACGCGAAGGCAGCCGCGTACGTGGAGCAGCAGTTCCGGGAGATCGGTCTCCAGGGCGTCCGCAGCGAAGCCTTCGACGTAGCCGTGCCGGTGGATGCGGGCGATGCCCGCATCACCCTCAGCTCGGACGCGGCAACGCGGGGACACGGCGACATTGCCAATTCCGGATTCACCCCTTCACCCCCTCACCCCGTCACCCCCTCATCCGCCAGGCTTTACCCCCTCTGGCCCAACCTCGTGCGGACCTCCATGCTGCCGCAGAGCGGGCTGACGGCGCCGCTCATCTACGTGGGCAACGGCAAGCTCGCAAACTTCAACGGCAAGGACGTTGAGGGTAGCGTGGTGATGGTGGACTTCAACAGCCGGGCGGAATGGCTCAACGCGCCCCGGCTCGGGGCCAGGGCGGTCATCTTCGTCGCGCCGGACACCACGATGCGGGGCGAGGCGGAGGCCAAGTTCGTCTCGATCCCCATCTCCATCCCCCGGTTCTGGATAACCGCCTCGGACGCCGCCCCCCTCCTGGCCGCCACGGCCGGCCGCCGCGCCCCCACCTGCACTCTTACCTGTACCATGCCCTGGGAGAAGCGGCAGTCGCGGAACATCTTCGGCTACATCCCCGGCACGGATCCGAAGATGCGGGATCAGATCATCGTGATCGAAGGCTACTACGACTCGATGTCGGTGGTTCCGTCCCTCGCCCCGGGCGCCGAGTCCGCGTGCGGCATGGCATCGCTCCTGGAGCTGGCACGCATCTATAAGCAGAGGCCCCCCGGCCGCACGGTCTGGTTCGTCGCGACGAGCGCGCACCACATCGCGCTCCAGGGCATCCGGGAGTATCTAAACAACCACATGGACGAGTGGGCGCGTCCGAGCATCGCCGAGACGGCGACCTCGCGCCAGTACGCGCGCTCCACCGGAATCTGGCTCGGCATCTTCCTCCTGCTTTTCCTGGTGTGGCTCTTCTCCCGACTGTCGCGACCGATTGCGGAAGGCGGACGCCGCTGGGATCTCGGCACCATCGCCGTGGGCCTCCTGACGCTCATTATGCTGGGGCTCAACGCGGGCTTCTACGCCACTACCCACGAGCCGCTGCGCGACCGGCCCAACATCTATCTCTGGGCCGGCCTGGACCTCACCAGCCAGACGCGCGGTGTCGGCATCTTCTACAAGAGCTGGTTCTACGACGTCCGTGAAGACATCCAGGGCAAGTTTTCGGATATTGGCCGGGTCTGCCGCGAGAACGCGGAGAAGATCGGCAACACCATCGGCTTCGACAACAAGAAGGTCTTTGCGGACGGCATCAACCCCGTAGACGGCAAGAACTGGCGCAACTACATCCCCGGCAAGCCCGCCTTCGACTCCGAGGTCGTCACGATGGCGCAGGGGCTGGGCGTTACCTTCGCCTCCATTGACGATGCGCGCGACCTGGTCGACACCCCCTTTGACACGCCGGACCACGTCAACATCGCCAACCTCGCCTTCCAGACCAAGCTCCTTGCCTGCGAGTTCCAGAACATCCTGAACGATACCAACGAGCCCGGCGACGTGAACGCGCAGCGGATGCCGGTCACCGACCCCTCCAAGTGGTCGCGAATGGCGCTCCAGGGCGGCTTCGCCACCCTCAAGGGGCGCGTCGCGATGTTCAACCCCAAGAAAACGTACTTCGCCTACTCCGACCCCGCCCTCGAGAACTCCCTGGTAGTCGTCCGGAACCGCACCAAGAGCTTCATGGGCGTCCGCGGGAACATGATCCAGCCCACCTTCGACATCCCGGGAACGAACGACACCAACCAGTTTGAGTTCCACGGCGTGGCCCCCCTCACCGCCACGAACGGCAACAAGCCGACCACTATCGCCGCGTACCACCTGGACCAGCGGCCAGAGACACGGGGGGAGATAGACTACGCGCCGGACCTGGGCGTGACCGGCGCCAAGTGGATCCCGCTGGACGTGATGGTCACCACGGCCACCAAAGAGGTACCCATCATCCTCTTCCGGTGCGTGCCCACCGCTATCTTCGACCTGGTGGATATGCAGTCGCTGCGGGCGCTGACCACCATCGACGTGCTGGACGGCGCCAGCAACGGCGAGCCGCGCATGTATGGGTACGCTATCGACCCGCAGGACCCCACCATGGTCGGCTCCTATGTGGAGGACATGGCGGTCATTTTCTCGCAGCCCGGTACCCGGCTAAAGATCCTGATGGGCTCGGGACCGGCCGCCACCCGGCTCATCCTCATAAATTCCATGCCGCAGCACCCGGACGGCATCGGCTACCTGGTCGCCGGCAAGCAGACCGAAGGGCAGAACGCGGAGATCCTCGGGAACGTGGCGGAGGAGAAGTACGATCCGCGCACGGAGATAGCCCGCGGCGGAGCCATCTACAATACGGCGCTCCATGTGGCCAAGGACATGTGGAGCTTGGACGACTGGCGCATCCGCAGCCTCGCCAAGTATCGCATCGTCAACGAGGGCGTGGACGATCTGCACAAGCTCGCGCAGCAGTCGATCACGAGCGCCGAGCAGGCTCAGAGCCAGAAGGACTGGGAGCAGTTCTACTACAAGTCGCGCGACGCCTGGGGATTTGAGTCGCGCGCCTATCCGGACGTGCAGCACACCCAGATAGATGTTGTCCAGGGAGTTATTTTCTACCTGGCGCTGCTCCTTCCGTTCGCGTTCTTCACGGAGCGGCTGTTCTGGGGCTCCTACGAGCTCAAGAAGCAGCTCAGCATCGCCGGCGTTATCTTCCTGCTGGTGTTTCTCGCCTTCAGCCAGGTGCATCCAGCCTTCGAGATCACCAAAAGCCCCATCATCGTCTTCCTCGCCTTCATCATGCTGGCGCTCTCGCTCATCGTCATCGGCCTCATCGCCGGCAAGTTCGAGGAGCAGCTCAAGCAGATGAACCAGCAGGTGTCAGGCGTCCACAAGGCGGACATCGGCCGGGTGTCCGTGGCGCTGGCGGCGTTCAACCTGGGCATCTCCAATATGCGTCGCCGCAAGGCCCGTACGATGCTGACCTGCGCCACCCTCATACTGCTTACCTTCACCGTCCTCTCCTTCACGTCCATCGTCCAGACGATGCGGTTCAACCAGGTGCCCGCCCCGGGCACCCCCCGGTATAACGGCCTGATGATCCGCACGGCCATGTGGGACCAGCTCCAGGAGCCCGCCTACCGGCTCCTGGCCGACGAGTACGGGCGGACAAACGCGGTTGCGCCGCGCGCCTGGTTCTTCGGTACCCAGATGGGCGAGCAGTCCTTCCTCACGCTCAAGCGCGCGGACCAGCAGTTCGACGCCAAGGCCATGGTGGGGCTCACCCCGCAGGAGATGAAGGTGACCCGGCCGCAGGATGCGCTTAGCGCGGGGCGATGGTTCCAGCCCGGAGATGTCTACGATATCGTGCTGCCGGACAACATCGCTGCGTCGCTTCGTGTGGATCCCAAGGACGTCGGCAAAGCCACCGTCTCCTACGCGGGCGTGGACTATACCGTCATCGGGATCCTGGACACCGCCAAGTTCAAGCAGATCACCGACCTCGACAACGAGATGCTCACGCCGGTGGACTTCATCCTCATGCAGAAGCTCACCAGGCAGGGCAAGGGCGGCGGCGAGACAGGCTTCCGAGAGTACACGCACCTGGAGCCGGACTCGGTCTTCTTCCTGCCGTACGAGACGGCGGTCAACATCGGCGCGGAGCTGCGCTCCATCGCCATTGACCTGGGCGACCCCAAAGCGGTCCTTACCACCCTGGGCCCCCTCATGCACCGACTGGGGCTCAACCTTTACGCCGGCCGTATCCCCACGGATGGCGGCCGCCCCACCATCGAGCGTTACTCCTCCATCGCGGCAACCTCCAGCCGCGGCTTGGAGCTGGTCTTCTTCCCCGTGCTGATCGCGGCGCTTATCGTCCTGAACACGATGCTCGGCTCAGTTTATGAGCGGATCAAGGAGATCCACATCTTCTCCTCCATCGGGCTCGCGCCATCGCACATCGGGATGCTGTTTATGGCGGAGGCCCTCGTCTACGCCATCCTGGGGTCGGTCGCGGGCTACCTCGTGGCCCAGGTTACCACGAAGGTCCTGGTGGCAACCGGCGCGTTCCAGGGGCTCTACCTGAACTTCTCCTCCGTGTCAGCCGTGCTCACTACCTTGGTCGTGGTGGCGGTCGTGCTCCTCTCCACGCTCTATCCCGCCCGCAAGGCGGCCGAAGTGGCGACCCCCGCCATCGACCGCACGTGGCGCGTGCCGGAGCCGGAGGGCGACCGCTGGACCATCCCCCTCCCCTTTGCGGTCACCGGCGAGCAGGCCACGGGGCTCAACCAGTTCCTGGCCGAGTGGTTCGCGGCGTACGAGGAGTACAGCATCGGCGACTTCGTGACGCAGGGAGTGGAGACGGAGGAGTTCGGGGTGGCGGCCACCGGACCGGACGGCGGGTCGGACGCGGCGTTGCGGGCCGAGCCGGAAGGGGACGCCACGGTGCCGCAGCTCACCGGCTACCGCATCCGGTGTACCGCCTGGCTGGCCCCGTTCGACCTGGGCGTGAGCCAGAAGGTGGCCATCGAGACGCTGCCGACCGCCATGGCGGACGTGTACGAGATCCGGCTCATTATCGACCGGGAGAGCGGCGACATCTCCAACTGGAAGCGGGTGAACCGCCGGTTCCTGAACACGCTGCGCAAGCAGTTCCTGATCTGGCGTACCCTCAAGCAGGCCGAGCGGGAGCGATACCTGCAGCAGGAAGAGGCGCAGGCGACGACCACTACCGCCGCGGCGCCGGTCTCCGGCCTCACGCCCCAACCGGCCGACTAGACGGGAGAACCCACGCTTGGCGATAGACGATATTGCCGCGGCGCGCGCACGCGTTGAAGAGACCTCCGCCGAAGACATAGAGGACGGCGGCACGCGCGTCACTCAATTCGAAGAAGGCTTCACCGCGAAATCGGTTGTCGGCGCGCTTTTCGTCGGCTTCATCATGCTGCCGGGAGCGCTCTATCTGGGCCTAGTGGCGGGCTCGGGGCTCGGTCCGGCGGCGGAGTGGGTCACCATCGTCCTCTTTGCGGAGGTGATGCGGCGGTCATTCCTGCCCATGCGGCGGCAGGAGATCTACATCCTCTACTACGTCGCCGCCATGCTCTCCAACGTCTTGCTGCAGGATCGCGGCATCTCCGGTGGCCCGTTTGGGTACCTCATCTGGAACCAGTACTTCCGGCAAGCGCCCCAGGCGGGACTCGTCGCGCACGAGATCCCCAACTGGGCGGTTCCACCGGCCGGGTCCGCGGCGCTCCTGAACCGGACCTTCTTCGACACCGCGTGGCTCGCACCGATAGGCATTCTCGTGCTGGGCCAGGTGCTGGGCCGCATCAACTTCATGAGCATGGGGTACGTGCTGTTCCGCGTCACGTCGGACGTGCAGCGGCTTCCCTTCCCCATGGCCCCCGTCGCCGCTTCGGGGGCAACCGCCCTGGCCGAGGCGGCCTCGAAAGAGGAGTCGTGGAGATGGAGCGCGTTTTCCACCGGGACGGTCGCGGGACTCGTGTTCGGCTTCTTCTACATCGCTATACCCGTGTTCACGGGCGTGGTGTTCGGCCACGCGCTCCAGCTCATCCCCATCCCCTTCATAGACCTGACCAAGAGCACGGAGACCTTCCTGCCCGGCGCGCTCTCCGGCATCTCCGGGGACCTGGGCAAGATCCTGGTGGGATTCATCCTGCCCTACCCCATCGTGGCGGGACAGCTTTTCGGGTCCGTGTTCTGCAAGATCTTCCCCATGCCGCCCATCCTCTACCACCTGGGCTTCTTCGGGACGGCGGCCGGCGGCGGATGGCAGCGGGGAATGGACGCGTTCTACTCCAAGCAGGCGACGGACCTCAAGTTCTGGATGTCCTTCTCCGTGGGGCTTCAGATGGCGGTCGCGGTTATCGGAATCTCCTACGTGGTGGGCGCGGTCA
>CAYNFH010000076.1:12920-19552 GCA_964396385.1 uncultured Chthonomonadaceae bacterium | reverse complement strand
CCCGATCGCCGAGGACCTCGAACGCCGCGGCGGTGCGGTGGCTGCGACCGGGTTCCCGGTCGGCGTGCTTGGACGGCACACGATCACCCTTCAGCTCACGCGCGGAGTCACGGTGACAGCGCATGGCTTCAGATGGCGGTCGCGGTTATCGGAATCTCCTACGTGGTGGGCGCGGTCATCAATATGCGGCGGCAGGCGGCAGGGAAGAGCCTGTTCGCAGAGGTACCGAAGGGCCGCGGCGACGTGGCGCTCTGGAAGCCTCTGCTCCTCTGGTTCGCCATCACCTGTTTCTACATCTGGTTCACTCAGTTTTTGCTGGCGTATGACGGGCACGGCGGTATCTTCCCCTGGTGGCTGTTGGTCTTCTACGGCCTGATCTGGACACCCATCAACTCCTTCGTAAGCGCCCAGATGTATGGGCTCACGGGCGCGGGCGTCACGTTCCCCTGGATCAAAGAGGTGAGCGTGATGAAAAGCAACTACCCATACGTGGACATCTGGTATGCGCCGGTGCCTCTGGACGACTACGGCTGGATGGCCCAGCGGTTCCGGGAGGTGGAGCTCACCGGCACGAAGTTCATCAGCGTGGTCAAGGTGGAGTTTCTGATCCTGCCGATCTTCCTGATCTCCTCCTTTATCTTCTGGGCCTTCTTCTGGCACACCAGCCCCATCCCAAGCGACCAGCACCCGTACGCACAGCGCTTCTGGCCACTCATCGCTACGTTCCAGGCGGTATTCCAGAGCATCAACAAGCAGGCCGGGGCCGCCCAGTGGATCAAGGACGCGATCAGCTTCCCGAGGATCGGGGCTGGGACCTTAGCGGGGCTCGTCTTCTACGGCATCACTAGCGCCCTCAGGATTTCGCCCCTGTTCTACTTTGGCGCGATCTCGGGGGTCGGTGCGTGGCCGGCGGACGTGATACCCACCTTCTTTGGGGCGTGGCTCGGCCGCCGGTACTTCGCGCGGCGTTTCGGTACCGACCGATGGACGATGTACGCGCCGGTGCTCCTAGCCGGCTTCTCCTGCGGCACGGGTCTAATTGCCATGGCGGCCATCGCCCTGGCCCTGATCGCGAAGTCGGTGAATTATCTGCCGTTTTAGGGGCGGTTGAAGGTTGAAAGTTGAAAGTTGAAGGCTGGAATCTGCGCGGTTCAGGGACTGCCTCCCTAGCCTTGCGGCACTGGGAGTGCAATGTCTGACTCTCAACCTTCAACCTTCAACCTTCAACCCAGATTTGGAGCCGCGTTCGGGCTGGCCTTGCTGCTCAGCGTGCTGCTCTGCTGGCTGCCTATCCTGGGGCCGCTGATTGCGGGCGTGGTCGCGGGGCGCAAAGCGGTCCGGCCGGGCGCGGCATTTGTGGCGGGTCTGCTTCCGGCCATCCTATGGGCAGGGATCATTCTCTATGCGTCAAGCCACCCCATTCACGCCGGGGGGCAGGAGATCACCGCCGGGCCGTTGGAGTTCCTGGCGCCGGTGACGGCGGCAGCGCTCGTGGGTGGCGCGCTGATGGGGTGCCGGTCGCGCCCGATGCGGATCCTGGGCGCGATCGGGTTCATTGTGGCGCTGGCCTGGTTCTACAGACCGGCTCATGAGGTCTACAGCACGGCCCGGACGCTTGCCGACGCGTTCAAGCCGCAGCCCGTGGCAGTACAGGGCACAGGCTGTCCGGATAACCTGGCGCAGATCTACAAGGCCGTACAGTTCTATGCGGACGACTGGGACAGCAAGCTCCCGCCCGCCGACCACTGGATGACGGCCATTAAGGACAACGTCAAGGACGAGCAGCTCCACTGCCCGGCGGTGTCTCACGCGGGCGAGAGCCGGTACGGCTATGCCATGAACCCGGCGTTGAGCGGCAAGCGGCTGAACGATGTCCCGAAGGCCCAGCGCGCGACGACGCCCGTTTTCTACGATTCGACGGACCTGGCGCCGGACGCCCATGCCGGACCCGAGAGCATGCCGAAACCGGGCCGCCACGGCGGCAAGGACAACGTGCTCTTCGCCGACGGCGTCGTCCGCCAGCAGTGAAGGCGGGTGTTCAGGTGTTCAGGTGTTCAGGTGTTCAGGTGATGGGTGATTGAGAATTGTAAGTGGCGCCGCCACGCCCGGTTGGTTCTGGCGGGCGGCCGGCTGCGCCGGGGCCGCAGTGCTGTTTATGTACGGGCTGTCCGTGTTGCTTGGGCGGCTCATGGGGCCGCTCCGGCTGATAGGACAGTCGGTCGCGTGTCAGAGCAACGTATTCCGGCTCGCGAGGGGATTCCGGATGTATGCCGCGGATTACGACGACCACTTTCCGCCCGCGGCTCAGTGGATGGATAGAACGTTCTTCTACGTGGACAAGGAGCGCTATCTCCACTGCCCTGCGGTGAGCGCGCCAGGCGAGCCGTCGTACGGGTATGCGATGAATCTGAAGGTCGAGGGGGCGGCGCTGAGCAAGATCCCGGATCCGGACAGTATGCCGATGGTATACGATTCGACGAACATGGCGCGCAGCGCGGCGGACGCGCTCTCCACCCTGCCCCGGCCGGGCCGGCACATAACCCGCCCCAGGGGAGGCTCCCCGTCCAGGCGCGGCGACTTTGTGGGCTACGCCGCAGGAAACGCGCGCATCCTGTTGGACGACATGCCGAGGCCAAAGGGACCGTGAGAGCGGGTCGCCATAAGTGGGGCAACAACATCGCGTATGCCAACGGCGCCGTGAAGTGGATCCGCCTTGATTCGGCCAGCGGCCCTTAATCACGCGTCGCTGCCACACACGTATTGAAGAGTATGCCAACAGCAACACAGACACGACAGATAGCCGCCGCCCGGACTCTTGTCGGATGGCAGGGCATCCGGTTCACCCTTCCGCCCGACTGGAACATTACGGGCTTTTCGCTCGAGCCGGGGGGCGGCTACCTGAAGGTGGAGTCTCCCGGCACGATGTTTGCGCAGGTTAAATGGACGGAGCGGGGGGGGCCCAAGCCCCCCCTCACGCTGTACGAGCTGACCAAGCGGCTGTTCATCCTGCTCCGGCTCTACAAGCCCGTAGAGCCGCCTCCGCCGGACCTCCGGGCCGTGCTGGACAACTTCCTGAAAGAGACCTCCAAGCACGCAAAGAAGGCCAGGACCGGCTTCGACTTCAAAGTGAAGCCGGAGACGAAGGAGCGTGGTGATAAATGGACTACTCACAACTTCACCTGGAGCGGCGGGGGACAGGGACAGGGCAAGATCTGGCACTGTAGTGGCTGCGGCCGGGTGGTGATCGCACAGATCGTGGGCCAGGCGCGGGATAACGTGGCGGACGTGGCAGCCGGCATGTTCGGGTCGCTCCAGGACCACGCGGAAGACGGCTGGAACACCTGGGCACTCTACGACGTGGATGCGCAGGTGCCGGCGGACTTCAAGCTGCGCAGCCAGAAGCTGATGTCCGGCTATATCCGGCTGGACTTCTGGCGGGGAGCGGAGCGAATCCTGCTGGAGCGGTGGGGACTGGCGAACGTCACACGCAAGAAGTTCACGTTGGAGGAGTGGTTCAGGCACGTGGGCCAGGTGGGCGATCATGGCGCCAAGGTAAACGAGGTCGAGGCGCAGGGCCATCCGGCGGTGGAGGCGGGGGGCTCCGTGCGTGGGTTGGTCGGCTGGCTCCGAGCGTTGAGGGACGCCGCACCGCGCCACCGCCCCGCCACCCGGTACGCCGGCAGCGCGTGGGAGTGCCCGGAGACCAACAAAATCTTCATGGCGCAGACTTGGACCACTCCGCGGACAGAGCGTCTCCTGGAGGAGGTCGTGACACGATGTCGCTGCCACGGAACCAACGTGTGATGGCTGATGGCTAATGGCTGAGGTGTCTCTTGGAGGAGGTCGTGTCACGATGCAGGCGCCAATTTCACTCCGGCTGAAGTCGCTGGCGGGAAGACACTTGCCCTTCTTGAAGATCGGGCCGAAGCCGGATCGGGAGGCGGTTATGCGCCTGCGGCCCGTCCGGAACGCTGCCATAGAGTGGACAACAAACGAAGAAGGAGCGCTCCTGAGCATTCCGGCGCGCAAAGACCGCCTGGCGCGCGCGGTTTCTGCCTGGTTCCGGCTGCCATCTTCCCGCGCCGTGCAGCTCGACGAGGTGGGCTCCTACGTCTGGAGCCTGTGCGACGGCAGCCAGACAGTGGATTCGATCGTAAAGCAAACCTGCCGCCAGTACAAAATGAACCGCCGGGAGGTGGAGATATCGGTGACTACTTATCTACAGATGTTGGTTGAGCGCAATTTCATCGGCCTTTACCAGCGCGGGAGCGCCAAGAGATGAGCGTAGGACAGGTGCAGGCGCGGCCGGCCGCCGGTCACGGACGACAGATCCAGCTTCCGTTCGCCAAGGCCGTGGAGATCAGCCTCAAGAGCATCCGCATCCGGTTCTGGCGCAGCATGATCACTGCGGCGGGCATCTTCCTCGGCATCGCATTCTTCACGTCGGTGCGGATGTCAGCCGTCTTCTCCCAGGTACAGACGCAGATCATCCAGGAGAAGCGAGCGGCCATTGAGGCGGGCAGGCTTAAGCCCACGCCGGAGGATACGCGCCAGTTGGCGGATGCCGCCACGAGCTCCAAGGAGCAGCAGGCGGCCAAGAACCGGCTGGACTGGCTCTCCATCATGGCCCTGGTGGTCTGTACAGTGGGCATCACCAACGCCATGCTGATGTCCGTTACAGAGCGCTACAAGGAGATCGGCACGATGAAGTGTCTGGGGGCGCTGGACGGCTTCATCGTGAAGCTCTTCTTCATCGAATCCTGCCTGCTGGGATTGATCGCGTCCTCGCTCGGCTTCCTGGTCGCTTGGGTGCTGGTGTCTCTGTACCACCTGGCCACGGATGGAACGGCGGTCTTTGGGGCACAGTACTGGGCCGGCACCGGAGTGCTGCTCGTCACCACAATCGTGGTCGGCACCGCGCTGACCTTCCTGGCGACCATCGCGCCCGCCATCAAGGCCGCACAGATGCCCCCCGCCGCCGCACTGAGGGTGGAGATCTGAGCAGAGACCACAGACGGCAGACCACAGTCCACCGCTCCCGGAGTCGTCTGTGGTCTGTGGTCTGTGGTCGTTAACCGAAAGGAGCCTTTAGTGCCCGTTCATGAATACGTGGTTCGCACGAAGGATCTGGTCAAGGAGTACACCATGGGCGACCAGACCGTGCGTGCGCTCGATGGCGTGGACCTGGATATCTACCGGGGCGAGTACGTCTCCCTGATGGGGCCGTCCGGCTCCGGTAAGTCCACCCTTTTCAACGCAATCGGCGGGCTGGACAAGCCCACGCACGGCACGGTCTTCATCAACGACGTGGACATGGCGCAGCTAGACGCGCACGAGCTGGCCTACCTGCGCTGCCACACCATCGGATACATCTTCCAGACCTTCAACCTGATCCCGGTCATGACGGCCCTGGAGAACGTTACCCTCCCCACCATCTTCGCGGGCACGCCTACCGACGACGGCATCGAGCGCGGCATCGAGCTTCTCAAGATAGTGGGTCTTGGCGAGCGCCTGCACCACAAGCCCACGGAGCTCTCCGGCGGCCAGCAGCAGCGCGTGGCCATCGCGCGGTCCCTCGCCAACAACCCCAGCATCATCCTCGCCGACGAGCCTACAGGCAACCTGGACCTCAAGACCGGCACGGAAATCATCGAGCTGCTCAAGAGGCTGAACCGCGAGCAGGGAGTAACCATCATCTCCGCCACCCACGACCTGAAGATGGTGGACGTGTCCGACCGCATCGTCTGGATCCGCGACGGCAAGATCGCCAAGATCGAGGAGCGCAAGGACATAGATATCAACGTGGGGGAGATGGAAGGCGCCGCCGGACTTGCCCATTAGCTACATTCGGGCGGCTGTTACACCCGGGTGCTCCGCCAGGTCCGCGAGGAACGTCTCCCGATCGAACCGCTCCGGGATGCGGACCAGGAGGCGCATGTCGATCTTGTCCTTGTCCGTACTGTCCCGGTAGTCAATGCTGAACACGTTCACGTTGTACGCCGCCAGGCAGCCCAGCACGATGGAAGCGAACCGCTCGGACTTCGTCACCTCCACCTCCAGCACCCGGCGGCGGTGGAGCTTGACTTCGATCCAATCCTCCACCACATTCAGCAGCCAGAGCGTGCCCAGTACGAGCACGGTGGCGATCAGCGCGATCTGCCCGTAATATGGTCCCGCCCCCAGTGCGATGCCGATTCCCGCGGTGGTCCAGATGCTGGCCGCCGTGGTGAGCCCCTTGACAGTCGCGCCCTCTCGAATGATGGCCCCGGCGCCTAAGAAGCCGATGCCGCTCACGATCTGAGCCGCAAGTCGCGCCGGATCTGAGGGCCTGCCCGGCGAGGTGGTCCCGATATGGACAGAGACCATGGTGATGAGCGTGGAGCCCATGCAGACGAGGATGTGCGTACGGAGACCGGCGGGATGGCCGTGCAGCTCCCGCTCAAGGCCGATCATCCCCGCCAGAACGATCGAGAGCAGCAGCACCAGCGACATGCCGCCGAGACTGTTGGGGTCGACGTGGATGCCGAAGAAAACGTTGTTCATCTGAAGGCGTAGCCGAGTGTAGGGGCGGGCCGGGTGGGGCGCCCCGGCGGGGGGGGGGGGGGGGGCCCACCCGGGCGCCCCCTCCCGGA
>CAYNFH010000076.1:0-12910 GCA_964396385.1 uncultured Chthonomonadaceae bacterium | reverse complement strand
CGGGTGGTAACACCTCCCGCGGTCCCCGCGTGTCGGGGCGGCCCGGGGGGCCCGCCCGCCCGGTGCTTTGCGGGCGGCCACACAGGGCCGCCCCTACAGTTCAGAATCGCGAAGGGCCCGCACGTGCTGGGCGGCGTCCGCGATGGGGACATGCTCCACGCCGCCCTTGTCGCGACGGAGCAGCACCTCTACCTTGCCCTCCGCCACCCCGCGGCCGACTACCACCCGGATGGGGTAGCCAATGAGGTCGGCGTCTTTAAACTTTACGCCGGACCGCTCGTCGCGGTCATCCAGGACCACGTCTATCCCGGCCGCCATCAGCTCTGAATAGAGCGACTCCGCCGCTTCCCGCTGCGAGTCATCCTTCATGTTGACCACCACGATAACGGCCTGGTACGGTGCGATGGAGACCGGCCAGATGATGCCGTCGTCATCGTGGTGCGCCTCAATAGCGGCCGCCAGCGTGCGGCTGATCCCCAGACCGTAGCAGCCCATGATCATGTCGATGACCTGGCCGCTCTGCGTCTGTACCTGCGCGCCCATCGCCTTGCTGTACTTGGTACCCAGCTTGAAGATGTGCCCAACCTCGATGCCGTGGGCGTCCGTATAGTGCCCCGAGCATCCGGGCTGGCCGCACGGGTCTCCCGCCTGCGGCACGCGGATGTCCTCCCATCGGTCCACCTGGAAGTCCACTCCTGGCGTTACGCCGGTACGGTGCGTGTCGGCCGCATTGGCCCCGACCACCATGGCGGTCTCACCGGCCAGCTCGGGATCGGCAAGGATCTGGATCCCCTTGAGCCCCACCGGCCCGGCAAAGCCCACGGGCGCCCCGGTGACCCGCTGGATGGTAGCGGGATCGGCCATCTCAACCGTCGCGCCCAGTATGCGTCCGAGCTTCGTTAGGCTGAGGTCCCGGTCTCCACGAACGAGCGCGGCATAGGTCTGGCCGCCCGCCGTCACGATGATGGTCTTGATAAGCTGCGTGGGGCGGACCTTCAGGAACTCGCAGACCTGGGCCACCGTGTGCGCGCCCGGCGTCTGCACTACCTCGGTGTTTCCCGTGGAATCTTGCATCTTTTGCACAGCAAGCCAATTCTCAATCCCCGGGTGGGACCAGCCGCCGATGCCGGCACGCTCCGCGTTGGCGGCGTAGCTGCACGTATCGCAGAGGAGCACCGTGTCCTCCCCGCTCTCCGCCAGCACCATGAACTCGCGGCTGTCGGAGCCGCCGATCGCCCCGGGGTCCGCGTCCACTACCAGATACTCCAGGCCGCTACGCCGGAAGATGCGCCCGTACGCCTCACGGTGGAGCTCAAAGGCGCGATCCAGCCCTGCTTCGTCGTAGTCGAAGCTGTAAGCATCCTTCATGGAGAATTCGCGTCCCCGCAGCAGTCCGCCGCGGGGCCTGGGCTCATCCCGGAATTTGGTCTGTATCTGATAGAGGATGAGTGGAAGCTGCTTCCAGGAGTTGACGGAGGTGCGGACGATGTCCGTGATGACCTCCTCGTGCGTGAAGCCCAGGAAGAAATCCCGCTGACCGCGGTCCTTGAGCGGGAACAGCACGTCCACGCTGCTCCGTCCGGTCTCATCCATCAGCTCCTTGGGAACGAGCACCGGCAAGTGGAACTCCAGACCGCCAATCGCGTCCATCTCCTCCCGGACGATCTGCGCCATCTTCTCGTGGACGCGCCAGCCGAGTGGCAAGAAGCTGTAGACTCCGGCCGCGGTCTTGCGCACGAAGCCGCCACGCAGCAGCAGCCGGTGGCTAATCAGCTCCGCGTCCGCGGGCACCTCCCGCAGCGTCGGCAGGAACATCTGTGACGCTCGCACGCCAACCTCCTTCGGTCGATCCAGGGTGTAACGGGGATTATAGCTGACAATGCTGCACGGTGACAAGTTGACCGCGCATCCCTGTCACGTTCATCTTGGGCCGTCAAATGTATATCTTGTACACCTGGAGGCCGTTAAGGGGGCCGTAGATGGCCCAGAGGGAGCCGCAGACGTAATCCCCGAGGATGAGCCCCAGGAAGAACGGGATGCCCGCGTTGTGAGCCTTCATGCCGCCAAAGCGGACGATAATCAGCTTGATGAACCAGCTCACGAAGAACGCGAACCAGAAGTAATCCATAGCGTACGAGACCGCCAGCGCATAGCCGGCCGGATGGAACGGCCACCACAAGAAGGCGCCCCGCAGCAGCCGCAGCGCCAGTACCATCAGCGCGCCGCCTATCATGTAGGCGATCTGCGTCCGGTCCGGCTTGGTGGGTGTCTGCAACCAGCCGCTCAGACGGTCGTACGATTCGCTGCCAACCCACCGCTTGAACCCCGGCGAGGCCTTACTGGTCGCGCCCTCCAGGTAGGTAACGTGCAGATTGGCCCAGTAGGCCGCCAGAATGGCGAACACCGTTGCTCCTATGAGCAGCAGAGCCACGCGGCCACGGTCCATATGGACGCCGTCGGCCATCTTGAACGCTTCCAACTGATTCGGCATGGGGTGGCTGCGGTAGCCGCGGTTGTACCAGTAAAGGACCGAGAGCGCTGTGAGGCTCTGCGCGCCGATGGTATTCACGCCAAACAGGGTGACCAGCACCGTGCGCGGATTGACGAAGAAGATCTCGTGCGGTGTGCCGAACTCCGCCCGCACCCGCGTGATGGCCAGCGCTAGTAGGAAGAAGATGCCAAAGAACAGCAACGCGACCCATGGCGCGAGCTGGATCCGCCAGGCGAACCAGAAAAGGTAGAGCGTGCCGGCTCCAAGCCCCACAAACGCGGCGCGGTACTGGATGCGCTCCGGAGGCCCGCTCCGGCCGTTGGGCATCTCCCCCTGGTCGAGGGAGGCTGGGAGCTGCGTCCGCCAAGCCGTCCTCCATGCCGTGGAGAGCTGCCTGCGAAGGGACCAGAGCACCACCAGCGCCAGGGTGATCCACGCACCGGACGACTGCTGCTCAAAGTACGGAAAGCCCTGGTTCCCCGCCGTGTCCCACCCGGCCACCGCGCCAAGCACCTGGAACAGCTTGCGCGCCACCCAGAAGAACCAGCAGGAAAAGGAGAGGTCCAGCGGGATAAAGTACGCCAGGCCGATCGCAAACGGGTACATAGAGATGTTCGTCTGCCCCATTGCGTTCCACGGCCGGGACGTGAAGAACTGTCCCACGTTGTACAGCTTGACCTGCTCCAGATACGGCCACGAGGGATACAGGTAGTGCATCCCGTTCAACAGGTCGATGGCCGCGGACACGCTGAACCCCGCCCACATGAGCCGGCTGGTCCAGAACTGGCGTTCTCCGCTGCCCACCATCGCCATGGGAAGCTGGATGATGGGGAAGGCGAGCTTCTCATTCTCCGTCCATGCGCGTCGGATGAGCACGTTGATGCACAGGCACATCCCTATTAGCGCCACCAGGAAGGTCGCCCACCAGAAGAGCGGACCCACCCAGACCCGCAGGTAACGCGGCTCGTACCAGTGCGCGCCGCCCTGATAGAAGTCCCGGATGGCCACCGGGTCCCGGACGAGCAGGAAGTTCAGCGGAGCGAGGTACTGAAAGAAGGTCGTCTCGTACTTGCTCTCCGGGGTGGCGAACCGCTGGGCGTGCGCGATGGACCCGAACAGGTTCTGAATGAGATCGTGGGAGGCGAGAGAGGAGCCCACCACCAGCATGATGTAGATGGTGAGCAGCTCCGCCCTGCTCATCGCGCGGCTAGGGGCGACTCGGCGCAGTCCGAAGTTCAGGAGGGAGCAGCAGAAGAGGAGGAAGACCGGCGTGATGAAGAGGGGCAGACTCGTCCCATCCATCGTGTACCACCGGACCTCGATGACCGTGATCCAGTAGGCGTTCACGGCCATTAACAGCATGCCGAGGGTGACGGCGCGGAGGGTTATCCCGCGCGCGGGATGGGACGCAGCCTCCGCGCGGACCGCCGGCTCCTCGCCGCCAACCTCATCCCGCCGGAGAGGGTCGACCGCAGCCATGTTGCATCATAGCACGCGGTGGCTCTGCGTAGAACCGGTCGGGCTCAGCTTTGTCAGGAGAGTCTCCCGCGCTCGGGCGAGTTGCGCGTCGTCCGGCTGATACGTGTCGTGTGCGGCCACCTCGACGTCGGGCGAGACGCCCCTGCCCTCCAGGCGCGTGCCATCCAGCGAGAGGTTCAATACCGGAAGCTCGAGGAACCCATCCGCGCCAATAGGAAACCCTATGGCGCCCAGAAAGGCCCCGGCGGTCCGCGTGCCGACCAGTGTCGCCCGGCCGGTCTTCTTGAGCACGTAGCTCAGGTACTCTTTGGCGCTGCGTGTCCCGTTGTTGATCACCGCAACCACGGGCTTATTGTATGCGACGTGGCCCCCGGTCCTCCGGCCGCGGTCTTCGGATTCTATACGGACGTCGGGGACGAACAGCGGATCCGTATACCCGGTCGGCGTTCCCCCGAAGCCGTCCCGCAGGTCCAGGATCAGTCCGTCGGTATTGGCGAGCTTGTCCGTGAGCGCCGACGCGAAGAGCGCGCGGAAGCGGTCGCTGGTCATGCACCAAAGGTGGATGTAGCCCAGGCGCTTGCCCCCTGTGTCGATGACGTGGATGCTGCGCTCCGTCGCCTGCAGGAACGGCTGCTGGATAGTCTCCCGCACTGGCTTCACTACGACCGTCAGACGGCCCTGTCCTGGCCGATCCAGCAGGAGGAGCATGCTGTTGCCAGTATGGCCACGGAACGCGCCGACCGTAGTAAACGGCTGCCCGCCCGCCTGCACGAGCGTATCGCCAACGTGAACACCCGCCATTGCCGCCGGGCTGCCGTCCAGCACCGCGCTAACCAGGTATCCGCCGCGCGTACGCTCGCCCGTTACGCCGATCTGCTCCACGGGCGGCTCCTGGCGCTCCCGCCCGAAGACCGAGGGTAGAAAGTAGAACTCGAAATCGTCCGGCGTGTAGTAACCGATGTGGGAGGCCTTCAGCTCGCGCAGCATCCGGTTGATGACGTCCGCCAACTCCTCGCGCGAGGTGGCCGCCTCCGCGAGCGGGCGGTATCGGTCCCCTATAGCGGCCCAATCCACGCCGTTCATCTTGCGGTCGTAGAAGTGATCGCGTGTGATGCGCCAGACCTTGTCGAAGTCGGCCGCGAATTCGGCGCGTGCTGAAGGCGCTGTTGGGAGAGCCCCTGTATGGGCCGCGAGCGCCACCCGCCCCGCTGATGCTCCCATTGGCGTCCGCGCAACCGCAAGAATGCCCAATATGGCCGTAAGGAGCCCTATTCTCCCTCCGGCAGTAGTGATACTCATTCGTCTCATGTACTTCCCGTTCGTTGACTTACCTGAGCGATTACAACCTCCATTCCATACGTACCATGCGTGCGGTAGAATCTCGGCGAGCGCAGAATTTGACGACACGGAGGAGACAGCGTTATGGGCAAGCAGGCGGTGTGGCCCGGCGGACAGGCCGCCGGCTCCCCCTATTCGCCGGGAATCGTGGCGAACGGGCTCGTGTTCGTGTCCGGACAGGTCCCGGCGGACCCCCAGACCCGGCAGATTGTGGAGGGAGACTTCGAGACGCACGTGCGGCAGTGCATCTCCAACGTGGAGCGGGTGCTCAAGGCGGCGGGCACGGACCTCGTCCACGTGGTCAAGGTGACCGTCTTCCTCTCCGACATGGACAACTTCAGCCGCCTGAATGCCGTCTACACACAGTACTGGGGAGACGTGCTCCCGGCGCGGACCTGCATCCAGGCCGCCCGGCTACCGCTGGACGTGGACGTGGAGATCGAGGCCATCGCGGTCTTACCGGAATAGAGGACATTCACCACAGAGGGCGCGGAAGACGCAGAGATTCAGATGAGGGGATGACGAGACGATGGGTTGAGGCATTCGGATTTCGGCCACTCCTGATCGGCTTTTCTCCGTGCTCTCTGTGTCCTCTGTGGTGAACCCCCTCACGCCGTTGGGCGGACTGGGATTCGGCCGAGGAGGCGGTTGACGGATGCCAGCACCGCGCCGGCGGTGGCGCGGTAACGGTCCGTGGAGATAACAGCGGAGCCAGCGACAGGCATCGAGTAGGAGGGCGTGGAGTACTGCCCTACCACCGTCACCACGTGCGTGAGGTCCGTGGTGGTGTTGAGCAGCACATCCGTGACCTCCATGTCGTAGCCGCCCGGCAGAAAGTCCTTCAGCGTTCCCGCCGCCGTATCCGCCACCAACCTCAGCACGCCCTCTTCATCGGTATCGGCGGATCGCACCTGCTGGAACGAGAGGGCTCGGGCGGTCTTCGGGTCGCCATCAGGCGCCGTTCCCACGAGCTGCAGGTTCACGTGCACCGTGGCCGTGGAGCCGCTCCAGGTCACGTCCACGCGCGTCAGGCGCATCCGGCCGACCTCGGCCTCTCCCCGAGTCGCCTTGGCCACCGCGACCGTCTTGTTCGCGATGCAGTCCTTGGACGCCAGGGTGATCAGGTTGTCCAGCGTGGCCGCGAAGTGGACGTGCTCGCGCTCGCGGGTCCGCTTGCCTCCAGCCCTGCCCACCGAGCAGGAGACGCGCTCACCCGCCGTGCCAGAGATCTCAATATCCGTCACGGCGCGCGAGATTCGGTCTCCCAGCTCCGCCGCGCTCTCGGCGTTGCGCAGGCTGGCCACACAGAACTCGTCGCCCCCGTACCGGCAGGCGTAGTCGATCTCCGGGTCTGTCACAGCCAGAAGGGTGCGCGCCACAGAGCGCAGCACTTCGTCCCCTACCAGATGGCTGTACTGCTTATTGAACTGTCCGAACTTGTTGAGGTCGATAAAGAGGACCGTGATCTCCTGCCCGCTGATGAACTGCTCGATGGCCCAGGCGCGCAGGCTGTCCGACCACGGGAGGCCCGTGAGGGGATCGAAGGAGCGGCTCACCTCCGGCAGCACGTCCCCGCAGGCGACGACACCGATGAGCTTGCCCTCATCCACCACAGGCAGGCGGTGGCACCCGGAGGTCATCATGAGGCTTGCCACCTGGCGGGCGGTCATATCCGGGTTGAGAACCGGTGTATCCGGGTCCATCAGGTCCCGGACCAGCTCCTCTCCCGTCGCGCCGAGGAGCGGGCCGTACTGCAGCATTCCCACCAGCTCCCGCCCGTCCAGCACGGGCAGACCGCCGAATTCGTAGCCTCGCAGCAGGATAACCGCCGTCTCGGCCGTATGTTCGGGGTTCACCCACACCGGTGACCGGCGGATGATATCGCGAACCGTCTTCATAAGTTCAAGACGCCGAGCGCCAGACATATCCTACCATTCATGGCACAGCGCCCCGTGCAGGACCCGCTCAATCTCCCTCGCGCGAGCGTACCGCGGCGGGAGAAAACGGCAGTTACTGCAAGGGGCGCTGTCCGAGACCGCTGGAACGCGGCCGAAACAGGATGGGCGGGGAGCGGGTCCCCGGTGTCTGGCATTATATCACGGCGCTCAGAGCGGCACACCTAGAGTGAATACGGGATTCGGGGCTGTGGTCAGTAGTCAGGAGTCAGGAGTCAGGAGTCAGTAGTCAGTAGTGAGTAGTCAAACTGAAGCACTTCGTCTCTACGGATCACTGACGACGGAAGACGGCTGACGGACGACGGACGGATTCCGGAGCCGTCATCGGTCCTCCGTCTACCGTCAACTCAAAACAGCGACGGCTGTACGGGCACCCGGCCGGGCGTCCAGACCACGCTCGGGCGGTCCCGCAGGGCGATTTCGAGGACGCACGGCACCAAGGTGCGGGCGCTCAGCTCCGCCAGCATATAGCGCCGCGCAAAGGAGGGCGAGTTGTTGACGGCGGAGAGGTGCGCCAGCCAGACAGTTGCCGGGCCGTTCTCCTCCAGCCGCTCGGCAATCAGGCCGGCGGCATCTTCGTTGGAGAGGTGGCCGAGGTCGCTGGCGACCCGCGCCTTCATGTGGGGCGGGTACGGTCCCCGCCGCAGCCACTCCCGATCGTGGTTCGATTCCAGGATGCAGAGGTCCGCTCCGCGTAGAGCCTCTCTCAGGGGGGCGCAGGGGCAGCCGCAGTCGGTTGCGTACGCGACCTTCACGCCCCCGACTTCGACCACGTAGCCGACCGGCTCTGCCGCGTCGTGCGAGATGCAGAAGGAGCGAGCGCGGAACGGGCCCAGGGCGATCTCACCGCCTGTCGGAAGCTCCTTAACCAGCCCCAGCTCCGTCCTGGTATCGGCTGCTTGCAGCGTAGCCCGGTTCGCCACCACCGCGCAGTGCATTCGGGCGGAAAGGCGGCTTGCCCCGCGGAAGTGGTCGTCATGCTCGTGAGTGAGCAGGATTCCGTCCAGCGCGTGCGGCGCGATCCCGCGCGCATGGAGCGCTGCGCCGAGCGTCCTGGCGGAAAGCCCGGCATCTATGAGCAGCCCGCGGCCGTCCGCCCGGATGAGCACGGCGTTTCCGCTGCTGCCACTCGCCAGAGAATGAACCTCGATATGCATGAATATCCACCACAGAGGGCACAGAGGACACAGAGAACCGGATGAGGGTTAAGGAGATGATAGATGGCCGGAGTCCGAACCCCTCATCGGTTTGTCAGTCTATCTCTGTGCTCTCGGTGTCCACTGTGGTTAATCCCTATCTGAGCAGTGCGGCGGTGAAGGCGTCGGGGTCGAAGTCCTCGATGTCCTCCGGCTTCTCGCCGGTGCCGACAAGCTTGATCGGCAGGCCGAGCTCGTCCGCGATGGTGATCACGATCCCGCCCCGGGCCGTCCCGTCCAGCTTGGCAAGCACGATTCCGGTTAGCGGCACCGCGCCCTTGAACTCCCGCGCCTGGCTAATGGCGTTCTGCCCCGTGGTGGCGTCCAGCACCAGCAGCGTCTCGTCCGCGGCCCGGCCGAGCTCGCGCTCCAGGACGCGGTTGATCTTCTTCAGCTCCTCCATCAGGTTGCTCCGGGTATGAAGCCGGCCCGCGGTGTCCGCGATAACGAAGTCCGCGCGCCGGGATCGCGCCGCCTGAACCGCGTCGAACACCACGGCAGACGGGTCGGAGCCCTCCCGATGCCGGATTACGTCTACACCGATGCGCTTGCCCCAGATCTCGAGCTGGTCGATGGCGGCCGCGCGGAACGTGTCTCCCGCGGCCAGCAGGACTCGCTTCCCCTGGCGCGTGAGGCGAGCTGCGATCTTTGCGATAGAGATGGTCTTCCCCACCCCGTTCACACCGACGACCAGGTAGACCGTCGGGGGCATGTCTGACACCTTAAGAGTTGAGGCTTGAGGGTTGAGGGTTGAGGGACCAGAAGCTCCTTCTGCCGGCGATTCTGATGGAGCTGCCCCGCCCGCCCCCAATACTGGTGGAGCTTCATACGTGCGAGCCCTCTGGAGGGGAACGGAGAGGCTGGCCCGGAGGTGCTCTTTGACGTCCTCGGGGTCCTTCAGCCGGTTCTCGCGCACGGCGGTCCGCAGCTCCTCCAGGGCGGCGAGAGTGGTGTGGACGTTCACGTCGGCCTGCAGCAGCGCGGCCTCCAGCTCCTCGAATAGCTCCTCGTCGATCCGGCCCCGGCCGGTGACGAGCGTATCCACCTTCTGAAAGATGCTCTTGATGAATCCGAATCGCATGAACGGCTGTTCTCCGGGGAGGCTCTTGTGGGGGCAACAACGTGGACAGATTACGGGGTTACCCGGCGCCTATTATACCATCCGTAGTCTAGAGCCGGCGGCTGCGGTGCGGAACAGATGAAGGGCTCCGCCGGTCATTATCTTCGTTCCACCGTCCGGTAAGCCGCTTGCCCGAATGGATTAATATGAGACGAGTCAGGGAAGACAAGGTGATGCGCGTATCGTGGCTCATGGCAGCCGCGCTCCTGTTCGCGGCCGGGCTCCTCGCACAGCAGCAGCCGCTAGGGGTGCGCCCACCGCATGCGAAGCAGCGCGCGAAGCACTCCGTACGCCGGGTGGGATCTTCGGGCGCCCTGCCGTCCGGCAAGTCGATGATCTGGGAAGAGCGGGGCGAGCTGACACCCAGTAAGGTCTACTGGGCGGCTGCCAGCGAGCAAAAGGACCCCCTCTCGCGCCTCCCGGCGCCGCCGTTCTCCAAACCTGAGAAGGACACCACGCCGAACGCTGTCAGCCCCAAGATCTGGCTGAAGGACAGTAAAGGCATCAAGTGGACCGTCAAGTTCGGCGATAAGGCGCATTCGGACGTGGTCGCGCCGCGTCTTGCCTGGGCGCTCGGCTATGGGACCGTTGAAAGCTACTACCTGGAGACTGGCAGGATAGAGGGCGTCGCCGAGACTACGGACCTCGGCAAGGCGAAGCGGTTTATCAAGCCGGACGGGTCGTTTACGGGAGGTGCGCGGTTCAAGCGCCATGACAAGGAGTTTGCGCCGATAAAGGACGCCCGCGGCAGGGACGTAAACTGGGATGAAGCGCACAACCCTGGCGTGCCGCCGGAGCAGCTATCGGGACTGATGATCTTTGATGCGCTCGTGCGCAACTGGGACGCGCAACCCAAGAACAACAAGGTCTACCGGTTGAAAGCTGCCGGGGAATCGGAAAACTGGTACATCGAGAGCGACATGGGGGCGACCTTCGCGGACAGGCCGCAACGGAAGTTCATCCTGAGCGCGTATCGCAACCAGCCGAGCTTTGTTGAAGCAGTTGGCAGCAACTATGTCTGGATCAACTACACGGATGCAATACGCTCCCTGCAAAGCCTCCACCGGCGTATCCCGCTGGCGCATGCCCAGTGGTTCCGCGGTCAACTAGCCAAGCTGACGGACGACGATATCCGCGCGGCATTCGACGCCGGCTTCGCTACACCCACGCTCAACGAAGCCTACGCCTCCGGCGACCTCGACCGGATCCGGACGACCCGGGAGCGCGAGCTATCCGCGGAGACTCGGCAGGAGATCGAGGCCTACGTTGCCGTCGTCCGCGCCCGCATCTCTGAATTCACGCAGAAGGTCCCCCCCGCCCAAGTCACGAGTTCCTCTGTACCGTCCAGCCGCTGAGGAACATGGCGATGAAGGCGAAAAGGGCAAGCGGGAGGGGACTTGCCGAAGGCACCCGCGCCAGGACGTATCCCCCCAGCGCGCCGCCGAGCAGACCGCCCAGGATCATCGCCGCGCCTGTTCCCTGGTCTACCCGTCCCAGCGAGACGTGGCTCAGCGCCGGCAGCAGCGCCGCCGCACAGATCACCACCAGCGAGGTGATGATGGCGTGAGGCACGGTAACCCCGCAGAGGAAGATGAGCGCCGGGATGAGCAGGACGCCGTTGGCGATCTTGAACGCTCCGGACACGGCGCCGCACGCCACGCCCACCAGCAGCCAGCCCGGTAGCGTCCGGAAGAAGTCTACATCCAGGGGAATCGGCCAGCCGAGAGGGCCACGCACGGAGCTGGTAATTAAGTAGACACAGAGCAGCATGGCGAAGGAGTGCGCGATGCGGGCAGGAGTGGAGAGCCCCTCCCGCTGGGCCAGGCGCGCCGTGGCCAGCGCGCCCGCGAACGCCGCGACCGCCAGCAGCACGGCGCGACCAGTTGCGACGTGCAGCCCCGCCACTCCGGCCGCGATAGCCGCGCTAGCCGCCGCCACCAGAGCGAACACGGTCGAGGTGCCGGCGGTCCGCTCTGGTGTATATCCCAGGAGAAAGTCGATCTGCGGCGCCGCCGCCACCTGCGTCCCCAGCCCCGTCAATCCGCCGACGGCCGAATCCAGAAGCCCCATCACGAACATCACGGAGCCCTTTATGGCAGGTTTGTTCATCTTCTTTCCGCGCTTCATAATGGTTGAGGGTTGAAAATTGCGGTACAGAGGCGCATGGTGGCCGGCCGAAACATGAAACGCACCGCCTGCCCCCTTTTGGGATTCCGCGTATAATGATAACTATGGACTGTCAGTTCACTATTGTGTTCGAGCCGGCCGAAGAGGGCGGTTATACGGCGTATATTCCCGAGATCCCCGGCGCAGTCTCGGAAGGCGAGACGGTGGAGGAAGCGCGCGAGATGGTGCTGGACGCGCTACGCGAGCTCACCGCACATCGACGTGAATCGGCGCTTAGGTCCAAGAGCCCGGCAGCCACTATCGAGCGCATCTCCCCTGCTTTCTGATCAGACCCCCGGCGGCGTACTCACACCGAGGTCGCGGCATATCCGCCGGACCGTGTTCTTCTTGAATTCGGTATGGCGTGGAACTGCCGCCGAAGCTCCATTTGCCGGATTCAGCCATATTGAGTGCCGCCCGCCCTGGCGTTCGAGCCGACAGCCAGCAGATCGCAGGTGCCGCTCAAGGTCATTCCGCTTCACCGGCCGCTTCTCCCGCTTCTCTTGGCATCAGCCCTTGAGCCCGGTCAGCGTTACTCCTTGAATGAAGTACCGCTGCGTGAAGAAGAAGAGTGCCAGGACGGGGAGGATCATCATGGTCGCGGCGGCCATTAGGAGGCCCGGCTCGCTGCCGTGCGCCGTCTGGAACAGGCTGAGCGCATAGGAGACCGGCATGCGCGTGGGAGAGCTGATATAGATGAGCGGCCCCATGAAGTTGTTCCAGGAGGCCATGAAGGTCATGATGGTCACCGCCGCCAGTGCCGGCTTGACCAGTGGCAGCATAATGCGCCGGTAGATGCTGAAATAGGAGCAGCCGTCGATCTTGGCGGCGTCCTCCAGCTCGGTCGGGATGGTCAGGAAGAACTGGCGCAGCAGGAAGATGTAGAACGCGCCCCCTACCCCGAGGAAGGTTGGCGCCCACAGCGGGCGCAGCGTATCGATCCACCCCAGCCAGCGGAAGATCAGGAAGACCGGCATCATGGTGACCGCGCCGGGGAGCATCATGGTGGCGAGCAGGACCACAAAGAGAGAGTCGCGCCCGGGCCACCGCAGGCGCGCGAAGCTGAACGCCACCATGGAACCCGAGATCAGGGTGCCAAGCACGGTGAGGCCGCACAGCAGGAGCGTATTGCCGAGGAACACAAGACCGTATCTGGTTTCGACCG
>CAYNFH010000075.1:6981-26021 GCA_964396385.1 uncultured Chthonomonadaceae bacterium | reverse complement strand
AGGCTGAGGGGGCGAATGAAGCCCCCTTAGCGGGAGCACGAGGGCAGAGCCCTCGGAACAGGGCCGCAGGAGCCTGAGGGCAGAGCCCTCGGATAGGCCAGCCATAAGAACGCCCCGGCCCTTGCGGGCCGGGGCGCCTGTCAGCCGGAACCGGGCGGAATGGAGTTACGGCTCCGGCTTGACATCCAGATGCAGGTGGTTGAGCCCGTCCGGAAAGAGACTGTGGACGTTGGCCCCGCGGCCGATGGCCGCCTGAATGGCATCCCGCACCCGTGTGCTCGTAACATCCTCCAGGGGCGCGTAGTGGCAATTGGCGAACCGCAGCACGCGCCGGGCGACGATGAGGGGCTGCGGTGCGCTGTTCGCTCCGGCCTGCTCGGATTCCCCCAGCTCCAGAGCGATGAGCTCCGTGCGCGGCGCGGGAAAGAAAGGCCAGGCTGAGGATGAGGGATGAGGGATGAGGGATGAATCCCCCGTCCCCTGGCGCTCCGCCGGGTCAGCCGGCTCGGTCTGGTCCAACCCGTCAGAAGGGTCGGACGGCGCTCCGGCAGATGGGACAGCAGATTCTCCCGCGCCAGCCGCCTTGGTCACGCCGCCCCTTCCGATTTTGCGGATTGCTGATCCATCCTCCGGAGCCTTGGGGAGCCCCAGCCGGTAGGCGCCCGGCTCCAGCGCCTGGACGATCGCCACGATGGCCTCCACGCACTCGTCCGGATTCGCGGTGAGGATGCGGTGGCCGCCGAAGCCGCCGATGTCCACCGCCTGGCCCAGCCCGTGCGGCTCATGGGAGCGGCTGGAGCGGAGCGGCCGGTAGAGGCCGTGGATAATGAACGGCTTCTCCGGGCTGCTTACGTCCGCCAGGTGGCTCAGCGCGCGCAGGAGCGGCAGCGACAGCAAAATGCTGGCTCCGCTGTCCCCAGCCGTGGCGTCCACTATCTGCTGGAGCTGCCGGGTCTCCCGCTCCGGCCGGGTGAAGACCACCGCTCCGGACTTCGCGCCATCCAGCAGCCGCTGGGCAAGCGTCTTCGCCTCCTGCAGATCCTCCGCGGCAACCGAGACAGGCCCGCCCCCTAGCTTGAGGGAGCTGTTTGCAGCCCCAGGCTTGGAGGGGCCGGCAGACGGGTCCTGCGGATCCTGGGCGGAGCCACCGCGCCGGAAGCCGCCACCGCGACTGGGCAGAGAGGAGAGGCTGCGGACTCGGTGGCGGCTACTCCTGGCGATTGTAAGACTGCTGTGGCCGCGAGAGTGGCGCTTGCCGGCGTGCCCCACCACAACGGTGGGCGTTACCATGGCCAGAAGCGCAAGCAGAGACGGGACAGGCGTCATTCGTGCTACCTCCAGAACGAGCTCTTGGCGACGGGTTGGCGCTTGCTCCTCGCCGGCCGGACCTAACGGATAGGTCGGACCTCGAGGCTGCCGATCTCGGCGCCCGTCGTTCGTCTTGGAACGTAGCTAGACGGTCTGGCGTCTCTGTGTTGGTGTGCGATGAACCGGGCTCTGCCGCGGTGTCTCCGCGGGTTCCGCCAGTGTGCCGGATGAACATAACATCGCGCCAGGAGCAACATCAATGGCGCTGTCTCTCAAACCGGCTCTCACGTCCGATTCGGACGTGCGGGTTCGATTATGGCTTCTGCCGGGCTTTCTGCACCTACTCCGTGCGGCCACGGCATTCACTAGCTGGTTGATGCACGCCGGAAGGCGGGAATCCCTGTAGGGTGATGGTTCCAGAGCCCCGCTCCCAGGATTCTACCTGACCGACACCCGACATTTCAGCAAGCAAGCGGTTATTCCCTCCCTACCGCAAACAGACGGGCCGCAAAAGTGCCGGGAATCCCTTTCCGGCGCTCCTGCGGCCCGTTGTGTCAAAATGACGGAGGACGGATGACGGAGGACCGATTCCGGATTCCGTCCGTCTCCCGTCTTCCGTCACCCGTCGACACGCGGAGCGATTCATGGCGTTTCTTGAGATGCACTACTTCAGCAAGGCGCTGGGCAAGCAGACCGCCGCCAATGTGATCCTGCCGGAAGACGAGGCGCTGCCCCGCCCCTACCCCGTCTTCTACCTCCTGCACGGCCTCTCCGACGACTACACCATCTGGCAGCGGCGCACGAGCATCGAGCGATACGTCCAGAGGTTGCCTCTCATCGTGGTGATGCCGGATGGCGGCCGCGGCTTCTACACGGATGCCTACGTGGGCGAGGCGTACGAGACGGCGCTGGTCCAGGACCTGATTGGCTTCGTGGACCGGGTCTTCCCCACGCGCGCAGAGCGGGCCGGGCGGTGCATCGGCGGCCTCTCCATGGGCGGGTACGGGGCGGTGAAGCTGGCGCTGAAGTTCCCCGACCTGTTCTGCTCCGCGGTGAGCCACTCCGGCGCCGTGGCCTGGGCGCACAAGTCGCACGCGGACGACGGGCGCAAGGTGGAGTTCGAGCGCATCCTCGGCCCCAACTACATCGGCGGCCCCAACGACCCGTTCGCCCTGGCGGAGAAGGTGGACCGGTCCGCCTGCCCGGCGCTCCGCATCGACTGCGGCACCGAAGACTTCCTCATAGAGGATAACCGGGCCTTCCACGCGCATCTTACGAGGCTGGGCATCCCGCACGAATATGCGGAGTTCCCCGGCTCCCACGAGTGGGCCTACTGGGATGTCCACGTGCAGGAAGCCATCCGCTTCCACGCCCGCAACCTCGGCATCGCGTAACTTCGATTTCACCGCAGAGGGCACAGAGGACACAGAGATGCATGGACGGCGTCGGCACCTTTACTGCGCAGGTCGCGTCCCGTCGATCCTGTCTCGCGTCTAGTTTTCCTCTGTGCCCTCTGCGTGCTCTGCGGTGAATAGCCGTCTGGAGTTTCTGCTCTTGGCATCTTGGGATAGTCTCAGCCCCGCGCAGCGGGCGGCGGCGCTGCACGAGGAGGGTCCGGCCGCCTGTCACGCCGACCCCGGCAGCGGCAAGACGCGGGTGGTGACGCTGCGGGCGGCGCGGCTGGCGGAGCGGGGCGCGCGGGTGCTGGTGACTACCTTCACCACCGACGCCACGGAGGAGATGAAGGTCCGCATAGCGCGCTTCCTGCCGAAGCCGATGGCGAAGAACGCCCACGTCACCACTCTGCACGCCTTCTGCCTGGCGGTGCTCCGGGCGGAGGGCCGCAAGTTCCAGGTGCTGACCGACGAGACGCAGCGCCGCGGGCTGGCAGAGGCGGCCAAAGCCGGGGAGCTCGAGGGCGGCGTCAGCGGCTTCCTGGCGCGGACCAGCTATCTGAAGAACACGGGCGAGACCGCCGCCTCCTACAAGCCGGACTCCAGCTACGAGGACCGTGAGTTCGCCCGCGCCTGGCGGCTCTACGAGAAGGCGAAGGCGGAGCGGGACCTCCAGGAGTTCGACGACTTCCTGCTGGAGGTGCGCGCGCTGTTTGACGATGACGAGGCGCGCCGCCGGTGGGCCGAGCGGTACACCCACGTTCTGGTGGACGAGTGCCAGGACATGAACCGGCCGCAGTTCCAGATCGCGCTGGCGCTGGGACAGGACCACCGCAACGTGATGCTGGTGGGCGACCCGGACCAGAGCCTCTACGCCTTCCGCGGCGCGGACACCGAGACCTTCCACGCCTTCGCCCACCACCGCGCCACCCGGGTCTATGAGCTGCGAGAGAACTACCGGTCCAGCCGCAGCATCGTCTGCTTCGCGGACAGCCTCATCCGGCAGCAGGCAGACCGCCCTCCACTGGATCTGGTCTCCACCCGGGACGCCGGCCCTCCGGTGCGGTGGGACCTGCACGCGGACGCGGACGTGGAGGCGCTGGCCATCGGCGAGCAGATCCTCAGGCTCAAGGAGCGCGGCGCTCGGTTCGGCGACATGGCCGTGCTGTTCCGGGTCAACGCGCAGGCGGAACCGTTCGAACGCCACTTCGCCGGCCTCGGCATCCCATTTCTCTCCACTAAGGAGGGAGACTTCTACGCCCGCAAGGAGGTCGCCGGCATCCTCGCCTACCTGGAGTTCTTCTGCTCCTACACGGATGACTGGCTGCTGGCCCTCCTGAACGTGCCCAACCGCAAGCTTCCGCGCACCATCGCCACGGACCTGCGCATCTCCGCGGAGTACCGCGGCAAGACCATCTGGGAGGTGCTGCCCGGCTTCCACGCGCCGGACCTGAAGGCGCACCGCGCCATCAGCCAGATGCGGCGGGACCTGGAGCACGTGCGGGACCGGCTGCCGTCCGTCCCCCACGCGGGCGAGGCGATCCGGCTCATCCGCCGCACCATGGGCTTTGACGAGTGGCTCCGCGTGGAGGAAATGAACGACCGCGACAACGACCGGCAGCAGAACCTGGAGCGGATGCAGGAGGCTGCGGCCCACTACCCGCGCACCGCGGACTACCTGGCGGCGGTTCGCAAGGTGCGGGAGGAGACCGAGAGACGCAAGGCGGAGCAGCGCAAGCGGAAGCAGGAGCTCGACGCCGTGACGCTGGCGACCGGCCACTCCGCCAAGGGCCGCGAATGGCGGTACGTGTGGGCCGCCGGCTGGAGCGAGGAGCTGCTGCCGCACCGTAAGGCGGAGGACATCGCGGAGGAGCTGCGCATCGCGTACGTGATGGCCACACGGGCGAAGGACTACCTTGCCGTGAGCTCGCTCCAGAGCTGGAACAGCGCCACCGTGGGTCCTTCCCGCTTCCTCTCCGGCCTCCGCCTCGCCCATGAAGCGGAGGTAGAGCCCATTCTCGAGGAACCCCACTCGGAGGCGATGGGAGGACTGTTCGCGGGATGATTTTCAATTTTCAATTTTCGATTTTCAATTAGGAGCGGCCCCCGTCCAATTGAAATTGAAAATTGAAAATACCAGGGCGATGTAACCTGGATGAGTCGGAGCACCACCAGATTACATCGCACCACGAAGTTTCGGCAGTTTCCCTCCTCCGGGTCACCGTAGAAATACCGGCTTTCCCCCCTCTCACCTCCTCCGCCATGGCACGGGCACCGCTCCTGCAGCACTTGACGTATAGATAGCTAAGGTAAGGGAGCAAGACCATGGACAGAATGACCGCGCGGGAGGCCGACCTGCTCAAGCGGATGGGCCGCCGCATCTTTGAGCGCCGCAGGGCGCTGAACCACATGTGCCAGGCGGACCTGGCGGACAGGGCCGGCATCCCGCAGTATATGCTGCACCGTTTTGAGGAGGGGCTCTGCGCGCCAAACGCCCTGGAGCTGCTGCGCCTGGCCGACGCGCTTCAAACCGACGTGCAGGACCTGCTGGGCTACAGCGCCGAGGCGGTCGTAATGCCCCGGCTGGTGGGGACGTAGCCGGGGCTACGGCGTCGCCGGGGAGAACTGAAAAGCGCCGTCCATGTCGGCCTGGGAGACCGTGATGGCGCAGGTCGGCCCGGTATCCGCCAGGATCTTGCGGGCGACCATGCCGCACAAGGGCTGCAGCGCGGTGAAGTGGTCCTCCCCCGCCGCGATGAACACCCGGAAGGGCGCCCCGGTCTGCCGCGCGATCTCCTCCATCCGCTTCGCCGCGGGCGGATAGAGTGTGATGCTGCCTCCCGTGCTGTGGCCGGCCAGGTAAATGCGCGACGGATCCACGTAGGGCACACTCCGCAGGTAGTCGATGGCCGCGACCGCGTCGTCAACCTCTCCGTAAAACAGCTCGAACTGCCCGGGATTGTCGTTCTCCCCCTCCAGGAAGGACACATCACAATATCAGGAGGCAGAGAGAGGAGAGGAGCAGGCGATAGGTGGTCCTCATGCGGCTGCTGTTCACCGAGGGTATCGCTGCCTCCTCCCCTCCCCACTTCCCGGTCACAGCCCGGCGGTGCCGGCCCCTTCGCGGCCGCGGAATCAGGGCTTTGGATGGGTTGAGACGGCTGGAAGGCCGTGGTATATTGGTCGCTGACGATGCGGGGTGGAGCAGTCCGGTAGCTCGTCGCGCTCAAAACCCGAAGGTCGCAGGTTCGAGTCCTGCCCCCGCTCCCTTTAAAACTAAACAGCGCGATCGGCCGTGGCGAGACGTCGCCAGTTGGGCTGAACCGTCTCTGTCGCAACGTGAGTCGCCCGCCGGCTGAAGATTCTCCACTGAAATGCGGCCCAACTGTCGAAAAGCTGGCTCCTTGAACGACTACAAGTTGGGCACGCACCGGCGAAGGCAGATTGTCCCGGTTGCGGCCACGTCATTGAGCGCGCGAAGTCATTCGCAGCACGGACCCAAGAAGGGAGCGATGGATGAAGTACCTTTGCCTGGCATATTACAACGAGAAGTTGTTCGACGGCCTGTCCGACGCCGAACGAGAAGAGGTGGTACGCGATTGCCACATCCACGACGCCGAGTTACATGCCACCGGTCGGTTGATCGCCGTCGCCTCTCTGGCCGCCACGAAGGATACCGTGTCGATCCGGCCCCGAAACGGCCAGCCGTTGGTTACCGACGGGCCGTTCGCCGAAACGAAGGAGCAGATTGGGGCCTTCTTCATCATCGAAGCAGTCGACATCGACGAGGCGGTTCAGGTCGCGTCGAAGCATCCGGCTGCTGTGTTGGGCGAGAAGGTGGGATGGGGCATCGAGGTGCGGCCGATAGAGCAGGAGGATATCTTCACAAACGCATGAGGTGCTTGTGTCCCCGATCGCATGAAAAGACATCAAGTACGAATATCTGAAATAGCACCACTCCTGGGAATGAAGCGGGGCGGTTGGTCCGTGCGGACATTTCTGCCCCCATGCCACCCCGCCCCGCCCCCACCCGGCGCACCCCGCTCGGAGTCCCGTTGCTCCGCTCTGCAAGGAGAGTCTTGCTGGCCGGGTTTGCTGCGTAAAGACCGCGAGAATCAGGCGCGGAGGCCGGTTGACAGGGGCGGCGGCGCGTGGTATATTATTCGGTTACGTTGCGGGGTGGAGCTGTCCGGTAGCTCGTCGGGCTAATAACCCGATGGTCGCAGGTTCTAGTCGTGCCCCCGCTCCATTTCTGGCCGCCCGGTCATTGACCGGGCGGCCTTCCGTTCAAGAGAGGCCGCCCGTGGACAAAGAGACTGCAAAAAGACTGCTGCGCGAGCAGAGGGCAGGCTACGAAGCTCTAGAGAAGCTGGAGACTGAGGAGCTTCGACGCGCTACTTTCCACGACCGGCTGCGTGCGTTCAAGGAGATCATCCGTTTCGCTCAGAGGATGCCGCAAAGGGATACGCATCAAGATGACGACGAGGTGACGGCAATTTGGTCCCGCATCCGAGCTCGGTATGGAAGGACGGATTGAAGAGCCGCATATCGCCGCCCTGGCCAGCCTGGCGGCGGCTTTCCGGGAACTGGGTGTCAGGCCAGTTTTGATTGGCGGCGTCGCGGTATCGCTCGTCGCGGAGCCTCGCTTCACCCACGACGTGGACGCCTTGGTGATCTTCGACACTGCCGACGTACCGCGCCTGATGGACGCCCTGCGCCGCCATGAATTGGAGCCGATGTTCTCAGACGTGGAGCAGCTCGCTCGAATGAGTCGCATCGCGGCGTTGAAGCACACCCCTACCGGCACAAGGGTAGACATCGCGCTGGGTTGCATGCCATTTGAAGCGGAGGTCCTTGAGCGGGCCTACCCCTCACCCGACCCCGAGATCCAGCTCCTCTTGCCTACCCCTGAGGACCTAGTCATCCTCAAGGCGATAGCGAACCGTCCCCAGGATCGGGAGGACATCCGTCGGATCGCGCGGGTCTACCCCAGCTTGGATCGAGCCCGGATCCGCCAGTGGGTCAATCAGTACGCCGAACTCCTGGAGGAGCCTGAACGGTGGAACGAGATCGAGCCACTCCTGCGATCCTGACACGGCGGACGCCCAACGTGGAGCTAACATGGCCCGCCACGCGTAATCCGGGGTGGCAAGTATAACCCGAAGGTCGCAGGTTCGAGTCCTGCCCCCGCTCCCATTTCCGGCGAGGCCGCGAATCGAGGTTGGTTCGCGGCCCCGTTTGGGTTTGCATCCGGAGCAGGACTCGAACCAAGTCCCTCGATCTGAGCGGCACCTACAACCTGTGCTCGTTCGATCAGCACGGCTGCTTCTCCCATGCAGTTGCTGTTCTTCGCCCTCGTTTGTGGTCGCTACACATCCCGTGGACCGCAAGTACAATGATTTCGATTCAATGACGAGGAGGCACCGACCACGTCCATCACGGGAGAGCTCATCACCGAGAAGTTTGAGTACGACGGTGGCCGGGATGTCACTGTGTATGTCCCGCCGCAGCCGCCCGAGGCAGTCGTGTTCGCCGGTGACGGCCAGTTGATTTCGCGGTGGGGCGGTGTCCTTGAGGCTGCGGACGTACCGTCCACCATGATCGTCGGCGCCCATCGCCTGGCCGACGAGGAGCTGCGGCTCCATGAGTATTCACCGGGATTTGACCCCGAGCGGTTCGCCGCGCACGAGAGGTTCTTTGTCGAGGACGTAGGCCGGTGGGTGCGGACACGCTTCGGAGTAGTGCTGCCCGCCGATCGTACCGCGGTGTTCGGTGTCTCCGCGAGCGGAGAGCTCGCACTCGCGGTCGGGTTCCGCCATCCGCATGTCTATGGTGCGATCTTCTGCGCCTCACCGGGCGGGGGTTACCGACCGCCCGCCGTAATGCCGAGCCCGATCCCGCGCACGTACCTCGTCGCCGGCAGCCAAGAGCCGTTCTTCCTGGAGAACGCGGCTCGGTGGGCGAACGCGCTACGCGATGCCGGTGGGGACGTTGTCATGACTGAGCGGCCCGGCTCGCACGGCGATGTTTTCTGGCAGGAAGAGTTCCCCCGGATGGTAGCGTGGGCATTTGGACAAGGCACCGAGGACCTGTTGGGACCAGGTAAAGCGGCGACCCGCCCCTAAGCAACTGGATGAGCCCTACAGCGCGATGAGGGTTGCCTCCAGGATGTCCGCGTTCGAGCGGCTCAGGGAGGCCAGCTCGTCAGCCGACAGGGGGCCGTCGATGTTAATCCGCGCTACCGCAGCCTCTGCGCCCTCGAAGACGATGTTCTCGGTTTCCTGCACATTCTTGCCCGCAGCGCGAAGATGATCGAAAACGCAGGCCAGCACACCGGGGCGGTCGCGATGCCGAACCACCAGCCGGTGCGTGGCAGGCGTGGATGTTGCGAGGTTCACCACGTTCGGCACGCTGCCGGTCTCCATGAAGACCTTCACAATCCGCACCGTCTCATCGGCAATGGCTTCCTGGGCCTGCTCTGTGGAAGCGCCTATGTGGTGCGTCCCGGTAAGCCCCGGCTCGCGCAGAATATCGTCCGAGTACTCGCCCGTCGCCCCTGGCGGCTCGTTTGCGAAGACGTCCAGCCCGGCCAGGAGGCCCCGCGCGCGCATCGCCGCTACCAGCGCCGGCTGGTCGACGATATCTCCTCGCGAGGCGTTGACAAAGATGGCGCCGGGCTTCATCGCGTTGAAGAAGGTCTCGCCGATAACTCCCTTCGTTTCGCCGTTAAGCGCCAGGTGGACGCTCACCACGTCGCTCTCCGCGGCGACCTGCTCTCGCGTCGGGCGCCACTCAATCCCAAGCTCGGCGGCGACCTCCGGCGTGAGGCGGCGGCTCCAACCGATTACCTTCATGCCGAAGGCCTTCGCCCGCGGGATCATCTCGCGCCCGATTGCGCCGACGCCTATCAGCCCCAATGTGCGGCCCTTGAGTCCCTTCGCCTTCGAGAACTCACCCTTGTTCCACTGTCCGGCGCGGAGCCGGGCGGTGTTTTCCGCGATACGCCGGTCGCAGGCCAGGATCAGTCCGAACGCGAGCTCTGCCACCGCGACGGAGTTCTGACCCGGGCAATTGGAGACGTAGATGCCGCGCCGAGATGCGGATGCCACGTCGATGGTGTTGTAGCCCGCTCCGGCGCGAACGATGAGCTTGAGCGGCCCCGCGTCGAGCATCGGCTCGGCTACCTTCGTACTCCGAACGATCAGCACGTCGGGCTGTTCGGCGCTGATCGCCGCGATCAGGCTCTCGTCTTTCACGTCGGCCTGGAAGACTACCTCGCACCCGAGTGCCTCCAGCCCGTTCCGCCCGCTCTCCTCGAATTCATCTGCAATCAGGATGCGCATGGTTGGGTCACCTGCCGCTGTTGCGCGCCTGCATCGAGACCCACGGCGGCCCTGTATTCAAGCCGTGGGCGAGGCCTCGTGCGGCGTCTTCTCCGATCCTATCGGACTTTATGGGCTTTGGCCTCTGGTCGATCGAAAAGGCAGTAACCTCGAACTTGGCCTCCTTGTCGTCCGTTGACACGATCTCGGCGCCGAAACAGATCTGGTCTACGGTGGATTTCTCGGAGAGCCAGCCCTTGGCGATAACCCATTTCATAATCTCGAGCAGGTTCAAAGTGCCCGATGTGAAGTTGGTCGCCGCCACAAAAGCGATGTACCCGCTTCTGGAATCCCTGTACAGCTTGAACTTTCGGCTGCCGAACGTCACGTCCTGGATATAGCTGCCGCCGGGCACCTGGTTGAAGTTCTCGGTCCAGATCATAACCTCCGTGCAGCCCGGCTTGGCGATGCCGTTGATCCAGATGTCGTAAGCGACGTTGTAGATGCCGACCCGCGGGCTCTTCTCCGAGAAGGTGCTCTTGATCGAGTCAAACGAGCCGATCTGCGCATTCCGGTAGTCTCGGTGGACGTTCGGGTAGGTCTTGACGGCGCCGTCTCCGGTCTTGTTGTTCATCCTGGCGACGACATACCACTTGTCGTGCGACCAGGCATAAAGAGTCTGTGCGCACGGGCTGTACTTGCTGCTATTCCACATGTTGTTGTGGACGTCGTAGCCACCATGGGACCACCCCGCGTTCGGATCGGAGGTCACGAACAGGGGACCCGAAGCACATGCTGAGAGAATGGCGGTCGCTGCCAGCGCAGTAGTTGTCGCGTTCATCGGCTCTTTTACGTCTGCACCCCTACTTGAACTCTGCCTGGACACGGGCCTCCTCGCCCGGACGGCAGCACACCTCCGTCAGAATATTGTAGAGCACGCGGCGCTTTGGGTCGAGCGTGAGCAGTGATCTTTCTCGGCCGCTTCCGTTAGTGTGCACTCCAACAAAGGGAGTGAACATCCTCCCCCAGTATTGGGGGTCGGGGGCATTACGCACCGAACCTGGTGCAATGCAAGCCGTCCCTGAGTAATACTGGAAGATGTTCCGGCGGCTTCACGCGGTGGCGCTAGCGAAGTATGTGGGCTCCGCGCGTCCAGCGATGGGAGCAAACAGGTCCAATGTGAGGCCATAGCCTCACTTTGGAGCGCAATGCCATCAGGGTCATACAATCGGCAGGGTCGCTTGCCCAAGAGTGCTGTGGCCACGGGAATTAGAGACAGTGTCTCAGACCACCATACCGGCCGAGCCGCCCATCGGACCTCAAGTTGAGCAGTTCGCATTTGCGCGGAGGTACGGAGCTCCAATGCGTTCAATACTGCAGGGCAGGGATACCCGCCTCTGAAACACTGTTCCGGAAACCGGGGTAGTACCGTGTTCGATGTCCGTATGTTGGATCCAGGGGAAATTGAGGTCGTGGGTGATGCGCTGGGGCTGGCGCGGCTGCACCAGGGCAACGGCTTCTATCTGGTTGCCTGGGTAGGCAGTGAACCTGTCGGTCACCTGCACCTGGCCTTGACCGACCCACCGGAGCTCCAGGACGTGCACATCGCGCCCGACCACCGCCGCCGCGGCGTGGCACGAACGCTGATTTCCGTGGCGGAAGAGGAAGCATGGGCGCGCGGCTTCAGCCGGTTGCGCGTCCGCGTCAGCATCGGCAACGAGCCTGCCCAGGCCCTGTATCGATCCTGCGGATTTGAGGACGCGGGTCTGGAGCCACAGCGTGTTCAGGGCACCGTCCAGATTCGGACCGGCCCGATTGAGGTGGACGACGTGCTCCTCACCTGGGAGAAGGCTCGTCCGCTCTCTCAAAAGGAGACCCATAGATGGAAGAAATGATCACCATGTGCAAGCAGCGAGCTACACAGGCCATGGAACATTTCCTGCTCGTGCTCAGCTTCGTCCCCGCGGACAGGCTGACCTGGAGCCCCGCGCCCACGGCCAAGTCCGCCCTTCAGATAGCGGCGCACTGCGCAGGCTACAGCGGCGGCTTTGCCTCTATCATCCGCGACGGCCAGTTCCCGTCCAGCGTCGAAGAGTTCCTCGGCCCGATCAACTCGAGGATCAACGGCATCACCACATTGGAACAGGCGGAAGCCGTGCTCCGAAAGGGCATCGCGGACACGCTTGCGGCGCTCGACACCGTGAAGCCGGAGCAGATCGGCTCCATCATCGACACGCCGCATGGCGGGACGCCGTTCACCTTCTTCTTGAACATTCCTGCGCGCCACCTCGACGGCCACACGGCGCAGATCGACTACCTGCAGACGTGCTGGGACGACCAAGAGGTGCATTTCTAGCATCCGCTACCCAGCAGCGTAGCTCTTGTTTCTCCTCGCTGCGGCCAAACTGCCGTCGCCACCACGGGAGAAAGCCCAAGCTTGAAAGCGAAGACGCATCCGGGCTCGCCCGGAACGCGACCGTGGCCGGTGCTATAATCTCATCATGAGCTTCTCGAATGTCATCACTATCGAGCCGGGCAAGCGGGGCGGCCGGCCGTGCGTTCGCGGCATGCGCATCGCCGTTTCCGACGTTCTCGGCTGGCTCGCCGCGGGCATGTCACATTCCGAGATCATCGCCGACTTCCCCGAGTTGACGGAGGACGATATCCGCGCATGCCTCGCCTTCGCCGCCCAGCGCGAGAGCCGAACGCTGACGGTCGTGTGAAGCTCCTGTTCGATCAGAATTCGTCGGGGGGGGCGGCTCCGCGCCCACACAGACGCCATACCGGCGCTCGGTTCTGCCTCCGATCAGACCGTGCTTGAGATTCTCTGATCGCGGATGATCTCGCGGCCCCCGCTCACGCCGCGCGAGTATACGCTCCTGGTCGCGCTTGCCCGCAACGAGGGACGGGTGCTCTCGCGCGAGTATGTCCAGGAGCGGGTCTGGAACGACGACGAGAGCTGTTCCAACACCATCGCAGTCCGCATCCGGCAACTCCGCCAGAGGGTGGACGACGGCCACGCCGTCCGCCTTATCCACACGGTCTACGGACAGGGGTACGTTCTCCGGGCGCCCGAATCGGTGGAGGATGGTTATGACCGCGACACGTAAACTGCTCCGGATGGACAACGTTCTCATCGTTGTCGATGACCTTGAGGCTGCCAAAGCGTTCTTCGCCGAACTCGGTATGGAGCTGGAAGGCGAGACGACGGTCGAGGGGCCTTACGTCGACAACCTGATCGGACTCAAGGATGTTCGAGCCACCCTCGCGCTGATGCGGACTCCCGATGGTCACGGTCACATCGAGCTGGACAAGTTCCACACGCCCGACGCGATCAGGATTGGTCCTGTGGACGCGCCGGTGAATACGGTGGGCATCCGTCGCGTCATGTTCACCGTCGATGACATCGACGATGTCGTTGCGCGCTTGCTCGCCCACGGGCCGAGCTCATCGGCGAGGTGGTGCAGTATGAGGACACGTATCGCCTGGCCTACATCCGCGGGCCTGAGGGTATCATCATCGGACTGGCCGAGCAGCTCCCCACAGCAGGAGCGAGGTGATTATGCGCGTGTTTATTACTGGAGGCACCGGGACCATTGGGGAGGCCGTCATCAAGGAGCTGCGACGCGCCGGGCACGCGGTTACGGGCCTTTCGCGTAGCGAGGCCTCAGACGCAAAGCTCAGGTCGCTCGGCGCGACGCCGCACCGCGGCTCGCTAGATCAGCCCGCGAGCTATCAATCGGCCGCCGCGGCGCACGACGCGCTCCTGCACGTCGCCTTCGACTACGGCAGCGCCATCGCCACCGACCGCGTGGCGATCGAGACCCTGCTCGCTGCCGCCAGGGGCGCCAATGCGCCCAGGGTCGTCGTTTATACCTCGGGCGTGCTGGTTTTGGGCAACACCGGTAGACCTGCCGACGAATCGGCCTCCACGGAGGGCGCAATTCCAATGGTCGCCTGGCGCCCGGCGCACGAGCGCTTGACGCTCGAAGCCGCCAACGACCTGGTTAGCACCGCGGTGATCCGACCCGGCTTCGTCTACGGCGGCACGAAGGGCCTGATCGCGGATTACGCAGAGAGCGCCCGCGCTACCGGCGCCGCCGTTTACATCGGCGATGGCAAGAACAGGCTGCCCTTCGTGCACCGCGACGATCTCGCGGTGCTCTACCGGTTGGTGATCGAGAAGCGGGCGCAGGGCATCTATCACGGCGTCGATGGCGCCTTCCCCACACTCGCCTCTGTGGCCCGCACCGTGAGCACAGCGGTGGGCAAGGGCGGTGAGACCAGAAGCCTGCCGGTTGAGGAGGCCCGCGCCAAGATGGGTCCCGCCGCCGACGCGCTCTGCACTGATCAGCTCGTCGTCGCCAAGCGGTCCGCCGAGCTTGGCTGGCGCGCGACGCACCCGACGCTCGATACGGACAGCGGCGTCGAGGCCGCCCTGGCGGAATGGAAGCGCGACGTCGGCGCATAGTGCTCCAGGCTTCAGCGGCGACTGCGCGCATCGAGAAGAGACGATGGACACGCCGGCTGGCGCCGTTGGACGCAGGCGTGGGCGCCTCCCGCATACAATCTGTTCACCCCACAGCGGGAGGCAAGCAAGCGAGTAATCTTATCAAGGTCCTGGTCTGGACCCGCCGCATTCACCCCGACAGTCGTACGGGGCGACACGTAAAGAGCAACCGTATGCCAACTACCTTCGAATTGCCGCTTCGCATCATTCTCGTTGATCCGCCATCCGGCGTACTGTACTGCGTACAGCGACGCAGCCGCGCCGATTGCGTAAACCACACTCGGTCCGACGGCGGGAACGTGGTATTCGATCTTACCATCCAGGTGAGGGAGGGCGGCGAAGAGCCAGATTTCTGTGGACCATTCGTTCAGGGCCGGCGTGAGGGACGATACATAGCGGTGCTGATAGGCACGCTGGCGGGAGACGCAGATTCATGCTGGACGCGCGGCGCCAAGTTCTGGCTGAAGGGGATATCCTGGCCTCTCATAGAGGACCTGCGATCGCGTGATAATGCCTGGATCGTTGGGAGGTTTATAGGTACAGCCCGAAGCGGCGCACCTGCTTGCGCTACCGCACGCTTCGTTGATGAAGGCTGGCTCGTCGCGTGATTCGCGGCCTCGTTGTTGTCTGTACCCGCACTGCTGGGTGCTGCATTGGAGCATCGGGCCGTTGGAGCCCTGTCCGTCACGCTGAGTCCGGAAGACCTGGAGGAGCAGTGCGTGCCGCATCAGCTCGTCGGCAAGTTCCCGTCCAGCGTAGAGGAGTTCCTCGGCCCGATCAACTCGAGGATCAACGGCATCACCACATTGGAACAGGCGGAAGCCGTGCTCCGAAAGGGCATCGCGGACACGCTTGCGGCGCTCGACACCGTGAAGCCGGAGCAGATCGGCTCCATCATCGATACGCCGCATGGCCGGACGCCGTTCACCTTCTTCATGAACATTCCTGCGCGCCACCTCGACGGCCACACAGCGCAGATCGACTATCTGCAGACGTGCTGGGACGACCAAGAGGTGCATTTCTAGCATCCCGCTACCCAGCAGCGTAGCTCTTGATTCGCCTCGCTGAGGCCAAACTGCCGCCGCCACCACGGGAGAATACGGCGAGCTCGCGCCCTGATGAGCGGCATCGCTCCGTCGGCGCGGGCGCCCACGACTTCAGCGCAGGAGTACTCGGTCCTCCACTGGAACAAGAACCGAGGCCATGGTCCGCTCGGACCCTTGGCTGAGCGGCGGCTTACCTTGATGGAGAACTGATATGGTGAAGCGAGCAAAGAACACGATTTGCCTCTGGTACGATGGCGATGCGGAGGACGCGGCGCGGTTTTACGCCAGGACGTTCCCCGATTCATCTGTCAGCGCGGTCCACCGTGCACCGGGAGACTTTCCGTCGGGGAAGGAAGGGGACGTCTTGACCGTCGAGTTTACCGTTATGGGCGTCCCGTGCCTGGGGCTAAACGGCGGTCCTGCATTCAAGCACAGCGAGGCGTTCTCGTTTCAAATCTCAACCGATGACCAGGCCGAAACCGACCGGTACTGGAATGCAATCGTCGGCAACGGGGGAGAGGAAAGCGCGTGCGGCTGGTGCAAGGACAAGTGGGGCCTGTCATGGCAGATTACCCCAGCCGCTCTGATGGAAGCGATCACCGATCCCGATCCCGCTGTCGCCAAGCGCGCGTTCGACGCGATGATGCAAATGACAAAGATAGACATCGCGGCGATCGAGGCAGCGCGACGCGGATAGAGCTGCGTCGTCGCCGCGTGCGTCCAGGAATCATCGGCGGGTCTGGCACGCTTATCGCGCGTAGTTGAAAGGCAGGTCGTCCGGGACGGCGACATCGGAACCGGAATAGGCGCGCTGTGCTTCTGTGGCAGCGCGGAAATAGGCGGAGATTCGCGCGGCAGTGTCGCCCGTGATTCCCGCGTCCGCCAAGGCGCGGTCAAACAGGGCCAGGCACGCCTCGTCCAGCTCCACGTGGACCCCGTTGCCCGCGTGTATCCGCTGGACGGCGCTCTCATCGCCGTAGCCGCCTGAATAGAGGGCCGGCCCGCCAAGCGCCTCGGACAGATAGGCGGCGAGCCTCTCGTCATGCCGCGGATGGAGCGCGTGCTCAAACGGATGCGCGGCGACCGGGTCCTGCAGACATAGCTCATGCCAGTGCCGGCACAGGGCGTAGATGGCGTCGAACCCGCCTGCCCGGGCGTACAGACTAGCGTTACCTCCCTCCGTATCGCTCAATCGATTCAGACCTCCTACAGGATTGACTATGGCAACAGCTCGATGGCGGAAGCTGCGACCTTGTGACCGTACCTCCCTCTGTTTCGCCTCGCACCTGGCCGAATCCTCACCTGCAGCCATCCTGCCGGCAAAGAGATAGGATTCCGGCAGTCCAGAGCGCCCGCTCAAGAGTGGCGCGGCCACGCCGAATTTGAGACAATGTCTCACTCCGAAGCGCCGGGCGAAGCCGACCGGGACGCGTGGCGAGCCGCCGTGCTGTACAATATATCCTGAACCGATTTGGCGGCCCATACGTCCAGACTCCCGGGAGGGGCGTTACATTGAACAGCTCTCGATGTCTTAAACTATAGGTGGCACTGCAACTCCGCCAGGTCCTGTGATATCTGTCACGAACGCGTGCCGCCGCCGATCATGATGCGATTCAGCACCCGGTTCCGATCCGCGCTTATCTGTCTGGCCACCGCCCTTAGCTCCGGGCTCGTGCTCGCCGCCGCGCAGCCGCCTCAAAGCCGCCACAGGGCGGCCAAGAAGCCGCTAGCCGCCCCGGCAGTCTCCGACTCCTTTGCCGAGCAGATCGCCCCGCTGGTAAAGAAGTACTGCGCAGCCTGCCACAGCGGCAGCTCCGCGGCGGGCGGCCTCGCCCTCGTCGCCTACAAAGACACCGCCTCCGTGCTAAAGAGCAGGGACGTGTGGGAGCGCGTCGCCAGCAACGTCGGCCAGAATGTCATGCCCCCTGCCGGGCTGTCCAGGCCCTCGGATGCCGAGCGCGACCGCATGGTCGCCTGGATCCAGAGCACCCTCTCCAAGGCGGCTTGCGTGATCAAGGACCCGGGCCGCGTGACCATGCGCCGCCTGAACCGGGACGAGTACAACAACACCGTCCGGGACCTCCTGGGCGTGGACATCCGGCCGGCGGACGAGTTCCCCAACGACGACGTGGGCTACGGTTTCGATAACATCGGCGACGTGCTCTCCGTCTCTCCCCTCCTGATGGAGAAGTATGTGTCGGCGGCGGAGAAGGTCGCCCGCGCGGCGGTCTACGTGCCCGAAGACGAGGTCCGGACCACCCGGGTACCGGCGAAGAAGCTCCAGGACAAGACCAACGTCAGCCAGCCCATTGACGGCGGACGGAGGCTGGCCACCAACGGCGCGGTCGGCACGCGCTTCACCTGCACCAAGGACGGCGACTACGTGTTGCGCGTGAGGGCGTACGGCGAGCAGGCGGGTCCCGAGCCGGTAAAGATGGACTTCCGCTGGGACGGCTTTCCTATCAAGAACTTCGAGGTGACCGCCACCGAGGCGAAACCGCAGGTCTATGAATTCAAGCTTCCGGCCAAGGCGGGCGGCCACCGCTTCGCGGTCGGCTTCCTCAACGACTACTACAACGAGAAGGACCCGGATCCCAAGAACCGCGACCGGAATCTGGTGGTCACCTATCTGGAGGTCTCGGGGCCGTACAACGTTAAGCACGAGCTCTCCGGCTTCCAGAAGCAGTATCTTCCAGTCACCCCACCCCCGGCAACCCGGGAGGCCACCGCCCGGCGCATCCTGGCCGCCGTCGCCCGGCGCGCGTACCGCCGTCCGGTCACCAGCGCGGAGGTGGACCGGCTGATGCGCATCTACTACCTGGCGCAGAAGCAGGGCGAGCCCTTTGAGCGGGGCATCCAGCTCGGCATCGAGGCCGTGCTGGTCTCGCCCAACTTCCTCTTCCTCGTAGAGAAAGACCCGGGCAGTGGATCGCCCATCACCCATCACCCATCACCCATCACCTCCTACGTCGACGACTACGAGTTGGCCAACCGCCTCTCCTACTTCCTCTGGAGCAGCATGCCGGACGACGAGCTCTTCTCCCTCGCCGCGCAGGGCAAGCTGCGGAACCCGCAGGTCCTGACCGCCCAGGTGCGGCGGATGCTCAAGGACCCCAAGGCGAAGGCGCTCGGCGATGACTTCGCCGCGCAGTGGCTCACCCTGCGCCGGCTGGACGACGTGAACCCTGATCCGGCCCAATTCCCGGACTTCAACGACAAGCTGCGCCGCGCCATGAAGACGGAGACGGAGCTGTTCTTTGAGGACGTGGTGAACCAGGACCGGAGCGTTCTGGACTTTCTGGACGCGAAGTACACCTACATGAACGAGGACCTTGCGAAGCACTATGGAATAAGTGGCGTAACGGGCGAGCAGTTCCGCAGGGTGGAGCTCACCGGCAACGAGCGCGGCGGGCTCCTGGGTCAGGCGAGCATCCTGACAGTGACGTCCAATCCCACTCGC
>CAYNFH010000075.1:0-6971 GCA_964396385.1 uncultured Chthonomonadaceae bacterium | reverse complement strand
ACTCGCACTTCGCCCGTAAAGCGGGGCAAGTGGATCCTGGAGGAGCTGCTCGGCGCGCCGCCGCCACCTCCCCCGCCGAACGTTCCGCAGCTCAACGACGACAAGCCGGGCGCGCAGCTCGTGGGCACGCTCCGCCAGCGGATGGAGCAGCACCGGAAGAACCCGACCTGCGCCTCCTGCCACGCGAAGATGGACCCGCTGGGCTTTGGCCTGGAGAACTACGACGCGGTCGGTCACTGGCGGGACAAGGACGGCCAGTATCCCATCGATGCCTCCGGCGTGCTGCCGGATGGGGCTAAATTCAATGGGCCGGCGCAGCTTCGGGATATACTGTTAGCTAAGAAGGGGCAGTTCCTGCACTGCCTGGCCGGCAAGCTCTTGACGTACGCTCTCGGCAGGGGGCTGGAAAGCTACGACGCCTGCACGGTGGACGCCATCGTCAACCATGCGGTGAACAACCACTACCGCTTCTCGTCTTTGGTGGAGGGGGTAGTCACAAGCGACGCCTTCCGCATGCGCCGCACAGACCGGGCTGCATCGCGAATGGCGAAAGGGTGAGGACTCCATGCTGAACCAACCTATCGATCGGCGAACTTTCCTGCGGGGCGTAGGCACCGTGCTCGCGCTGCCCATGCTGGACGCCATGCTGCCCCTCAGGGCGCTGGCGCAGGGCGCGAGGAAGTCGCCGATCCGTATGGCCTTCGTCTTTGTGCCCAACGGCATGCACATGCCGGCGTGGCGGCCGGCCACGGAGGGGGCGAACTTCGCGCTCACCTCCACCCTCGAGCCGCTGAAGAAGGTGCAGGGCGATTTCAGCATTCTCACAGGCCTGACCCAGCACAACGCCTTCGCCCTGGGCGACGGCGGCGGCGATCACGCCCGCTCGGCGGCGGCCTGGCTCACTGGCTGCCACCCGAAGAAGACCGACGGCGCGGATATCCACAACGGCATATCCGTGGACCAGATCGCCGCGCAGAAGATCGGCACGCAGACGCGCTTCCCCTCGCTGGAGCTGGGCTGCGAGCGCGGCGCGCAAGCCGGCAACTGCGACTCCGGTTATAGCTGCGCCTACTCCTCCACCATCTCCTGGCATACGGATAGCATGCCGGTGCCCAAGGAGGTGGACCCCCGCGCGGTGTTCGAGCGCATCTTCGGAGGCGGGGACGCGGGAGAAACGGCGGAGAGCCGCGCCAGGCGCAGGCTGTACAACCAGAGCATCCTGGACTTTGTGATGGACGACGCCACGCAGCTCAAACAGCAGCTAGGCCGTCATGACCGCCAGAAGCTGGATGAGTACTTCACGGGAGTTCGCCAGATCGAGCAGCGGCTATCGCAGGCGGAGCATCAGCCCATCGCGGCCAAGCTGCCGGGGGGACTGGACGCCCCCAGCGGCATCCCGGCAGACTTCGGCGAGCACATCCGCCTCATGGCGGACATGATGGCGCTCGCGTTCCAGTCCGACCTCACGCGGGTCTGCACCTTCATGATAGCCAACGACGGCAGCAACCGCTCTTACCGGGAGATCGGGGTGCCGGAGGGCCACCACGACATGTCCCACCATGGCCACGATGCAGTGAAGCAGGCCAAGGTGCAGCAGATCAACCACTTCCACGTAACGCAGCTTGGGTATCTGCTGGAGAAGCTCAAGAGCATCCAGGAGCCGGACGGAAGCCTCCTGGACAACACGCTGCTCGTCTACGGCGCGGGCATCAGCGACGGCGATCGGCATAACCACGACGACCTGCCCATCCTCCTGGCGGGCGGTCGCAACGCCGGGTTCAAGCAGGGACGGCACGTGGTCTATCCGGACAACACGCCGATGACCAACCTGTTCCTCTCCATGCTGGACCGGGTTGGTGTCCATGCCGAGACCATCGGCGATAGCACGGGCCGCCTGCAGCAGTTGTTCTAGCGGAGCCTCTCGCAATGCAAAGGCCGCGGTGAGCGCTCACCGCGGCCTTTCCTTTGTCGCCAGATTCGGACGGCTTACGCGGCTTTGCACTGCTCGCCGTAGCCCTCCGGGTTCATTGCCTGGGCGTTGCCGATGTACTGCTCCGGATTCGCGTCAAACTTCTCCTTGCACTCGTCGCAGCAGAAGTAGTAGGTGTGCTCCTTGTAGGTGGAGAAGGCCGGCGCCTGCTCCGGATCGATGTGCATGCCGCAAACGGGATCGACGATCATCGGGCGGTGCTCCTTTCGGTGGGATTCAACACCGGGAAGACCATCCCAGAAGGCCGTATGTTCCCTTACTCCTTGGTCCTCCGTCAGGGCGCGATGAGGCCGGGGATTTCCTCGCCGGCGCGCTGGTTCCAGGCATCGGGAATCATCTCCCGCACGGAGAACTGCGGCCGGTAGCCCAGGTAGTCCGCCGCGCGGTGGAGGGAGAACTCGTAGCGGTAGTCTTCCGGAGCGGGAAACTCGGCCGTCTCCCAGCCAGAGACTTTCCTGAGGCAGACCGCGGCGGCGCTGTAGTCGATGGGCACACTGGCGATGTTGTAGGCCCGGCCCGGCGCCTCCTCCGCCTCCAGCGCCAGCCGCACCGCGTGGGCGGCGTCTCGCACATCGCAGAAGTGGCGCTTCCAGGGCGTGCCGTCGTGGTTCAGCGGAACCGCTATCCGAGCTCCCTCCTCCCAGGCCGCCTTTGCTGTAATCCTCCACTCTGCGGGCGACGCCTTGCGCTCGGTCTCGGCGCGCTGCATCCAGCTTTCCAGCAGGAACTGCCCGCTCAGGAGCTCCGCGCCGGCGGCCGTCATGGGGAACCGCAGGCTTAGCGTCGGCAGCCCGTGCTCGCGGTAGTAGGCGTTGCAGAGCGCCTCCGCGCCCAGCTTGCACGCGCCGTAGAGGTTGGAAAGCTGCGTGGTGGCCTCCTCCTCCCGGATCGGGTCTCCCGGACGGTAAGCGGTCCCCTCATAGACGGCGGTGGAGCTGATGAAGACAAACCGGAAGCAGTCCCCGAAGCGGGCCGCCTCCAGCAGCGCCTCGGTGGCCGCGAGGCTCCCGGTGAACATCTCCGCCGGATCGGTGGTAAATATCACGGAGTTGTGAACCACCGCCTCCACGCCGTCCACCGCCAGCGCGAGCGCGTCCCGGTGGCGGAGGTCCGCCTCCACGATCTCCACGTCGAAGCGGCTCAGCTTCTCCACTCGGGAGGAATCAGGTCTAACGGCGGCGCGGACGAGGTGTCCCGCCTCCTTCAGCTCCCGGACAATGTTTGCGCCGATGCGCCCGCTGGCGCCTGTTACGAGGACCTTCATAATTACCCCTGGTTGAGGATGCGCGCGCACAACCCCTCGCCAACACGCTATGTACGTGAATACGATTTCGGCGAGGATTCTGCACCCATGGGGCCGGTCCCGCTAAGCCACGCGGATGGTGGCGTAGCGGGAGCGCTTCTGCTCGTACATCCGGCCGTCCGCGTGGGCAAGCAGCCCCGCCGCGCTCGGAGCGTCCTCCGGGAACATAGCGACGCCCACGGAGACGCCAAGCTGGGGAAAATCCGCGTTTGCGGAGACCTTGTCCGTCGCGTAGCGCACGGCTGCCCGCCGGATCTTTTCGGCCACAAGATCGGCTTCGATCCGCTCCGTCTCCGGCAGCACCAGCACGAACTCGTCGCCTCCGCAGCGGGCCAGCATGTCGTAGCTGCGTATCTGCGCCTGGAGAAGCTGCGCCACCTCCCGGAGGATCCGGTCACCCATTTCGTGGCCGTACGTGTCGTTGACCAGCTTGAACCCATCCAGGTCCAGGCCGAGCACCGCAATGGGATGCACGTTGGTGTGGGCGCGGTTTATCTCCTGGTCCAGGAAGTGGCGCAGGTAGCGCGAGTTGCGGAGTCCGGTGAGCGGGTCCGTAAACGCCGTCTCCCTCGTCTGGGCGAACAGTCTGGCGTTTTCCACCGCGCGACCGGCGAGATCTCCAATGACCGCCATCACGCGCAGATCCTCGGCACGGAAGCCATCCGGCTTCTCGCTATGTAGGTTGATAGTCCCGATGGACCGGCCATCCGCCCGCAGAGGCACAATGAGCGAAGACCGCAAGGGCTGCCACGGCTCGGCGGCCGGAGAGAGCCAGAGGCGGTCCTCCCGAAACGGAGCCCGCACTCCCACGCCATCGAGCACGACCTTCCCCGTGAGCGACTCGCGGAGCTTGGCCCGGCTGTGCATCAGGTAGTGGATGTTCGCCCCAAAGGCGCCGTACGCGTGGAGGGTCTTTCGGTCGTCCTCCAGGAGGTAGATGGCGCACGAGGTGAACGGGACCGTGGCCCGAATGCGCCGCGCCAGCGCCTCCAGGGCAATCTCGAGGTCCAGGGTAGCGCCGACCGCGGTGGCCAGGTCGTGCAGCGCCTCTGCCTCCTGCTGCGCTGCGGCTATTTCCACACTGGCGCGGACGTCTCCAAGCACGTTCTCGGGCGCCTTCAGCCGCGCATTTACGGCATCCACCACGGACGTAAGCGCCGTCACCACGGCCGGGTCGAAGTCCAGTCCGGCGCGCGCCTTTATCTCCGCCATGGCCTCTTCGTGAGAGTGGCTGCTGCGATAGCTCCGGTTTGAGACCAGGGTGTCGTAGCAGTCGGCAACCGCCAGGATTCGGGCGCCGAGCGGGATGTTCTCTCCCTGGAGTTGGTCCGGATACCCGGCGCCGTTCCATAGCTCGCGGTGGTGCTGCACGACGGGCACCACCGGCCAGGGGAAAGGCACTGTCGAGAGAACCCGCGCGCCGAGCACCGGATAGACGCGGATGCGCTCGCGCTCCTCCTCCGTCAGCGCGCCCGCCTTGGCCAGGATGGTCTCCGGCACTCCGAGCCGGCCTATCTCATGGGTGAGCGACGCAACACGGATGGCCTGGACGGTCTCGTGGTCTACGTTCATCGCGCGGGAGATCGCGAAGCTGTAGGCATGCACGCGAGCGAGGTGACCGAGGTTGTCGCCGCTCTTGGCCTCTACGGCGGAGGCGAGCGCCTCGATAGCGGAGAGACAGAGTCCCTCGGACGAGTCGCGTTCCAGTTGGAGGAGTCGCTTGAGGTCAGCCACGGAGGAGGGACCCAGCAGCCGCCTGCGAGTCCACCCGTGCGCCGTAACGGCGGAGAGAAGGGCGCCTGTGGCCGCCAGGCCGGTCGCGGCCAGTACCGAATGCCCCGCCGTCCAGCCGGCGGCGGCAACCGTCACAGGAGCGAGGGCGGCTGTCGACCACCACACTACGGAACCGTTCACACCCATCCAGAGGCCCTTCCGAAAGCACAGCGTATCTGGGATTATCGGGAGGGTCTGGAGGCGGACTTACTGGGGAAAGTGCTGGAATTGACGGAAGACGGTTGACGGGTGACGGACGGAATCCGTCGGACCGCCGTCCGCCGTCAGCGATTCGCGGCGGCGCGGAGGTCCAGGAAGATGCGGTTCGCGGTAATGGGGTCCATGGGCTCGCCCGCGTTGGGCGTATAGAACAGGTAGAGAGCGTCGATGTCCGCACCGGAGAGCCGCTGAAGCCGGGACAGCGCCGCGAGCGCCTGCGGCGTGTCTCCCGGCCAGATATCGGCCAGCCCGCGCCGGCTCAGGGTTGCTACCACAGCCGCCACGCACGCGTCCGAATGTCCGTGGCCGCCTTTAGCATGCCTGGGGTCCAGCCGGACGCCCTGTCCGTCCGCTGTAGAGACGTTGACCGCGCCGGGGTTGATGCCCAGGTACTGCATCTGTTCTCGGGCCGTACTTTCGGCGCGCTCGCCCGCCGCGTCCTTGCCGGTGAGACGGTGGTGGATGACCACCAGCCCGTCAACCACGTCCGGTTCTTCGATGGAGCGCGCCAGCTTACTGAGAGCCGCGGCGCGACCCGTCGGGGTGCTGTAGTCCGCGCCCTCTACCAGCCCATCCAGCAGGCGCGCATACTTTTCGCCGTTGCGGAGGTTGACCGCCACGCTTACCGTCGCAAATCGGCCGCCTAGCCAGAGCGCCGCGGCCGCGCCTCCGGCGCCCAGCGCCAGCGCCACTATGAGGCCGGCCGCAACCCCCGACATGAAACTCGCTCCTCCACTACCGGTCCACGTGCGCCTGCCAGCCGCCGCTCAGGTAGTACCGGTTGAGGGGGCTATTCGGGTCCCGCAGCTCAGACTGATAGACTGACATTCGGGCGAGGCTCTCCGCTTGCACCTCGGCAGCAGCGTCCGCCACAGCGGCGTGGTTGATCCGCCAGACCCCTACCCCGTACATCCCAACGTAGAGCAGGATTGCGCAGCGCATCATGTTGCGGACGAAGGCGGGCCTGTGTCGCCGTGCCCACTCCAGGACCAGCAGCGGAGCGCCGAACATGACAAACTTGGCGAAGATAAAGGGCAGCGTGCCCATGCCCAGATAGTACCGCATCAGACCGTTGCCTTCGGAAGCGCCGTAACGGCTCACCAGCCACAGCGTGGTGACGAGGTCCGCGAGACAGATGACGATCAGGATCCAGCTCTCACGCGCCAGTCGCATGGTGTATCCCCCTGTGATGTACCTGGAGGATCATTCCATGCCGCTTGATACCAAATCACAAGGAAAGCACGGGCAGGGGCGGTTGATTCGGTTCAACCTTAGAGGTACAATAAACCGTACTGAATTGGTCCTGTTTGCGGCAGGAGCGGACGCCATGATCCGGATAACCAGGCTCACCGACTACGGGATTGTGCTGCTCACGTACGTTGCAACGCGTCCCGAGGGACGTATCCACAACGTGCCGGACCTGGCGGCGGAAGCCAACCTGCCGCTACCGACCGTGGGCAAGATTCTGAAGGTTCTGGCGCGGAAAGGGCTGCTGGTATCTCATCGCGGGGCGAAGGGAGGTTACTCGCTTTCCCGCCCGCCGGCCGAGATCACTCTGGCCCAGATAGTGGCCGCGCTGGACGGCCCCATCGCTATTACGGAGTGCAGCAGTGACCCGCACAACCGGTGCGAGATCATGCTCACCTGCCCGGCGCGGAGCAACCTGCAACGTATCAATCAGGCGGT
>CAYNFH010000074.1:0-26044 GCA_964396385.1 uncultured Chthonomonadaceae bacterium | reverse complement strand
CCACCCTCCAGGCCGACGGCTTCCGGGAGAGCGAGCGGGCGAGCGGGCGAGCGGGCGAGCGGGCGACTCCGGATTCCGGTCTCACGACTCACGACTCACGACTCACGACTCTCCAAACCGGCTTGCAGAATCCCTCCCTCAAAGTCGTCGTGCTCGACGCGAAGGGGCAGGAGCTGGCTTCCGCATCCTTCGGCGCGCAGGTAGGCCGTGACTTCTACGGCACGAGCCCCCATCTGGGCTGCCTCTTCACTATCCCCGCCACGGACATCGCCCGCTTCCGCGCCGGCCTCGCCGACCTCACCGCCCGCTGAACTGGCTCCTTCACTGTCGCGATCAAGGATGCTTGCCCAGTGGGTCAACTGGTGCTGGAGCGGCGGGCGCATAGTTCAGGGCCAGGTCCAGGCGCCCCAGGCGCCGAAGGTCCTCCAGCGCCGCCGCCGCATCCGCCATACCGCCGGGCGGAATGCGGTCGGGGCCGCTCATGGCGCCGGAGTTGCCGATCAACGTGAGGCGGGCCGCCGGCGTGAGGCGGAACTCGACCGGCACGTTGTAGGCCTGGGACACCAACCACACAAGCGAGAAAGGAGCCGTCCCCTGCTGGACCACCTGGAGAGGGCTCACACCTCCCGGATAGGGCATGGACGGTCCGATGACGACGCGACCGTGATAGCCGTCGATGGAGACCGCCGGATTCTGGGTGCAGTGGTCCTTGGGCATACTGATGGTTACGTGGCCGGGTGGGTCGCCAGGCGCTCCGCGGAGGTCGAGCAGCCGGTCGGCCTGCTCCACGTAGTAGTCGCTCATCACGATGGACTGGCTGTCTCGCACGTAGAGGCCGTACAGATTCAGCGTGCCCAGCCGGGTCAGGAAGCCGACGATTCCGTCGCGCACCGGCTCCCGCCCGTCCACCGTGACCGCTCCTTCATAGGAGGAGTTCATCAGGATGCGGGCGCGCGAGCAGTCCGTGAACCGCAGGTTGCCGGTCACGTGTTCGCCGAGGATGGTGGCGCCGGACGGTAGATCGCGCGCCACGAAACCCTTGCGGAACGGCTGCTTCGCGTACATGCCGTACACCCACACGCGCTCGTAGCGGGCATGGCCGGGACCGGTCTGGAGGATGTCGACCCCATTCTGCTGGTCACCGGACGTACCCGCATCCAGGTTCTCCACCGTGATCCCGGCCGGGCTCATCACGTGAATGAGCGTGCCGCCCTTCGGTCCTCGCCAGAAGAGGCGCGTGTGAGTGCCGCTGCCGGCCACCTCATAGTCACGTCCCGAAAGTATCAGCGTGCGCGTAATCACGTAGTCTCCGGACGGAAGATAGGCCATCGCGCCGTGTCCACGCCCCCGCGCCGCGTCGATAGTGCGCTGGACGGACGCGGTATCGTCCGCCACGCCGTCCCCCTTCGCGCCCAAGTCCCGCCGGGCATCGAGTATGACTCGCGGCGCCTCCGCGCGCTCAACGAGGAAGGTCCGGGCGGGCGAGAGCGATAGCGCTTCTGACCTGCCACCCGACGGAATCCGGCTGACCTGCGCGCCGGTCGACTGGACGATGTCGTCCGTGCCGGAGGACTCGACGGCTGACAGGACGATGCGCTGGCCGTTTCCCGGCTGGACGGGAGGCTTGCGGCCCGGCGGGTGAGTGAAGGCGGTGTCAAAGATGAGAACAGGGCCCCAGTTGAGAGTGACCGCAGCGTCCGGATTGGTCCACCCGTCCACGCGGCAGCCCTCAATAGTGAGCGGCGCGATGCAGTCATGCTGGACGAACATCCGGGAGCCCATGCTGGTGGACCGCCGTACCGAGCAGCCGTGCTCGGCGCCGACAAGAACGTCCACCGCGCGGCTCCGTCGGAAGGCGCAATCGCGCACGTAGAAGTTGCATCCCCTGCTGCCGTAAAGCGCCGTGCCGCAGTCCTCGAACTGGCACCCCGCCAGCGTGAAGTCGTAGTCGTTGAACTGCAGGAGGGCGGCGCCGCGGTCGCAGTTTCGGAAGAGACAGTTGCGCAGGGTGGTCTCAGCCGCCGCCTGGGAGCCCGGGCGCGTCTGATCGTGGCCCACACGGAAACCGCTCCCCGTGCAGTTAACGAAAGCCTCGTTCTGGTGGTCGACCTCCGTCTCGAAGAGAGAGTGGGAGTCATGGTCGAACCCCGTAAACGCCCGGTTCCTTCCATCCCACACGATGCCCACGTAGCGGCTGCGCGGCGTGCCCTCGGACCAGAACATCCGGGAGTCGTCCCCGGTGCCGCCGGGACCATCCCACGCGATCCTCGTGGCGCTCCCGCAGCCGATGAGCGCTATCCCGTCCCGCTTGTGGAGCGCCAGCGTCCGCGTGATCCGATAGGTGCCGGCCGGCAGATAGAGGGTGTTCCGTTTACCGGGCTGGTCGCTCAGCGCGTCCAGCCCCGCCTGCAGCGCCGCCGTGTCGTCGGCTGCTCCGTCTCCAATGGCCCGCGGCGTCACGTCCCGCCGGACATCGATCCAGTCCGATCTCGGTGTCCAATCCAGCCGTGGAATCTGAACCTGCCTTGCTGGAGCAAACGCAAGGGCAAGCAAACAGACGCCTATCATCGGTCCTGCCGCCTCACAACAGCGCGGGCTCCCCCACTACGATCGTCCACTCCCGGACCCGCCACCGCGTCACCAGGCCGTTCAGCACGTAGGGATCGGCCTGGGCGAAGCCCTCCGCGACCGCCGGCGAATCCCCGCGGAAGAGCAGTACGGCCCCATCCACCGGATCCGCGAGCGCGCCGCCCAGCAGCAGCTCGCCACGCGAGCATGCCTCGCGGCCATAGGCCAGATGCTCCGCCCTGTACGGCTTGCGGCGCTCCACGTAGTTATCCACCACGTCGTAGAACAGCAGGTAGTGTCTCATCTCTTGGTCCGCCCTCTACCGCTTTTCCGGGGTGCTCCCCCTGGTTCACCGCCACGTGATGTGAATGACGGCGGTATCGTGCGCGGGCACCGGCAGTGTGACCGAGAGCGCATTCGGCAGGTTCTTGGTACTTTCCGGAGTCCGCGAAGATACTGTGTTTGTGTTGCCCGCGATCTTAGTCGCCGGGCGAGAGTCTCCAGTCTGCTGGTAACCGGAGGGCGCGCTGAGCGCGCCTGGATGCGGAAGCCGATGCCTCCCTTGCTTACGGGGCAACGAAGCGCCAGGCGGTTCACCTCCAGGGGAACGCACTCCGCCGCCGCTCCCGCGCCCGCGGCGGGCGGTTGGCCATGGATCGGCTAATCAACGCCCGGCAGCCTCCCGGCCTTGTCCGGGCGAAAGTCCTCCCACTTCGGCGTCTCAATCGCCGTGATCCCCAGTAGTATGGGCCGTGCATCCGATACGGCCTGTTCCGGCCTCGTCTCCGGCAGCGGGCCGGCCCCGTGCATGATGATGCATTGGATCGGTATATGCGGCCGGGGATTGGTCCACTCCAGGCCCCACACCACGAGCGGCCTCCCATCCGGCAGTTCTCCCGCCGGGACCTCCCGGGCGTGATACAGGTTGCCCCAGCTATGGTCCCAGGCGAGCACGTTCTCTCCGTACCGGATCTCCGCCTGCCGCGTGAGGGTGTCGGCGAAGCGGATCTCGTACCAGCCCAGAAGCTCCGCCGCCTCTCGCGGGTAGTGTGTTCCGTCCCCGGCGTGCATCGGCCGAGCCCCCTCCGAGTCGGCCACCTGCCAGAAGAGGAGGCTGCCGTAGGCGCCGCCGACCGGTATCTCCGGCGAAACGGAGGGATAGCCTCCCGCCGTCGTTTTAGCCCGCTCGACAACCACGCCGATTCCGCCGCCCTCCGCGTTCGGACCGGCGATCTCGAACGGGACGCCGCCGTATTCCTGTTGGCCCAGCCGGATTCCGCTCAGATCCCACCGCTCCGCCTTGACCGAGGCGTTGCGCGCGTCGCCCAGCGGGATAGTCCTTTTCCGCTCCGGCAGGACCGCCACGCTCCACAGCCGGGGCTTCTCCCAGGACCGCCGCATGTGGTCCCGCAGCTTTGGCGCCTGGCGGGCGGCAAGCTCTCGCGCCTCCACGGGCTCCGGCCAGTGGCTCGACCAGAGGAGATTCGCCGAGTAGATCGCGGACGGGTAGTGGATCATCCCCAGCTCGAAGTCTTCCCAGGCGCACCAGGACGATACCTCTGCCCCCAGCACGCCCTCCGCCTCGCTGCGAAGGGGCCAGCCGGGGAACCGGAAGCCGTCGAAGTTGCCGTAAATCTGACGGTATCCCAGGTCCTGGAGCACCCTGTCCGAGTCCGTCTCCCCGAAGCTCCAGCTCCAGTTGAGGATGGTGATGTCGGGCGCGCCCCCGGCGATCATCCGGCCCGCCTTCAGCGTCTGGGGATGGTCGTACCAGACCTTCCCGTTGTCGTGGCTGCCGCCGACCCCGTTATGGATGGGAACAAGGTGATCTCCCCACATCCAGACGCCCAGCCCGCGTTCCCGCAGCCACGAGGCGATCCGGAGCACGTCCTCTCCGAAGAGCTCGCCGGTGTCCCGCTCCCGGCACCGGGGACAGAGCCCGCCGGCCCGCCACTCGTCGTGGCCGATGTGGACGCTCCGGCATCCGGTAAGCTCGATGCAGGCGCCCATCACGTCGAACAGAATCTCGTACGAGCGGGGATCCAGCGGGCAGTAGGAGTCCGGGAAGTCGGCTTCCGGCAGCTCCGCGATCTCGCGATAGACGCTCGCGAGGTAGTAGGAGTGGGACAGCCCCTGGATCTCCGGCACGAAGTCCAGCGCGTATTCGCGCGCCCACTCCGCCAGCCGCTGCAGCTCGTCCGGCTCAATGTACCGCCCGTCCGCCAGGTGGGTGTGCACGGAGGCGGCAAACCGGCGCTGCGGCCCCAGCGGCACGTGCTCGCCATAGATCGGGCCGGTGTCGCCGATCGCGCACAGCTCGTCCACAAAGCGCCGCCAGCCCACCGCGATCTCCGGCCGGCTTCTCAGCCGCACGCCCCCTCCAATCTCCACGAAGAGGCCGTTGTACTTGTAGCGCAGGAGGAAGTCGCGCATGTAGCGCCGGGCGTAACCCAGGTGGTCCGTGCCGGGCAGGTAGAGGTGCACCATGCGCACCGGTTTGTAGGGCCAGTCGCGGATCTCCGCACCCCGCAGCACCACCTGCCGGCCGCGGCGCTCCGCAAGCTGCAGGAGGGTCGAGACGCCGTAGAAGGCGCCGCGCAGGTCGCGGCCGAGGACGGTTGCGCCTGCCGGGTCCACCTGGAGGAGATATCCCTCGGCGCCTGGCAGGCTCGAAGGGGCGGGCGCTGCTCCGGGCCGATCCGCGATCTGGACGCTTATCGGCGTTCTGCCGGACGGTGCGCCGCCACGGACAACCGGCAGGGCAATTCCGAGCTCGTCGGCCGCCACATCGGCGAACAGATATGCCGGCGCGAGATCTACCGTCTCGGCCTCCCTCGGGACGACCACAGCCGCATTCTCAAGCGCCATGGCCGTATCCCTCAGGATCATCTCCTGCGGGATCGGCCACACGGGTTGTAATCGGATGTCCATTTCGTTCCTCCCTTGCGGGGGACAGGCAAGAAGCGATTCCCGGCCAGGATTCCTCTTCCGGGTGGCGCGTTCCCCCTGCCGAGTGCATAACGGAGGTTAATGCTACGCCCAGGAGGAGGTCAGGAGTGAGTCCGCAGGAGTTGGCGCGGCTGATGGCAGACGGCGAGCCGCTCACAACGATCGATGTGCCGGCTGAAGCTGTGGGCTATCCGCCGGAGGGCTTATAGGAGCCGGGGACCGCCCGGAATCCTATCGCGATGCGGTTCCATCCGTTGATGGCCACCACCGCCAGGGTGAGCGCGACCAGCTCGTCCTCTGTAAACTGCTGGCGCACCTGCTCAAAGACCTCGTCCGGCGCGCCACTATCCGCGATGAGAGTCAGCGCCTCCGTCCATTCCAGCGCCGCGCGCTCCCGTTCCGTGTAGAAGGGCGTTTCGCGCCAGGCCGAGAGCCCATACAGGCGCTGCTCCGTTTCACCCAGCGCGCGCGCATCCTTGCTGTGCATGTCGATGCAGTAGGCGCATCCATTGATCTGGGATGCGCGCATTTTCACCAGTTCGATCAGCCTGCGGTCCAGGCCGCTCTTGTCCACGTATCCCTGCAGGCCGCGCATCGCGCCAACCGCCTGCGGGTCGATACGGGCAAGGTCCAATCGGGGCTGCATAGAGCTCATCCCTCCTCAGCAAACTACGGACTCCTGGCACACGGCATCGAAGCTGAACCGGATGCATCGAAGCTCGGGCCGCCGGAGCCGGTATCCCGTCCGCAGTCGGTAGGACGGGGAGGCTTCCGGCAAGGTTTCCCGCGTTGCGGCAGTGAACCAATGTCTGCAGACCTGAAACCAACAGGGTGAGGCGCGAGGCACTCCCACCGCCTGAGCGAACGCCTCCTCGAAAGGAGAAGGTATTGTCTGCGGACTGTTTCGCACCGCTGGCGTTCAGATTCGTTGCGGCAAGCATTCGAACAGTGGCCGAGCGTGGCCGTGCGGGCACGCTCCGGTGCGCGCTCCTGCTGGCAGGCTGCATGCTCGCCACTCCGAGCGGCTCCATCCCTGTTGCGCTCCGCCCGTTGCCGGACCTCGTGCAGTGGGCGCCGGCCATCTGCGTGGGCGCCGTCACGTCCGTCTCCCCCTGGCCGGGCAAGGGAGAATCGTCCTTCGGCGGCTCGCATGGCGCGGCTGCGGTCTATACGCTTTCTGCCAACTTCACCATCGAGAAACAGATCAAAGGTTCGGCGCTGCCCAAACGCATACGCATCGAGTTTCCAAAGCGGGCTCCGGGTCCGGGAGTCGATGAAGTGGAGTACACGGACCTGCGTGCGGGGGAGCGTGTGATGGTCTTTCTGGACTCCGGCCCCGGAAGTGATGTCCGCAACCTCTTTGAGCCTGCCTCCTATCGCGGCCCCAAGATCCCGCTGGGCAGCACTACCGAGGCTCATCTCAACCCGGCAAACACGCCGCTGCGCCGGGTGCTGAGCTATCTCGTCGGCGGCCTGGCGGGAGACGCTCAGGTGAAGCTGGCGTGCCTGCGGCGCATCGCCGAGATTGGTCCTCTCCTCCACGGCGGGGCCAACACCGCCGAGCGGCAGCTCAGGTCCTATCTGCACGAGGGCGCCGACCTGGAAGAGCTCGTGAATGATCAGATCGCCCCGGCGGTGCTCAAGCTGCGCGCAGACAGGGACCCGGAGGTCCGCGTCCAGGCCTTGGTGACAGCCGGCGCACTGCAGATGCCGGCGGCTATCCTTCCGCTCTGCGCCGAGATGGCCGAGCGCCCCCAGCCGGAAATCGCCGCTGTGCTGAGCCAGTACCGAAACCGCCTCGCCCTAACGCAGCTTATCTCCGCCCTGGACAGCCGGAACGCGGACATTCGCGAGGCTGCCGCTCATTCGCTGCGCGTGCTCGGCGACCGTGCCAGCGTGCCCTTCCTGGTTTTGAATCTGGACGACCCCGATCCGGGCGTCCGCTACATGGTTGTCACCGCGCTGGACGCGTCCACCGGCAACGCTTTCTACCCGAGCATTCCGGCGTACAAGGAGCGGGAGGAGGAGTATCTTGGCCGCTGGAAGCGATGGGCGCAGGAGCATGCCGCGGAGTTGGAGCGGGAGCGGAGATTGCGCAACGTCATCCCGCTCGAGGAGCCCTTGCCGGATCACGCCGGGAGCTGGGGAGATCCCGTCCTCTCCAGGAGAGTGAAGGTTGGTCCGAACGGACCTACCTTTGTGATCAGGTTATACGCTCCCATGGCGGTGAGCGGACACTATTACCACGTGGCCGTCTACTCCGAGGACGAGAGCCGGCTGCTGCAGTCATTCGAGATGCGCAACGGTGTGCCGCTCCAGCCCGGTACCGATAGCTTTGAGGTGCTGGACGTAGATCATGACGGCCTGGCCGACCTGCGGGTCCTTGGCGGTACTCTGGATAGGCGCAAGTGGTACAAGGTGTGGAGGTATGATCCGCATGCGGACAGGTTCGAGTGGTACGGCAATGTAACGGCCGACGGCTTGCCCCTGCGGACGCCTCCATGAGGTCCCAGCGCCAGCGCGCCTGCATTCGGGAGAGAAAGCATGATCGATCCAGCGGATTTCGTGCGGCGCTGGGCTGCGCTGTCCGATGCGCCCGGGCTGACACCTCTGCCGCCAACTGCTCTCGCCGGGCTGAATATAGATGCCGGTTCCCGGCGCCTGCTCACCGAGGCGGGGCTGCCAGAAGATGCCGCCCCGTTCCTGAGCTTCACAGCACCCGCTGGCGCGCTGTGCACCGCGGCCGATCTCTGGAACCTGCCCTCCTCCTTTCACCAGTACCGCGTCGCCGGCTCGGACGATGTGGGAAGCCCCGTTTGCATGGATGCGGAAACCGGCAATATAGTTTGCCTCGATCATGAGCGGGCATTCGCGCCCGAGCTCATGAACTCGTCTGCCGGCGCGCTGTTGGAGTTCCTGCTGGTCTACGCGGAGCTGGTGGAGCGCGTGACGAAGCTCCGTGGGGAAGATGCCTGGCTGGACGGGGAGGTCACGCAGGAAGAAATAGACCTGCTGGAGCAACAGCTTGGGGCCATGGATCCCGTCGCCCTGCAGGAGGATACCTTCTGGGGTTGCGAGCTGGCGCGTCTGAGGGCATCCGCCGTCCAGGGCTGACGCCACCACTTGTACCGAAGGAAGGGCGAGCAGACCGCCCGGGTACACCCCGGCTGGCACGAGGTGGTGCTCCCGAATCGTGAGGCGAGCGAGGGCAGCGTGGACGCGTTCCTCGGGCAGCTTCGGCTGCGCATCAACGTGCCGGGGACTGTAAGAGACGGAGCATGGATCATGCAGGAGTACGTTCCGTCGCAGGAAAACCGGAATAAACTCGGCGTGCTGGGCGCGCTGCTCGCCGTCATCATTCCGCTTGCTGCGTGGGCCGTTCTGTGCGCAGTAGTGGGGCTGGTCGCCGCACAGGTAGTGAGCGTATGGCTGGCGGCTGGTATCGCGCTGGTCATCGGCACGGCGGTCTTCGCGGGCTGGACGTATACCCAGGGAGCCACCACTGCGGCATGAGAACGACGCCGCTGATGCTCGCGGCGAGAGACAACCATTCCGACGTGTTGAAGCTGCTGATTGCGCGAGGCGCGAAAGCAAACGCAAAGGATGACCGCGGCTTCACTGCCATGTCGTTCGCGCTTGGGAAGCGTCGGCAGGATCACAGCGCGGTGGTCAAGGTACTCCGCGCGGCGGGCGCCAGGCCGTGATAGACTGAAAATAGGGAGAAAAATCCGTGAGCCTCTTCCGGCGTCTGCTGCGCGGACGCAAGCAGCAGGACGATGCACAGTGGCAGACGCCCAACGTGCAGGAGATCTGTATCGCCATGATCCGGCTGATTCCCGATACCTGGGACAGCGCTGCTCTGGTGCTGGAGGTGCCCGAGAAAGGCATGGGCACGGGTCTTTCCCACTCGCCGATCACTCCGCAGCCGCTCAAGGACTTTGCCGTGCGCGGCCCCGACTTTGTGATGCCGGATAATGAGGTCTTCGCGGCGACTCGCAAGCTGGAGCTCGGCTGGATGGAGCGCAAGGGCACCTTCAAGCGCGCCATCATCACCGCTCGCAAGGACGAAGAGGGCTGGCAGATCCAGAGCGAGTACGAGCACGAGTGAAGTATGGCCGGTAATGGAACGCTGGCAGGGCAGGCGCTTACGGACCTCTCGGTAGCGGAGCTGGCGACCTGTCTTTCGGAGGCTGGGCTTGCATGCCAGGTGAGGGAGTCCAGCCACTACGCCGGCGGCACTTACCTGCGAGTCGGCCGGCCCGATGCGGACGCAACATTCGAGCGCGTCTCACCGAATGAGTGGCTGGTCCGGGGAGACGCTGAATCGGTGAGCGCTCTCCTCGCCCTGGCGGAGGTCCTGTCACGGCCGCTGATAGGAGCGGGAATCCGCCATCGCATCGAGGTATATAACGGGGCCGGCACGCAGATCGCCTACCTGCACCAAGGCTGGCCGGCGGCCCCGGTGAGTCCCTGATTCACGGTGCGGAGGTCACTGCGGACGCAAGCTCTGTCTAGGCGCATGAATCAGACGGGCGTGATGACGATGCAGCCCCGACTGCCGCACTCGTCAGCCGCATCTCCGGGCAATATCCGGCGTCGCGGCATCCTGGCATAGAGTAAGGGTATGGACGACTACATCCAGATGAGCCCGGAGATGGTGGAGGCGAAGCAGCGCGGAGACGTGGCGCGCCTCCTGGAGCTGGTGGAGCAGGGCGCGGACCTGCGGGCTATTGACTACCGGGAAGGATGGACGTTGCTGCACTGGGCAGCCTGCCACGGGCATGTGGACCTGGCGCGGGCGCTGCTCGACCGCGGCGCAGACAGAGAGTGCACGGATGAGGAGGGCCAGACGCCGCTGATGCTGGCGGCCTCCGCCGGCCACCTAGACATGGTACGGCTGCTGCTGGAGCGCGGCGCGAACCCCGTGGCGGAGACACGCAGCGAGTGGGACGCCGCCGGGTTCGCCCGGATGAACAACCACACCGTGGTACAGCTTGTGCTGGAGATGGCCGCCCGCACTCCCAGGGCCACGGCCGACCGGAAGCGCGCGCAGTCGCAGAAGGAGAAGCGCTGGCAGCAGGACCGGGAGCGAGACATCCGGGTAGCGTGCGAGCTGTTCATCGCCCGGCCGGAGAACGTGGCCTCCCAGGATCCGCTGGTCGGCGTGTGGCACTGGGCAGAGCTAGGGCGGACCGAGATCCTGCACGCGGACGGCACCCTGACCATCGTAACGCACGGCGGCAGAAGCCATGATGGCCCCCGGTGGCGGGCAACCCCGGACGGGGAGTTCGTCTGGGACGCGAGCCACATGCACGGCCCCGGTGAGAAGATCGTCCATGCCCAGTGGCGCCTGAGCTCGGACGGTAACATGCTCACCTTCACGGACCAGTACGGCCGTACCAGGCCGTTCGAGCGGCGCAGCCCGCGCGATAAATAGGGGGAATCCACCGAGACCGCCCCATGCCTGTTCTGCCCATCGTTGCCGTCATCTTCATAGCTGCCGCCGCGGGGCGCGAATACTGGCTCTTCCGCTACCTGCTCAGAAAGGCCGATCGGCTGCGAGCTGAGGGTGACCGCGCGGCTGCGGGACGCACGCTTGAGGGAATATTGGCCGCGTCCTCTTTCTTCCCGAGCCGGTCCCGCGCAATGGTGCACGAACGGCTGGCCTGGCACTATCTGGAAGAGGGCCGACCGCAGGACGCCGCGGAACAGGCCCGCAAGGCGATCGCCGCCAGACTTCCTGCGCCTCTAGAATCCATTGGCCGCATGAGGCTCGCGGACTGCCTGGAGGCGTGCGGCGACGTGGCTGGGGCGGCCGCGGAGCGCGAGCGAGCCATGCGGTTGGCGGAATCCGGACCGGAAGACGCCGCGCAGCTCATGGCCCGCGGCAAGGCGCTCCGGAAGGAGGGCAGGTACGCGGAGTCCATTCCCGTGTACCTCCGTGCCATCGCCTTGGCCCAAGGCATGGCGCCGGCAGTCCGCTCGTATCTCATGATCTCTCTCGCCCTCTCCTGCTGGGAGGCCGGCCGCACCCAGGACGCTCTGAGCTGGGCGGATCAGACGCTCTCTCTCAACCCGGACCTTCCCATCCGCACCTCTACCCTCAGCGTGTCTGCCCTTGCACTGGGCAACCTGGGGCGGCTGGACGAGGCCGAGGAGCGGTGGAGCCTCGCCCTGACAGAGGCAAACAAAGCCGGCAACGCGGCGCTTGTGGCGCGATTCACCGCGAACCTGGCAGAGGTCCAGCGGCGCCGAGGCAGGCTTGAAGAGGCGCTGGAAGCCAGCGAGCGCGCCGCCGCGATGAGCGCTGAATCTCGCCGGATAGCCTGCTTCGCGGCATACGAATGCCTTCTTGCCTGGGGCCGCTTTGCGGAGGCGCGCGAGAAGCTGGAGGAGGCCGCAAGAGCGCCCGGGCAGGCGGTGCCGGCCTCGGAGCGGCGCATCCAGGCGCTCACGACTATCAATCGCGGACTCCTCGCCGCGGAAGAAGGGCGGCCACAAGAGGCTCTGACCTATCTGGACCAGGTGCGGGACGTGCTCGCCACGGATGAGAAGGTGGCCATCAACTATCACACCATGCGCGCCTGGGTCGAGGCGCTCCTGGGCCGGCGCGCTGAGGCGGAAGTGGCGGCGCGGGTGGCCGGATCCTTCCTGTCCGGCAGGCCGGAGGACCGTGCGGCGCTCCTCCGGTACCACAGCTACCTCGGCCGGGCGGCGCTGGAGCTAGGAGAGACGGAGGCGGCGCGCCAGCACTTCGAAGCGTGCCTGAGACTCGGTCCGGACCCGGTGGGAGTGCCGGCAGCCCACTACTTTCTGGGAGAGTGCTGCCGCGCGGCCGGAGACCCGGCCGGCGCCGCGGCCTGGTGGCAGGCAGCGGTAGACAGCGGCCTGCATACTCGCTACGTGCAGCTTGCCCGCGACCGTCTGAATCAGACTAACTCGGGGTCCACTCCATAGAGGCAAACTGACGGCCGAAGAGGAGACAGACCGGAGGCATCCCTGCGTGGGGCTTCGTTCCAGGGGCTGTATTCCTTCGGCAGCCCGGCTGTCTGGTGTTGGTGGCAGCTTCCCGGGATCATGCGGCGCGCGGAAACGGTTCGGCGTCCGCGGCCGAAACCAGCACCATGAACGCCTCTACAGCGGCGGGATCGAAGTGACTGCCAGCGCCCTGCCGGATGTGCTCCAGCACCTTCTCCTCCGGCCAGGCGGTCCCATCCGCCGGTGGCAAGAATCCGGCCGTTCGGCGAGAATGAGTTACAAGTTACGGGCCCGGCGTGGAGGGTCTGCGGGGCCGGCGCCAACGACTCGAGTAAGAGAATAAGGCCGAGGAGCAGCATACTGCTTGGACATCTACCATGACTCCCGTGTTATGGGAATGCGGCGGTGGCCGCGATCCAGGCGGTAACAGTGGCCTCCCGCCTCCATAGGAGTACCTGACCCGTCGTATGCCCGACTCTGCTTGTACTCCCTCCGCACTAACTCCTCACCACCCCCTCCTGACAAAATCGTGTAAACGGGCCGGCACTTCGTCCTTCCAAATAGGTGACGAAACTCAAGAGGCACCCACTATGCTTGCGCAAGCCGAGGCCCTCATGCAGATACCCGACATCGACCTGGTAGCTCGCTGCCGGGTCGGAGACCGGGAGAGCATGCAAGCCATATACGAGGCGTACGCCCCGGACGTGCAGCGCTACGCCTACCGCCTCCTGGGCGACCGGGACGAAGCGGCCGACGCGGTGCAGGAGACCTTTCTGCGCGCGTTCAGCGCCATCGGGCGGTTCCGGGGAGAATGCAGCCTGCGGACCTGGATCTTCCGGATTTGCACCAACCTCTGCCGCGACCTCTCTCGCAAGCGCCGCCACCGCCGCGAAGAGCCGTTCGATTCGCAGGCCGCGGAAGCCTACCTCGAGAGCCACATCGATGCGCAGGACCCGCTTCAAGCTACGATGCGCTCCGAGATGGTCCGGGCGGTGAGATTGGCACTGCGGAGCCTCCCCATGCATCAGCGGGAGCTCATCGTCCTCCGGGACTACGAGCGGATTCCCATGGAAGAGATTGCCGCCATCTCCGGCTGCAGCGTGGCCACGGTCCGAGTGAAGCTGTACCGCGCCCATGCGCGCTTGCGCGAGCGCGTGCAGTCGCTGTTGAAGGAAGAGGGGAATGGCCGTGAGTAGACGATCTGACTGTGGGCGGATTCAGGAGAGCCTCTGGGATCATCTGGCCGGCGTCCTGTCGGAAGAACAGACCAACTGGATCTCCGCACACCTTTCGAGTTGCCAGGCATGCACGGAGCTCGCCCAGCGGCTGCGTGCGGTCCTTCGCGGTGTGGAGCTGGACCGGGATACCCTGGTGGAGTGGACTCCTGCTCCCTGGAGCAGCATTGAGCAGCGGCTCACCGGCCGGCGGATTATCCATACATACCCGCGGGCTGCCGCGGCGGTGGCGCTGGCGGCGGTCGCGTGCGCGTGCTGTCTCGCCCTTGCGGGTGCCTTCCACTTCCGTCCCCAGGAGCCCATGCCCGTTGCGCAAGAGCCGGGCAGAAGAGACGGGGCTGGACCGCAAAATGACAGGCATCACCCGATGTTCGCGCGGGCCCCGCTCCAGGTCAAGACTGCGGGGCGGTCGAGCGATGCCGCGCGGCGACATCCCATGAGCAGCTCCCAATCGCCCTTTAGCCAGGATACAGGCGAGACGCCGGAGCGCCCCGTCCGTGACGACCTGGCAGATCTGAACCAGCCATCGTCGACGGCCTTAGCGGAGTGGAGCCTCTTCCCGCCGGACGAGGTCGCTATCCTGAAGAGCCGCGTCGACGAGACGCTCCGAAAGACGAAGAAGGGCGATGACTTTGTAGAAGTCCCCTTCCCGCGGCTCGCCTCCAGAACCCAGGAGACGCTGGCCGCCGCCGCGGCAGAGTATCAGCGGGAAAAGGAGATTGTCGACCCGCGACTGGCCCGCCGCGTAACTGTTGCGCAGAAGTGCGCCTCGCTCGCGGAGCTGTGTCGCGATCTGTCCACGACGACCGGGATAGACCTCCGCGCGGATCGCACCGTGGAGGACGAGAATGTCACGCTCTTCTGCGAGGACCAGCCGCTCCGGGAGGTCATGCGGCAGATCAACCGGCTGTTTGGCTACCATTGGGGGCGGTCCGGTGAAGAGGGCTCCTACCGTTACGAGCTCCGCCAGGACCTGCGCGGCCGCCTGATGGAAGAGGAGATGCGCAATCACGACGTCCATGAGGCGCTGATTGCCCTGGACGAGAAGCTCCGCGCTCTCCACGGCAACGTGGATGGATGGAAATCCGGCGCCCTGCGCGTCTATGAGATGCTCACGCCCGCGCAGACCGCCGCCATGGAGAACGGACAGCAGGTCTGGCTATCGACAGCCGCCACCGATCCGGACAGCCGCATACCAGGCGACCTCCGCGGGCCCCTCATGCAGGCGTTCAACCTCTTCCGTACGGATGTCCTCGGCCAGACCAGGGTGAGCTCTGGACGGTTGCATGACACCGATACGCCGCTTGCGGACGTAAGCGACTCGAATATGCGGGTGGGGCTCCAGATCGACCGCTCCGAAGCCGGGACGCTCTCTCTCAAGGTGGACTTCGCCGGTTCAGTGGGCCCAGTCCCCGGTCCCCAGCCGTATTCTGCCGGGCCCACGCCCGCTCTACTCCCGCGCATCCCACAGGGCGTGGAGGACCGGTTCGGTATGATAGAGCCGCTGGCCAGTGCGAAAACTCCCACGGCCCAGCGGCCGGACAACGCGCGCCGCCAGGCGGCCCACCGCGCCGAGCCCGCCTTCCAGAAGACCGTCCGGATCGCGCCGGTCTCCTCCTGCCTCCACTTCACCTCCGCCGGCGGCGCCACCCGGCTTGGCAAAGATGTCGACCTGGGATCTGGAGCACCGCACGTGCTTAGCGGCGACGTGTGGGAAGCCGTCCATCGGGAGACCCATCGGCCCATCATTGCCGACGCCTATAGCAGGTTCTATCCAACCGCGGACGTCACGGTGCGGAGCGCGACCCTGTTCGATGGGCTGTGCCACGACTGTGACCAGATGGGAATGCTCTGGAAGCAAGATGACGAGTTCCTCCAGGTCCGGAGCGCGAGCTTTGTCTGGGACAAGCTCAAAGAGGTGCCGAGACGCCTCCTGGTGCGGTGGAAAACCGATGCGCAGCGCGATGGCGGACTGCCCCTGGATGACCTCCTCGAAATGGCCGGTCTGAGCGACCAGCAGCTCGATTCCGCGGTCGTCGGCAGAGTCGTAGAACACTGCTGGGACCTGCCGGAGTGGAGTACGGTGGGCAACGGCTACGTGAAGACCGGGCTTATTCCGCAGCAGCTCCGGCAAGGAGTCCGTCTAGTTGCCTCGCTCGATCCCGCCCAGCGAGCGCAGGGCGCCTCTCCGGACGGCATCCTGATCGGCTCGCTGCGCCCTGCCCAGCGGCAGATGCTGGCCTCTACCCACGTCCTGCCGGTGCCGTACTATGATCCCGCCGCTGTGCGACTCCGCGTCGACTACGTCCCGGCCGGGCAGTACGTCTGGCATCCCGTGATCCCGGAAGAGGAGGCCAGTGGGGCTGAAAAGTGGCGCATGGTCGGCGCGCGGACGCCTGAAGAAGCTCTGGCCGCGGCCCAGCGCGTCTATCCTGCCGCGGATCCCGGACAGATTATCCGCTCCTCGGGTGAGTTCTCCATTGTGCTGATCGCGCCGAATGGACAGGTTACCCAGATGGGCAGACTAATAGTCATCCGCAGTCGCTAAACGCGGCCGTCTGACGCACCCACGCTGAACTTACAACGCGGCCGGTAGCGGAGAATCTCCATGTCTGCTCGCGCCCATGCACGATTTACGACTATCGCCGGATTGGCGCCGGCACTCGCTGCGGTTGCGGCGTCCATGCTCGTTGCCGGCCGGCCCACCCGCAACGCGCGTGGCCCCGAGCGCACGCTGACGGAGCAGGAGCTAGCCTGCAAGCGCGCCTGCGCGAACCCGCAACGCGCGTGGCCCCGAGCGCACGCTGACGGACCAGACGAAGGCTGAGAATGCAGTGCTCGACAGGTCGGAAGAGCTGGTCTCCCGGGTCGGCGCCGATCTGGGGGTCGTGCGCCTGTCTGCCTCTCCTTCCCGGGCAGCCGGCACGCCCGCCGGTCGATTGAGAGTCTGGAGGGTGGAGTGCTTCGACGCAAACGGCGAGTACTGCTGCGGGTTCGTGTTGCGGGAACTTGAGGACCACCTGGAGCTGCTCTCACTCTGTGTAGGGAGACAGCACGTGGAAGCGCCAGTTTTGCCTTATGCCCTGCAGCGCGCGCAAGCGCTCCGCTGGTTACGCGCAGCGGGCATTGCAGCTGGCAGGATGGAATGCACCGGCTCGCCACTTGGTCGCGGGGTCTATCTCTGGAGCGAAGCGGGCTGGGGAGGTACCCTCTGCGTGGATGCCCGTACGGGAGCTCTCGTCTACCTCACCAGGCTCTGTCGCGGCGGAGCGCCTTTCATCGGCAATCTGCGCGCAAGAGCCGGGATTTGATCAGCCGCATCACGGGGGGCTCTTCGGCCGGTCGCAGAGCCGCTCGAGGGTCCGGAACACCTCCGCCGCCGCCACCGGTTTTCCCAGGCAGCCGGCCACGCCGGCCTCCATCGCCTCACGAACCGTCTGTGACCCCGGTTGATCCACAAACATGAGGATGCAGGGCAGGTAGTGCCGCGCTATCCGGCGGACCACCTCTACTCCATCCAGCTTCTCTGCCTCGGCCGAGAGCAGCATAATGTCGGGCCGCTCCTTGAGCGCCATCTCCACTGCCTCGAGGCCATCACGGGCGATGCCTATCACCCGCAATCCGTGGCTCTCAAACTCCCGCTTGAACTGCCATGCGGGGACCGCTTCGTCGCAAATAACTACCCGCTGTCCGGTAAGCATATCCATCACTTCCTTCCAAACAGTTGGAAGGTATCACTCGCCACGATGTTCCTTGCGGTCGGTCAAGCGGCTCGGATTTACGCATCACACGAGCTCCGGCCGGATGGCGTACCAGCTCCTCGCTCCGTGCACGGTCAGTAGGGCTGGGAACCCGCCTCAGGTTGGGATCGTCCTCCTCGCTACAATTCGAGCAAGGAGAAGACAAGCAGAATGGGCAGCATCGTTGGCGGGATGGTGGCCCTCTGGGTTCTGTTCCTCGTGGCGGAGATTGTCCTTGTCATATGGGCGCTCACCTCCGTGGCCCGCAGCAACCTGGACGGAGTCATGAAGCTGGTCTGGGTGGCCGTAATCCTGTTCTTCCCCATCCTCGGCTCCATCGCGGCCCTGATCTTCAACCGCGCGCCGTCCCTGTCTAGTTAGCTCCTGCCGGGGTCCCGGCCGGAGCAAACGGTCTAGGGTCCCCTCCTAGAAGCGCCTCCATCTTCCGCGTACACCTGCGCTTGCCGGCTATCTAAGCCGCGCTCCACCTCCGCGCGTAATGCGGGTGTTAACGCGCTGCGGTAATCCTCGCGCAGCGACCGCATGATCGCCGGCTCATCCAGCCAGTCCACAATCGTATGGAGGCGCGCGTTGACGCGCAGGACCGCGCGCGCAAGCTCCGGCGTGAGCGACCCGGACATGTTGTTGGACAGGACGCCGATACTGTTGTGCGCGTTGTATCCGGATACGAAGAAGCGAAGATACCGGTAGTCCGCGTAGCGTCTGCTCTCTTCCTCGCCACGCAGAACGAAATCGACGTAGGCATCGGCGGGCGGCAGGTAGCACAGTCCCTCTCCCAGTGCCCGCGTAGAGTGCCACTCCAGCAGGCCGCGCTCGCCGAGCAGCGCCCGGGAGCGCCTTGCCAGCGCGTAGAGCGCCGCCGGGTTCTCCATGTACTGGCCGTCAAAGTAGAGGGCGTCGGGCCTATAGGTATGGACGAGGCGGCAGATGGCCGCCATAAACAGGTCGATGTTCTCGCCGGTCGGCGTGCCCGGCGGATAGTCCCGCCCGCCCTCAAAGCTGTTCATGGACTGCGGCTCGAGCGGCGTGCCCTTCAGAAAGTAGTAGGGACTGGTGTAGACCATCATGCGCATTCCCAGCCGGTGCAGCGTATCTCGGACGCGCGCGAACTCGGCGGCGCCCAGGCGGGGGACGAAGTCCAGGTTCCAGTCCCGCCAGAGCATCACCTCTGACTGGAGGAGCGCGATGTTGCCGGAGGGCCGCCACGAGCGGAGCTCCGCGTCGGAAGGGTAGCCCACCTTATTGGACCAGTGCCAGACCACGTTGTCTCGCAGCGAGCGGCGCCAGTCGTACGGCTTGGGCGGGCAGACGGCCATCCAGAGTACCGCATCCGCCGGCAGCGCGTAACGCGCCACCATAGTCGAGCGGGGAGCATAGCCGTCCTCCAGCCGCGGCTCGGAGCAGTAGAGGCCGAACCCGCCCCACTCATCCAGCATCAGGTGATCGCTGCCGTAGGAGGCCTCCCACGCGACGGGGATGAGGCGCTCCACCTCGACCACCAGCGGCGCGTGCGCGTGCAGCATGAGCAGGGAGTCGCCGTTCACGCGGATAGTCGCCGCCGGCCGCTCGAAGGCCAGGATCGCCCGCCCCGGTCCGGCGTGGGTCAGCGAGCCGCCGGTAAGCGGCGCCGACAGCCGCAGGCGCGCGACCGGCCGAAGGTGCCCGATCCGCTGTTCGCACGTGATCTGCCCCGCCTGCAGGTCGGCCGAAAACCGCGCCCCGGTAGTCGTCACCACGAACCGCCCGCTATCGAGCCGGGCCGATTGCACCTTCATTCCCCGCTGCGCCTCCGGGAATACAGCCGGGTCCATGAGCTGCTGGAAGGTCGGTACTACAGCTAATGCTGGGGCTCCGGACGCCATAAAGCAAAGGATAGCTGCGGACCTAAACATCAAGCCGTGTTCCAAGTGGAAGCCAAACACTCCACAGGCGCCGATCATGGAGACACAGTTCCCGCCAGACCACCTTCCTCATCGCTCCCTCTAAGCGGACACGCTCCCCAAAAGCGTCTGTGCGCGCACAATGCTGCGGTTTTGCGCCGGATGCCGTACAGGATCATATCCTAAAGTACTATAAACCTGGATTCGGCGTGGTCTACTACCAGTACCAGTTTCACGACACCAGATCTTCAACAAACAAGCAATATGACATCTACCCGGGACCATTTTCCTACCAGGTATAGCGTGCCGGTGGGGAAATTGTGGTCCGGCCATCGTTGCGGCACAGCGTTCATCGCCGCCTTCGCGCTGGCGATGGCAGCGACAACTTCTCCATCCGCTAGTGCCCAGACGGCAACCGATCCCCACCTGAACCGTGCGGAAACCACCGCCGACGCCTTAGCGCAGGACCGGAGTCTTAGGATTCCGATTACCCTGTCCGCCGCCTCTCGCCCTCTTGGAGGGGTGCTCCGCGAAGTGTCCAGCGCGTATGGCATTGGGCTGAGCGCGCGTACCGGCATAGCCGATCAGCGCATCACGGTTCATCTAGAGAGGGTGCCACTGTATAAGTTGATGAATCTCCTGGCACGGCTCTTGAGTCACAGTCTAGATCAGCCGAAGGGCTACTACTGGGAAAGGCTCAACGGCAACAGCGCACATCCGGCGTACCGCCTCTGGAGAGACGCGATCTCGGAACGGAATGAGCAGCTTGCTCTCGACGAACCGCGCCAACGCGCTATTCGACTGCTCCGCGAGTTTCACCAGTTATGTCGGGCCACCGATCGAGAGCGGCAAGATTATAAAGGCGAACTAGCCCAGAGCTACCTCACCGATCCGGATTTGCAGCCGTTCCGGGATGCACTGGGCGGACTATCCGACGAGCAATTGGATGAACTCATCCGAGACGGGGCAGTGCCTATTTCGCTTGGCATTCTGCGCGATCAGGTGGCATCATTCAACAGGAAATGGCGCGAGTCGGAGCAGCGGATGCGAACTGCCGCGATCCAGTCAGGAGCACCGGACCCGTTTCCGAACGGTGTCCCCGATTCTCCGCCTGATCCTCCTCGACTATCCTTCCAACAGGATCTCTATGGCGGCGAGCACCCCGAGCGTTCCACCCTCTTCGGACTGCGGCTGGAGGGCGTTAGCCTTTACGATGGCGGGGAGATGCATGTCGTCTTCGATCCCCTCAGGGACACGGGCCCGCCGGATCTGGCACCATTACCGGGAGAGCCCACGGTAGATATAGCGCCCGCCTTGCTTGACCCGGCCGTAACGCCGGCACAGCGTTCGGACAGCGGTTTTACATTTCGCGCCATCGCCCGGGCGGCCGGCACCAATCTCTACCAGGAGCATTTCTTCAAGCCAGTCTATTGGGGCGCGCCCTCTCGCGGGTTGCGCATTCTTAAAGGCACGCCCACCCAGCTTATCAACGCCGCCTGCAAAGAGTGGGGATTCACGGCCATAAGGAACGGAAGGGACGTCCTAATCTGGAGCAGGACATGGGCATACGACCGCGCCGTAGACGTGCCGGATCGGCTGATTCAGGCGTGGATCCGTCAGGCCATGCACGACGGTGGCTTTACGTTTGCGGAGCGCCTGCGCATAGCGTCCGAGCTGAGCTGGCCGCAACTGCGATTGACGCTGGACCTAGCGCTCCCCGCTTCTGGCCCGTGGGACTCCATGCAGAAAGTTCGCGTAATGAAGTCGCTCGCAGCGCTTTCGCCGGAAGAACTGTCGGCCACGTTCGAAGGCAGCGGTCTCGCCCTCGGCTCACTCTCGCCTGACAGGTTGGCCAGGCTGTCCGCAGGTCTGCTCGGTACATCAAACGGTCCGTCTACCTCGTCGATGGGCCCGGCTGTCCTTCGCGGGCGAATCGCGGCGGGCAAAGGCGGGTCGCCGGACCGCGTGGAGCTGCAGGCAACCGCCCCTACCGGGCGGCGCGTGTGGAGTGCGATCCTCCAGTTCGAGCCGCCACTGCCAGCCTTGCCCGGCGCCGGGCTGTCCAGCACTACGTACCCGTTACAGCGCGCGCTCAGCCTTTGCCGTCACTTAGTCACCGCATACCAGAGGGTGCGGTTGGACGGGCCGACGCGGAAGGTGAGCTGCCCCTTGCGATAAAGCGACGGGACGCTCTGCTTCGGCAAGCCGCGTTCATCCAGCGCAACCACCCGCCGCGGGCCATCGGTCTTCAGGGTTACGGCGACCGGAACCGCATCCGCCAGGGTAGGCGCCGTTCCCCAATGCTCCCCCACGCTGTTGTGCGCGGCGTTCCACCGCATGCCCGTGTTCTCCACACGGTCCACCGCCGTCAGCAGCAGCCGCGCCGAACGGGAGAGCGGCTTCCGGTCCACCGCCACCAGGGTGACCGCCGCGAAGCGGTTCGGCATCTGGCCAAACGCGAATGTGGCGCCCGATAGAATGACTCGCTTCCCGGCCACGAAGCCCACCACAACCTTGGCGCACGGCGCGTCCGCGGTATAGCGGGCCGTCTCCTCCCGCGCCGTCTCACTCCCCAGCACGGGCGCGGCCTTGTCTCTGCCCGTCCGGCCTCTCAGGCTAGTCGGACTTGTCTGAGTTGCCTTAGACCCGCCAATACTCACACCCAGCCGGTGAGATAGCCCCGCGTGCGGATCGATACCGGCGCGACCCCATATGGACAGTGTGGAACGATCCCGCAGCAGGGCGGTAGCGGTGAGGGTGGCGGGAAGCGAAACTGTGCGCCAAAACACGGTGGAGGGAATCTCGCCCGCGCGGAACAGGAGCGCCGCCGATGGAAAGAACGCCCACTTGGCCGGGTTGGCGCCCAGCGCGAACCAGCCCTGGATCTTCGCATTCTCCGCCTGTGCGCCGTAGTACCCATAGTCGAAGGGGGTGATGGCGTCCCAGTCTTGGAACGCCGCGAAGGATGCCAGCAGCGGCATGCACTCGGACTGGTACGGATTGGGCGCCGCGAGGTTGTACTCGCTGATGGAGTAGGGTTTCTGGATGTCCCGGTACTCGCCGATCTCCGGCAGCGTCCACCTCTCTCCCATTCTGGCCGCCATGGAGACGGGATTGATGGTCCAGTCCGCCGAGTCCCACTGCGTGTGCGGGAACTCCGGATGGCTCCAGTAGCCGTGCTGGTCTACATAGTCCATCCTAAGTTCCCGGTACTGGCCAAACAGCCCACCGTAGGAAACCTGGGAGCAGACCACCAGCGAGTGCAGGTGCAGCTCCTCTTTGAGAAACCGCCGCATCTCGCGCGCGAAGGCGAGCTCGGTGTCGCACAGGAACGCGACCCATTCCTCCCGCTCGCGACCGCGAGGGGAGCCGGGCAGGGGGACATTGTGACTGGCGGACGGATAGCGGCGTGCCAGCCACGCGTTCCAGAGCGCCTTCAGCTCCCCGGCGAACGGTTCCGGGAGACGGTCCAGCCCGCCTCCAAGGTTATCTTCATCTCCCAGCAAGGAGTCCTCATTCGTGATCTCCACGTCCAGGATCGCGGGCTCGTCCACATACGCCCGATGGGTGTAGGGGTTCACGTGGGTTAGCAGGGTCCGCGCGGTCGACTTCTGGAGCGCGATCATGTGGGCGTCGAACTCGTCCACCCGGTTGCCAAACTCGAACGGGAGCTTGCGGACGGTATCCGCAAAGCCATCCTCCGGTCTGAACTGATTAATAAGGTGCAGCGGGACTCCGGAGTAGATCCCGTGCTGCTTGAGCTGATAAATGAGGTAATCCAGCAGCTCGAGCCGCACCGGATCGAACCGGTGGTCCTTATAGCGCGTGTCCCAGATAGTCCCCTTCGAGTCCCAGATATCGTCGATACCGAGGAAACGGACCAGGTTCACGCCGTACTTGGCGAGATGCGCCGCAATCTTCTCCGCATCGCGGTGCGTGGGGAACGGCGCGCCCACCTCGGCGAAGTTGACCCCCAGGAACCGGATGCGCCTTCCCGTACCGCTTTCTACAAAGTGGGAGCCGCGCACCTGGATGTACCCGTGCGCGCCAGCCGGCGCACGGTTGAGGAAGGACACATCCACCAGACTGGGAGCCGAATCATCCCATGGGATTACGAAGGGGAATCTAACACCCGGTATATCCGCCTGCGGCTTCGCGGGAGCCGCAACAAGGAGCATTGCCGCCGCCAGAATCCGTAGTCTGCCCATCCGGTGTGCTAAATGGTTCATCCGGCTGGTTCTTTGTACTTTCCGGAGTCCGCGTAGGCGGACTTTGCGTGCTTGTTGCCCGCGACTTCAGTCGCCGGGGACAGCTCTGCGGCAAGCGGCGATCCGCTCCGTTACCTCTTCGTCGCTCCAGTCCGGATCCATCGAGATGAACACCGTGCGCGCCAGCAGGTTCAGCGTACGCGGACACATATCGGGCGAATACTCCGTACGAAGCCCCGCGTTAAGCGGATGGTGGAACGGGTTGAGTGCGGGATGGTGGCCCATCCGTTTCTCGAGCAGCGGAGTCCAGTTGGTGTAGACGTGCTTGCCGCTGTCGATGGGCAGCCATCCGTGGACGCCCGGCGCATCGGCGAATGTGCGCGCCATCTGCTCGGTATCGAACTGGAGCGCCGCGACGACTCCGCAGTCCCCGTCCGGGTCATTGTTTGCCGCTACGCGGAGGCCGGATACGGTCGCAAGCTCCGCCTCGAACCGCTTGCGGATCCGCCGCAGGTCCGCCAGGATACCATCCAGACGCTGCAACTGTACGCGCAGGATGGCGCCCATCACCTCGTCGGCGCGCCACTGCTGCCCGACGAAGATCGGCGTCTCGAGCTTCTGTGCGTACGGCCGGAAGTTGGCGCCGCTGTCGTGAAACACCAGGGCGCGCTCGTAAACGGCGCGGTCATCGGTCACCAGGGCGCCGCCCTCTCCACAGCTTATGATCTTGTACTGGTTGAAGCTGAAGGCACCCGCATCTCCCCAGCTCCCCACCCTCCTGCCGCGATACCCGCCACCGTCCGCCTGGCAGCAGTCCTCCAGCACGCGTGCGCTATGGCGCCGCGCCACCTCGCATAGCGCGGCCAGGTCCGACGGCCGCCCAACCATGTGCACCGGGATGATGGCGCGCGTGGTTGGCGACATCTTCCGCTCCACGTCCTCCGGATCCAGCGCGAGGGTGTCGTCCACCTCCGCAAGCACCGGAATCGCGCCGGCAGAGAGGACCGCGGTGGCGGTCGCCATCCACGTATATGCCGGTACGATCACCTCATCGCCCGGACCGATTCCCAGACCCACCAGGCCGCAGATGAGCGCCGCGGTGCCGCCGCCTGACATGCAGAGGGCGTAGCGCGTCCCGATCTTCTGCGCCCACTCCCGCTCGAACCGGTCTACCTCCTGCTGGTGTCCGTCGGCGGGGTCGCCCACGCGAAAGAGCTGTTTGCGCAGGATGACGCACCGCAGCTCCTCAATCTCCTCTTCCCCCATTCGGTACATGGCTTCTCCCTTTGGGGTGATAGGTGATGGGTGATAGGTGAGTCCGGATTCCATCTGCTCCCCCAGTATTGGGGGAGGGTACCCAGCCCGCCACTGGTCCGAGGGCTGGGAGGGGGCTTCCGCACCCATCACCTATCACCTATCACCATCTCCCCTGATCCAGCCAAACTACGGCCGCGAGCGTAGCCTGCGCCGCCATCCGCACGTTCTCGAAATCTACGCGCTCCGGAATGTCTCCCTCCAGGTGGTACTGAGCGTCTTCGTACGGAAAGGAGCCGATGTTCGCCACGGCGCAGCCGAAGCCCGCCTTGACGAAAGAGCCGTCGTCATCGTTCGGAAACTCGCGGAGGTGCGCGCGCTGCGCCAGACCAATCCCGTAGGCTTCGTTCACCGCTGCCATCAGATCGGTCAGCCGCTTCCCCTCCGGGGTGGTGTAGAGCGTGACGTTGGGCTTGAGCCCCGCCGCGATCTCCTGGTCGGACTTCCCGCCGACGCTGTCTACATTAAAGATGGCCACCAGGTTATCGCCACGCGCCTTCGCGTTTTGCGCCGCCGTAACGCTGGTCCACGGCTCGTGCTCCTCATTACAGAACAGGAACCACAGAGAGCGCTCACTGGGATAGCTCCCCAGCACGCGCGCGATCTCCAGTATCGCGACGGTCCCGGAACCGTTGTCGTATGCGCCGGGAGAGTCGATCCAGCTCTGCGAGTCCTTGTGCGCTAGTAGGAGGATGATCTCCTCCGGCGCGCTCCGACCTCGCTTCCTGGCGTACAGGTTGTACGCAGTGTGCACGGGAGTGCCGGGAGGCGGATCTGCGTAGGAGTGCTGCTTCGGCTTGTTCGCGTCGAAGCCGAACGCCTGCACCGGGCAGGCTTCCCGCTCGACCGCGTACCCGTAGGAGTGCAGGTGGGCGCCGATCCAGGCGTCCGTCTCCGCCAGGGTGTGCTGCCGGTGTCCGGAAACGGTGTGATTGACCTTCCGGTACGGCAGCGGGTCCTTCGCCAGGTGGTAGAGGTGGCTGCGCAAGCAGTCCTCCTCCACCTGCTGTATCAAAGACGGCACTGTGTCGGACATAACTGCTCCTTAAAAACCTACTACGAGACCGCGGCAGTAACTTGTCATTCCGAAGGAGCGAAGCGACTGAGGAATCTGGCCGCTCTGTCCCGGAGGCCAGATTCCTCCCTTCGGT